>NZ_JBFBEK010000013.1:18470-240601 GCF_040683715.1 Streptomyces sp. NPDC093260
TCCCGGGGGTGACGGCGGCCCGCCGCCCGGGGATCCGGGGCGGCGGCCCGCCGTCGGGGCAGACGCGGGACAGATGCGCAGGGCGGGGTGCTAGGACGGGCTCAGCCGTCAGCCGGACGTGACGGTCAGGTCGGCGACGGCCGACAGGACGCGGGCCGCCGGGGCCGGGTCGACCAGCCACTTCAGATGGCTGCTCCGGAGGGTGTGGACGTCGTAGGGGTTGTCCGGCGTCAGCGCGTCGCCCTCGCGGATCAGCCGGTCCTGCAGGGCCAGCGGGAGGCTGGCGTCGTCGGCCAGGCGTACGTAGCTCCTGGGGATGCGGCCCCAAGTGTCCGCCTGCGCGCGGTCGTCGGAGGTGCCCGCGTCGAGATTCTCGTCGGGCTGGAAGGTGTTGAGGAAGGCCAGGAACTCGTCGTCGGTGCCGTCGGCGAGGAACGCCGCCTTGAACGCGGCGAGCACGGCCGGGTCGGCGGTGCGGAAGTTGACCCGCAGCAGGCCGAGTTCGGCCGGCTTCCCGGCCAGCGCAAGGGCCAGCGAGCCGGCGTCGACCGCGGCCATCTCCGGCTCGGCGTAGTAGGCGGCGGTGTCCAGCTCGACCGGGCACCAGGCCGAGACGTAGACGAGGCGGTCGATCAGGTCGGGCCGCGCGTTGGCCGCGGCGGTGGCCGTGACGCCGCCGCGGCTGTGGGAGACGAGGATCACCGGACCGTTCCGCTTGGCCCGCTCCAGGACGCCGATCAGGTGCGTGACGTTGTCGGCCAGCGTCACGCCCTTGAGGGAGCCCGGCGCGGCGGCGAGGCCTTCGGGGTCCTGCGGGGCCTGGTAGGCGCGCGGGAAGGTCGCCCGGAAACCGTGGCCGGGCAGGTCCACGGCGACGGATCGGCGCCCGAGGAGGCCGAGTTCGGCCTGGAGTGGGGCGAAGGCGAAGGAGTTCGAGAACGCTCCGTGCACCAGCACGAACGTCGGCTGCGTCTGTCCGCTCATCCACGGGACCCTACGCAGCCGAAGATCACCGGCGCAACCGGCATCGACTCCTCCGTTCACGGCAGCCGCCACGCCCTGCGCCCCCGCTCCCCGCCCCGTGCGCCGGGCGGCCGGAACGGCCCGCCCGGCGGTGCGGTCAGACGGGCGCCCCGGCCGCCAGCCGCGCCAGTTCCGCGTCGGCGCGTTCGGTGACCAGGGCGAGGACGCGGCCGGCGGCGGCCAGGTCCTCGCCGGGTATCCCGCCCCAGATGCGCGCGCTCACGGGGGCGGTCTCCGTGGCGACGGCGGCGAGCGCCTCTCGCCCGGCGCCGGTGGGCCGCAGGTGTGCGCCGGTCACGGCGAGCAGACCACGGCCCACCAGTTCGTCCAGGGTGGCGTGGAGGGCGGCCGGGTCGGCCTTGAGGACGCCCCGTACCTCGGCCACGAGGTCGTCCCGCGTCCGCGGGGTCTCGGCGGTGACGGCGGTGCGCAGGGCGATCTGCTGCGGGAAGGTGAGGCCGTGCCGGGCCAGGAAGTGCTCCAGGACGCCGCGGGCGGCGTAGTGGGCGAGGCCCAGGGCGCGGGCGTCGGCGGGGGGTGCAGCGGCGCGGGAGGCGGAGGCTCCCGGTGCGGTGCGGGTGGGTCGTGTGGTGGTCATGGCGGTGTCGTCCCCTTCGTGCTCTCGTCGTGCGGTACGGGTGGAGCCAGAGGTGCGTCGAGCAGGGTCGTCAGTTCGTCGGTGAACGCGCGCGTCCGCGGGTCGTCCAGGCCGCCGAGCGGTTCCAGCAACTGTTCCAGCAGTCCCTGGACCACCTCGATGGCCTGGCGGGTGACGACCCGGCCCCGCTCGCTGAGGGCGACCTGCACCGCGCGCGGGTCGCGGGGGTCGCGGACCCGTTCGACCAGTCCGGCCGACTCCAGGGCGCGCGCCAGCTTGGAGACGTACAGCGCCTCCAGGCCGGTGTGGTCGGCGAGCCGGCGCTGGCTGGGCCGTTCGCCGGCGCGCTGCATGCCGTACAGCGACGCGACCAGCGAGTACTGCGCGTGGGTGAGGCCGAGCGGGGCGACCGCTCGGTCGACCGCGACCCGCCACTTGTTGGCGAGCCGCCACACCAGAAAGCCGGGCGTGGGGCCCGGTGAACCCTTGCTCATGAGAAATACCGTACATGGCTATAGTAGCTATGGCTACTAACTGGTCGCGTACCGACCCGACTCCCGCCCCGTCTGGCGACGCACTTCAGGCGGTGTTCGGCCAGGTGCGCAGGAGGGCCGCGATCCGTGCGGCGGTGCAGGCGGGGTCGCGCAGCAGGTCGCGCAGGGCGACCGCGTCCTCGCGGGCGGGTTCGACCGGGATGCCGGAGGCCTCCAGGTACATCACACCCGTGGCCGCGGCGACGGCCATGTTGGAACGCTCCAGCCAGCGACAGCGGCCGAGGATGTGCACCAGGGCGGCGGCGCGGGTGAACGGGCCGTCGTAGACGGGTTGTTCGAGCACTTCGGCCCGGTGGCAGGCGACGGCGGCGACGGGCACCCCGTAGTCGTCGGGGGCGGGGTCGCCGGCGCCGGCGAGTTCGGCGACCTGGAGGATCCAGGGGACGTCGATGTACAGGTCCATCAGGCGGCATGCGCTCCCGGCGAGCGGCGGCCGGCGTCCTCGGCCTCGTCGAAGAGGTCCTGGTGTTCGGCGAGGAAGCGCTGTGCGGCGTCCAGGCCACGCTGCCGCATCCCGTCGGCGTCGTCGCGCACCAGAGAGGCGATGTAGTCGCCGAGGCTCAGGCCGCGGTCCTTGGCCCGCGCCCGGGCCAGTTCCGCGATCTCGTCGTCGACGCGCGCACCCAGCTGTGTCTTGGCCATACGCCGATGGTAACAGCTGTTACCGAGATCGTGGCGCGTCGACGGCAGGTCGCCGGCCGGACGGCGGCGGAGTGCGGGCGGGACGGGGCCGGTTGCGGTCCGGGGATGGACACCGAACGATGGAGACCGGGCGGCTCTCGCCCCCCCGGGGGCGCGCAGACCGTCACCGGCAGCGGCCCGTGCCGCCGCACGGCGGGGCACTGCGGTGCTGGCGACCTGGAGCGAACACGGCGCCGCACCGCGGCTGAGGCGCGAACGCCCCGGCGCTCACCGGGCGGCGAACAGGGGCTCCCACCAGTCGCGGTGGGCGCGGTACCAGTCCGCCGTGGCGGTCAGGGCCGGGGCGAAGGCGGTGCGCGGGCGGTAGCCCAGCTCGGCGGTGATCTTGCCGTCGTCGACCGCGTAGCGGCGGTCGTGGCCCTTGCGGTCGGTGACGTGCTCGATGCGGTCCGGGCCCGCGCCGCACCAGTCCAGCAGGCGTCCGGCGAGCTCCAGGTTGGTGAGCGCGGTGCCGCCGCCGACGTTGTAGACCTCGCCGGGCCGGCCCCCCGTACGCACCAGTTCGACCGCGCGGACGTGGTCGTCCACGTGCAGCCAGTCACGTACCTGCAGTCCGTCGCCGTACACCGGCAGGCGGCCGCCGGTCAGCAGGGTGGCCACGAACCGCGGGATCGCCTTCTCCGGGTGCTGGTACGGGCCGAAGTTGTTCGTGCAGCGGGTCACCCGGACGTCCAGGCCGTGGGTGCGGTGGTGGGCGAGCGCGATCAGGTCGGCCGCGGCCTTGGAGGCGGCGTACGGCGAGCTGGGGCGCAGCGGGTCCTGCTCGCGGGCGGCGCCCTCGGGGACCGAGCCGTACACCTCGTCCGTGGAGATCTGAACGAAGGTGCGCACCCCGTGCCGCAGCGCCGCGTCCAGCAGCACCTGGGTGCCGACGACGTTGGTGAGGGTGAATCCCGAGCCGTCCTCGATGGAGCGGTCCACATGCGACTCGGCCGCGAAGTGCACGATCTCGTCGTGCCCGGCCGCAAGACGCCGCACGGTCGGCGCGTCGCACACGTCGCCGTGCACGAAGACGTAGCCGGGGTGGGTGCGCACCTGGTCAAGGCGGGTGAGGCTGCCGGCGTAGGTGAGCTTGTCCAGCACGGTGACCGTGACGCCGGGCGGGCCCGAGGGGCCGAGCAGGGCACGGACGTACGCGGAACCGATGAAGCCGGCTCCGCCGGTGACGAGGATGCGGGAGGTCATGAGGTCGGGGCGTCTCGCTGGTGGTGCGGGTCGGGGATGGGGCCCGCCGGCGGGGTCACCGGTCGGGGCGTCGGCCGGGGCTGCTGGTCCAGGGTCTGGTCACGGTTCTACCACCCTGGCAGGAGTCGCCGCCTGTTCCGTACCCGACAGGGCCCGTGCCGAGGCCGCCAGGTGGTCGCGGAACCAGCGGTGGCCCGGGTCGGCGGCGTTGCGCGGGTGCCAGGCCATGCCGAACTCGACCGGGGCCAGGTCGAGCGGGACGGGGAACGTCCGCAGCCCCAGCGCGGCGACCGTCCCCGACAGCCAGTCGGCCAGCGTGAGCGCGACGAGGTCGGTGTCCCTGGCCAGCATCATCGCGCTGGTGTGACTGGGGACGACGACCGCGACCCGGCGCCGCAGCCCGTGTACGGCCAGGGCGCTGTCGATGGGCCCGGACCGCTTGCCCAGCCGGGAGATGCCGATGTGCGCGGCCGCGGCGAACCGGCGGGCGTCGATCGGCCCGTCGAAGAGGGGATGGCCGGCGCGGGCCACGCCGACCAGGTGCGCCCGGGCGATGCTCCGGGTGCGGATCTCCGGATCGAGGTGTCCGAGGACGCCCAGTTCGACGTCGACCGTGCCCAGCCGCAGCGCGGGCCCGCCCTCGACCGCCTCGGGCAGGAACACCACGTCCACGTGCGGGGCTTCGGCGTGGATGCGCTCGGTCAGGGGGCCGGCCAGCCCCGCCAGGAGCAGTTCGGTGCTCTGCACGGTGAAGGTGCGCTGGAGGTGCACCGCCTCGAAACCCGCCCCGGGCCGCAGGACGTTGTCGCAGCCGCGTAGCAACGCGGCCACCTCGTCGCGCAATTCGAGGGCGCGCGGGGTGGGCACCATGCCCTGGCCCGCGCGCACCAGCAGCGGATCGCCGACGGCGCGGCGCAGCCGGGCCAAGGTGCGGCTGGCCGCCGCGGGCGAGGTGCCGAGCCGCTCGGCGGCGCGCGTCACGCTGTTCTCCTGGAGCAGCGCGTCGAGGGCGCGCAGCAGGTTGAGGTCCATGATCACTCCCGAGCCCGGCGCCTGCGCCTGCGCCTGCGCCTGCGCCTGCGCCTGCGGACGAGCTTGCGCCAGCGCGCCGCATCCACCGCACTGACCTGCGTCTTTACGATTGAGGCAAGTATTGCCTGCCTATTCTTGCATTGCTGCGGAATTCTCTCGCGACCACAGTGGAGGTGTTCGCCAAGACACCGGGTGTCCGCGAGGACGCCCACCACCTGTGCGAGGAATCCCATGCAGAAATCCGCACGCTCCGGGCGGGAGGGCGACGTCCTGGCCGTGGCCGACCAGAGCGGGCCGACCATCTCCTTCTACGACGTCACCGACGACCGCCGCCTCGGCTCCGTCCAGGTCCTCGCCGAACCGCACGAGTTGTGCTTCGACCCGGTCGAGCGCCTGCTGTGGTGCACCGTCACCTACCGCTCGGGCTTCTACCACGCCCACAACGGCCGGCGCACCGAGCTGGTCGTCGTCGACCCCGATGCGCGGCGGGTGGTGGAGGTCGTGGACCTCGCCCCCGAACAGGCCCCGCACGGGCTGGCGTTGGACGCGCGGCGCGGTCGCCTCCACGTCACCGTGGAGGCGACCGCCGACCGGACCGGCGGTGTCGTCGTGATCGACACGGCCACCCGGCGGCCGGTGGACCGGATCGACACCGGGGCCACCGGTTCGCACTGGGTCGCGATCGACGCGGCGGGCACGACGGCCTATGTGGCCAACAAGGAGGCGCCGTTCGTCTCGGCGCTCGATCTCGACCGGGGCGCCCTCACCGGCAGGGTCGAGGTGCCCGGCAGCGAGGGCGTCGCCGTCTCCGCCGACGGGGCGTACGCCTTCGTCGCGGCGCCGTACGGCGGCTCGTTCGCCGGCGGCGAGGACCTGGCCCCCGGGGTCAGGGTCGTCGACACCCGGACGGCGACCGTGGTCGAGACGCTGCCCACCGACCACCGGGCCATGCCGCTGCACCTGACCGCCGCCGGAAAGCTGCTGGTGGGCGAGGTGTGCACGGAGTCCGACCCGGCGGGCGGGGCGACGCGGATGGCGCCGGGACGCCTGACCGTGTTCGCCGCCGACACCCGCGAGCGGCTCGGCGGCCTGGAGGTGGGGCTCTGCCCCCTGACCCTCACCTCGTCGCCCGACGGCCGGCTCGCCTACGTGGCCTGCTACGCCTCGTCCACCGTCCACGTCGTGGACCTGGACGCCCTGCGGCACCTGGCCCGGATCGACGTCTCCGCGGCCGGCGTTCCCGGAGCGCACGGGCTGGCGTACGTCCCGCGTGCCGCCTGACCGCCCCCATCCCGCCCCGCCCCACCCCCGCCCACGGACACTTCACCCGGATCACCGAGAAGGAATCATGATCGTCATCACCGCACCCACCAGCACCATCGGCCGCCGGCTCGTCGCCGACCTGCTCGACCGGGGGGCGCCGCTGCGCCTCGTCGTCCGCGATCCCGGCCGCCTCGAGCCCGAAGTCCGCGAGCGCGTCGAGATCGTCGAGGGCTCGCACGGCGACGCCGCCGTCATCGACCGGGCGTGCGCCGGAGCCGAGGCCGTCTTCTGGCTCGCACCGGGCGACGGCGCCGAGCCGGGCCCCGAGGCCGCCTACGTCGACTTCAGCCGCCCCGCCTGCGCGGCCTTCGTCCGCCACGGCGTCCCTCGCGTCGTCGGCGTGTCCGCGCTCGGCCGCGGCACTCCGATGGCCGAGCACGCCGGACTGGTCACCGCCTCACTGGCGATGGACGACCTGATCGCCGCCACGGGCGTCGCCTACCGCGCGGTGGTCTGCCCGTCGTTCATGCACAACCTGTTGCACCAGGCCGGCGCCATCAGGGAGCAGGGCCTGTTCCTCCTGATGGCCGACCCGGACCTCAAGGTCCCCACCGTCGCCGCCCAGGACATCGCCGCCACCGCCGCGCGCCTGCTGCTGGACGGCACCTGGACGGGCGCCGGCGAGGTCGCCTGTCCCGGCCCGGAGGACCTGTCGCCCACCGACATGGCCCGGATCATCAGCGAGGTCCTCGGCACCGAGGTCGGCTACCGGCAGATCCCGGGCGCTGCCCTCAAGGAGCGTCTGACCGGGTTCGGGACGACCGACGCGATGGCGCAGGCCATGGTGGACATGTTCGAGGCCAAGAACAGGGGCCTGGACAACGCCGCCGCCCGCACCCCCGAGTCGGCCACGGGGACGACGTTCCGCCAGTGGTGCACGGAGGTGCTCAAGCCGGCCGTGACGGGCTGACCCACGGCGGGACGACCGGTGGACGGCGCCGCCCGGCAAGACGGCTGCGCCGTTCCGCCGGGCGGCGCCGTTCCGGGTCGGGGCGGCGTCCTGTGCGGACCGGCTCACTTCCGCCAGAACAAGTGGTGCGTCACTCCGCTCGGGCTGGGCACGACGTCCAGGTGGAAGCGGTCGAGCAGTTCCTCCGGGGACTCCCACAGCCGCAGTCCGGTGCCGAGCTTCACCGGCGAGACCGCCACGTGCAGGGCGTCCACCAGGTCGGCGTCGAGGAACTGCCGGAGGGTGGTCACCCCGCCGCCGAGCCGTACGTCCTTGCCCCGCGCCGCCTCGCGTGCCCGGTCGAGGACCGTGGCCGGGTCGCCGGAGACGAAGTGGAACGTGGTGTCGGAGAGCGTGAAGGACGGGCGCTCATGGTGGGTCATCACGAAGACCGGGGTGTGGAACGGCGGCTCCTCACCCCACCAGCCGCGCCACTCGTGGTTCTGCCACGGCCCGCGCTGGGGGCCGAACTTGTTGCGGCCCATGATCTCGGCGCCGATGTTGTGCGAGAAGTCCCGGGTGAAGTAGTCGTCCAGGCCCCGGCTGCCGCCGGGGTCGGTGCGGTTGGGCCAACTCGCCGTGGCCCCGGCCCACGCGAACAGCCGCTCGGGCTCCACGAGGCCGAACGGACGCTCGAAACTCTGGTCCTCACCGGCGGCGATGCCGTCGCTGGACACGTTGAAGTTCTGGACTCTCAGTAGCTGGGCCACTGTGCCTCCCCTGTCGTCGTCGACCATACGACCGCACGGGGCCGGAAAACTCATCGCCGCACGCGGCGCGTACGGGCCGGGCATGTTCGGCGCGCTGTCGGACTGGGGCCGTCTCCGCCGCCGCGCGCCTCCGCCGGGCCCGGACCGGAAACCCCCTGGCGCCCCCGCCGGGCCGGGCCGCGGTCACGCCCGGCCCTTCTCCAGTTCCCGCTTCAGGTTCCGCAGGGTGATGTCGATGTTGCGGTTCTGGAACTCGGCGAAGGTCCTGCCCGAGGTGACGATCCGGTCGAAGACGCCCGCCGCGGCGTCGGGCCAGGCCCGCCGGTCGTCGGTCCAGGTCTCCGTCACCCGGGTCCCGGCGCCCTCGGGTTCGAAGGAGTACTCCCAGGTGGCGATCGGGCCGCGCAGGCGGGGGCGCTTCAGCCCGATGGCGTGGACGCGGAAGGCGAACCGGCGGCCCGGTTCGGCCGCGGTCACCGTGCACCGCGTGGACCACCGGAACGCCCCGCGCTTGTTGCGGCCGACGAAGGAGTCGCCCAGGGCGGCGGGCCCGGCCGGCGCGTCCTCGGTCGTGCCGAGGTTCTCCGGGCTCCAGCGGCCCATGTCGCCGGGGCGGCTCACCGCCTCGTAGGCCGCTTCGGGCGAGACCTCGACGAAGACACTGCGGGCCACGGTGAGGACGCGGGTCACGATGGCTCCTTTCCCACGCGGACGGAGCGGACGGCTGCCCGCCAGTAACTTACTGACGAGTAGATATCTTGGCACCTCCGCCGGCACCGCGCCGCCCTGCCCCGACACTCAGCCCGCCCGGCCACCGTGGCCGCCCGACTGCTCGGCCCGTCCGGCTACTCCGCGTCGAGCCGGTGGTCGGCCCAGACGTACGTCGAGGGCAGCAGCTCGGCGACGGGCACCGCCCGCAGACCGTCGCCCTCGCCCTCACCCCCGCCGACGATGATCCGCAGCTCGGGAAAGTAGTCGAGCAGGGCTTGGCGGCACCGGCCGCAGGGCGGTACGACGCCCCGGTCGCGGTCGCCGACGGCGACGACGGTCTCCAGCTCGTAGACGCCCTGCGCGGCCGCCGCGCCGATGAGGACCAGCTCGGCGCAGGGGCCGCCGGTGAAGTGGTAGGCGTTCACCGCCGTGACGATGCGGCCGTCGCGGGCGCGGGCCGCGGCCGCCATGGTGTGGTTGTCGCCCCGGCAGCGGGTGCGGGCCACCTCCGTCGCCGCCCGCACCAGTTCGTGGTCGACGTCGTTCGTCCGCGTGGTCATCTCTTCCGCCTTCTCCGGGTCCGCGGGCGGGCCGGACGGGGCCACCCCGGCCGGCTCCTCGGCACGCCCGCGATCATCTCATCCGGCGGTGTACGACCCTCGGCCGAGGCCGCAGGGGAGCGGGCGGGGGACGACGAGGCGGAGGTCACAGTGACCGCGAGGGCAAGGTCACAGCCGCGCCCTCTCCTGCGGATTTAGCCGCGTGGCCTAGCATCCGAGCATGACGGTCCTGCCTGACGACGGGCTCGAACTGGCCGCCGAGTTCCCTGACGTGACCCATGAGCAGTGGCAGCGCCTCGTGGCGGGTGTCCTGCGCAAAGCGGGCAAGGACGTCGAGGGCGACGCGGCCGAGGAAGCCCTGTCCACCCAACTGGAGGACGGGCTGCGCACCCGTCCCCTGTACACCGCGCGCGACACCGCGCCCGAACCGGGCCTGCCCGGCTTCGCGCCCTTCGTCCGGGGCGGCCGGGCCGAGGGCAACACCGTGGGCGGCTGGGACATCCGGCAACGGCACGCGGTGGCCGACCGCGACACCGTGCTCGCGGACCTGGAGAACGGCGTCACCTCTCTCTGGCTGGTCGCCGGAGAGGGCGGCATCCCGGTGCCGGAGCTCGGCACGGTCCTCGACGGCGTCTACCTCGATCTCGCGCCCGTCGTGCTCGACGCGGGCGCGGACGCCGAGCCGGCCGCGCGGGAGCTGCTGCGGCTGTACGAGGAGCGGGGCGTCGCGAAGGAGGCCGCGCGCGGCAACCTCGGCGCGGACCCGCTGGGCCACGAGGCCCGCACGGGGCGGCCGGGCGACCTCGCCCCGGCCGCCGAGCTGGCCCGGCTGTGCGCCGGGACGTACCCCGGGCTGCGGGCGCTGACCGTGGACGCGCTGCCGTACCACGAGGCCGGCGGTTCGGCCGCGCAGGAGCTGGGCGCCTCGCTGGCCACCGCGGTCGCGTATCTGCGCGAGCTGACGGAGGCCGGACTGAGCGTCGAACAGGCCTGCGCGCAGCTGGAGTTCCGGTACGCGGCGACCGCGGACCAGTTCCTGACGATCGCCAAGCTGCGGGCCGCGCGCCGGCTGTGGGCGAAGGTCGCCGAGGTGTGCGGCGCACCCCGCGCGGGGGCACAGGTCCAGCACGTGGTGACGTCGCCGGTGATGATGACGCGCCGCGACCCGTGGGTGAACATGCTGCGCACCACCGTGGCCACACTGGCCGCCGGGGCGGGCGGCGCCGACTCCGTGACCGTGCTGCCCTTCGACCACGCGCTCGGTCTGCCGGATGCGTTCGCGCGCCGTATCGCCCGCAACACCTCCACCATCCTCATCGAGGAGTCGCATCTGGCGCGGGTCATCGACCCGGCGGGCGGTTCCTGGTACGTGGAGCGGCTGACCGACGAACTGGCCCGGGCGGGCTGGGAGTTCTTCCGCTGGATCGAGCGGGCCGGCGGCCCGGCGGCCGCGCTGCGCTCGGGCGACCTGGAGCGGGAGCTGGCCGAGACCTGGCGGGCGCGCTCGGAGCGGCTGGCGAAGCGGCGCGAACCCATCACCGGCGTCAGCGAGTTCCCGCATCTGGCGGAGAAGCCCGTGGTGCGTGAGAGCGCGCCCGAGGCGCGGTCCGGCGGTCTGCCGCGGGTGCGCCGCGACGAGGCGTACGAGGCGCTGCGCGCCCGTTCGGACGCCCGTCTGGCCGCGACGGGCGCCCGGCCGCGGGTCTTCCTGGTCCCGATCGGCCCGGCCGCCGCGCACACGGCGCGCCTGACGTTCGCCGCCAACCTCTTCCAGGCGGGCGGCGTCGAGCCGGTGACCGGGGGCTCGTTCGAGGACAGCGGGGCGACCGAGGTGTGCCTGTGCTCCAGTGACGCGCTGTACGAGGAGCAGGCGGAGACCGTGGCCGCCGAGCTGCGGGCGGCCGGCGCCTCGCATGTGTTCCTCGCCGGCCGGCCCGGGCAGTACTCCGGTGTCGACTCCTACGTCTACGCGGGCTGCGACGCCGTGGCCGTGCTCTCCGCCACCCTCGACCGCATGGAGGTGTCCTGATGGGAATCCCCGACTTCACCGGGATCGAGCTGGGCAGCCCGGCCGTCGACGGCGACGCCGAGCAGTGGCGCACGGCCGTGCGGGCGGCGGCCGGCGACGGCGCGGACTGGGAGACCCCGGAGGGCATCCCGGTCAGGCCGCTGTACACCGGGCGGGACCTGGAGGGCCTGGACTTCCTGGACACCCGGCCGGGCATGGCGCCGTATCTGCGCGGCCCGTACCCGACGATGTACGTCAACCAGCCCTGGACGATCCGCCAGTACGCGGGTTTCTCCACGGCCGAGGAGTCCAACGCCTTCTACCGGCGCAATCTCGCGGCCGGGCAGAAGGGCCTGTCGGTCGCCTTCGACCTGCCCACCCACCGCGGCTACGACAGCGACCACCCGCGGGTGACCGGTGACGTCGGCATGGCGGGCGTGGCGATCGACTCGATCTACGACATGCGGCAGCTGTTCGACGGGATCCCGCTGGACCGGATGACGGTGTCGATGACGATGAACGGCGCCGTGCTTCCGGTGCTGGCGCTGTACATCGTGGCGGCGGAGGAGCAGGGCGTGCCGCCCGAGAAGCTGGCCGGAACCATTCAGAACGACATTCTGAAGGAGTTCATGGTCCGCAACACCTACATCTATCCGCCGAAGCCGTCGATGCGGATCATCTCCGACATCTTCGCCTTCACCTCGCAGCGGATGCCCCGCTACAACTCCATCTCCATCTCCGGGTACCACATCCAGGAGGCGGGGGCGACGGCCGATCTGGAGCTGGCGTACACGCTCGCGGACGGCGTGGAGTACATCCGGGCGGGCCGGGAGGCGGGGCTGGACGTGGACGCGTTCGCGCCCCGGCTGTCGTTCTTCTGGGCGATCGGCATGAACTTCTTCATGGAGGTCGCCAAGTTGCGGGCGGCGCGCCTGCTGTGGGCGAAGCTGGTCAGGCAGTTCGACCCGAAGAACTCCAAGTCGCTGTCCCTGCGCACACATTCGCAGACCTCCGGCTGGTCGCTGACCGCGCAGGACGTGTTCAACAACGTGACGCGCACCTGTGTGGAGGCGATGGCGGCGACCCAGGGGCACACCCAGTCGCTGCACACCAACGCCCTGGACGAGGCGCTGGCGCTGCCGACCGACTTCTCCGCGCGCATCGCCCGCAACACCCAGCTGCTGCTCCAGCAGGAGTCGGGCACCACCCGGGTCATCGACCCGTGGGGCGGCAGCGCGTACGTGGAGAAGCTGACGTACGACCTGGCCCGGCGGGCCTGGCAGCACATCCAGGAGGTGGAGGCCGCCGGCGGCATGGCGCAGGCCATCGACGCGGGCATCCCGAAGCTGCGCGTGGAGGAGGCGGCGGCCCGCACCCAGGCCCGGATCGACTCCGGCCGCCAGCCGGTGATCGGTGTCAACAAGTACCGGGTGGACAGCGACGAGCAGATCGAGGTCCTCAAGGTCGACAACTCCTCGGTGCGCGCCCAGCAGATCGAGAAGCTGCGGCGGCTGCGCGCGGAGCGGGACGAGGTGGCCTGCCGGGGCGCGCTGGACGCGCTGACCCGGGCCGCCGCCGGCGAGGGCAACCTGCTGGAGCTGGCGGTGGACGCGGCCCGTGCGAAGGCGACCGTGGGCGAGATCTCGGACGCCCTGGAGAAGGTGTACGGGCGGCACGCGGGCCAGATCCGTACGATCTCCGGGGTGTACCGCAACGAGACCGGACAGTCCCCGTCCGTGGACCGCACCCGCACGCTGGTGTCCGCCTTCGAGGAGGCCGAGGGGCGCCGCCCGCGCATCCTGGTCGCCAAGATGGGCCAGGACGGCCATGACCGCGGCCAGAAGGTGATCGCCACCGCCTTCGCCGACCTGGGCTTCGACGTGGACGTCGGCCCGCTGTTCCAGACCCCGGCGGAGGTGGCCCGCCAGGCCGTCGAGGCGGACGTGCACATCGTGGGCGTCTCCTCGCTGGCGGCCGGTCATCTCACCCTGGTGCCGGCGCTGCGCGAGGCGCTGGCCGAGGAGGGCCGGGAGGACATCATGGTCGTGGTCGGCGGAGTGATCCCGCCGCAGGACGTGCCGGAGCTGCTCCAGATGGGCGCCGCCGCCGTCTTCCCGCCCGGCACGGTCATCCCGGACGCGGCGTACGACCTGGTGCGCCGGCTGGCGGACGAGCTGGGGCACGACCTTTGAGGGCCGGGGCGGTCGATCTCGACGCGTACGTGAAGGGCGTCCTCGACGGGAAGCGTGCCGTCATCGCGCGCGCCATCACGCTCGTCGAGTCCACCCGCCCCCAGCACCGGGCGCTGGCGCAGGATTTGCTGACCGCGCTGCTGCCGCACGGCGGGCGGGCGCGGCGGATCGGGGTCAGCGGGGTGCCGGGGGTCGGCAAGTCGACGTTCATCGACGCGTTCGGCACGATGCTGACCTCGCTGGGGCACCGGGTGGCGGTGCTCGCCGTCGACCCGTCCTCCAGCCGGACCGGTGGGTCGATCCTGGGCGACAAGACCCGGATGGAGCGCCTGGCGGTGGATCCGGCGGCGTTCGTGCGGCCCTCGCCCACCGCGGGCACGCTCGGCGGGGTGGCCAAGGCGACGCGTGAGTCGATCGTGGTGATGGAGGCGGCCGGTTACGACGTGATCCTGGTGGAGACGGTCGGCGTCGGCCAGTCGGAGACCGCGGTCGCGAACATGGTCGACTCCTTCCTGCTGCTCACCCTGGCCCGCACCGGCGACCAGTTGCAGGGCATCAAGAAGGGCGTGCTGGAGCTGGCCGACGTGATCGCGGTGAACAAGGCGGACGGCCCGCACGAGCGGGACGCCCGCGCCGCGGCGCGTGAACTGGCGGGCGCGCTGCGCCTGATGCACGGCAAGGACGCCTTCTGGACGCCCCCCGTGCTCAGTTGCAGCGCGCGGGAGTCGGCGGGTCTGGACACCGTCTGGGAGCGGCTGGAGCAGCACCGCGCCCTGCTGGACTCCACCGGGCGGCTGGCCGCCAAGCGCCGTGACCAGCAGGTGGACTGGACCTGGGACATGGTGCGCGACGAGATCCTGGGCCGGCTGTACGCCGACCCGGCGGTCCGGTCGCTCGCACCGGTGCTCGAACAGCGGGTCAGGGAGGGTGAGTTGACGCCGACGCTGGCGGCCGAGCAGATCCTCGGCGCGCTCGGGAGCGGCGCGGACGGAGCGGCCTGAGGCGGGGGCCGAACTCGACCTGGTGTCGCTGGACGAGGGCACGCCCCGGCTGCCGGGGCTCGACACGGCGCGCGGACGGCTCGGCTTCCTCGCGCCGAGCGTCCTGCCCAGCGCCACCGCCGTGGCCGCCGCGGGCGCCATCGGCTTCGTCGGCCTGGTCGCCTCGCACGCCGCCCGGGCGCTGGTGGGGCGCCGGCATGTACGGGTCGTGCCGGTCGCGGTGCTGCTCGGCGCCGTGCTGGTGTGCGCGGCGGAACTGGTGGGCCGCACCGTGATCGCCGCCGGCCCAGCTCGGCGCCGGTCTGATGACCGCGGTGATCGGGACGTCGTACTTTCCCGCATCTGCTCGTCCAACAGCAGGGGTAGCCCCGGCCGGCCGGTGGTCCCGGCGGGGAGGTGGTCCCGGCCGGGCTCGGCGAGCGTCCCGGCCGGGAGAGGCGGTGGCCCGTTCGGGTGACGTCACGCGTCCGCCGGGCCGCCGCACCGTTGAGCGGGTACGTGGACAGTCCGCGCCGGGTGTCCGAGCACGGCGGGCGGCGGCGCGGCACACGGCATCGGACCGACCGGTTGGAGACTCGCTCGTGGACACGGACGGACAGCCGGACGCGGCCGGACAGGCGGACACCGAGGGGCGGCCGGACACGGAGTCCCTGCACTGCCTGGTCACCGGGGCGTCCGGGTACGTCGGGGGCCGCCTGGTGCCCGAGCTGCTGGCGGCCGGCCACCGGGTGCGGTGCCTTGCCCGCGCCCCCGGAAAGCTGCGCGACCAGCCGTGGGCGCACGACGTGGAGACCGTCGCCGCCGACGTCACCGACGCGGACTCCGTGGCCGGGGCCATGCGCGGGATCGACGTGGCGTACTACCTGGTGCACGCCCTCGGCACCGGCTCGACCTTCGAGGAGACCGACCGTCGCGCGGCCCGCGTCTTCGCCGAGCAGGCGCACGCCGCCGGGGTGCGGCGGATCGTGTACCTGGGCGGACTCACCCCGCACGGCGTGCCCGAGCGGGAGCTGTCCCCGCATCTGCGCTCCCGCGCCGAGGTCGGGCGGATCTTCCTGGACTCTCCCGTGCCTGCCACCGTGCTGCGGGCGGCGATCGTCATCGGCTCGGGATCGGCCTCGTTCGAGATGCTGCGCTACCTCACCGAACGGCTGCCGGTCATGGTCACCCCGAGCTGGGTGCACACCCGCATCCAGCCCATCGGCATCCGCGACGTGCTGCGCTACCTCGTCGGCTCCGCCGCCATGCCCGAGGACGTGAACCGCACCTTCGACATCGGCGGCCCGGACGTGCTCACCTACCGCGAGATGATGGCCCGCTACGCCGCCGTCGCCGGGCTGCCGCGCCGGCTCATCGTGCCGGTGCCGGTCCTCACGCCCGGACTGTCCAGCCACTGGGTGGGGCTCGTCACCCCGGTGCCCGCCTCCATCGCCCGGCCGCTGACCGAGTCGCTGCGTCACGAGGTGGTCTGCCGCGAGCACGAGATCGCCCGCTACGTCCCCGATCTGCCGGGCCGGCCGCTGCCGTTCGACGACGCGCTGGCCCTCGCGCTGCGCAAGGTGCGCGAGGCGCAGGTCGCCACCCGCTGGTCGTCCGCCGCCGTGCCCGGCGCGCCGAGCGATCCGCTGCCCACCGACCCCGACTGGGCCGGCGGCAGCCTCTACGAGGACGTACGCGAGGTCCCGGTCGACGCCTCCCGGGAGTCGCTGTGGAAAGTGATCGAGGGCATCGGCGGCGACCACGGCTGGTACTCCTTCCCGCTTGCCTGGGCGGTACGGGGCTGGCTGGACCGGTTCGTCGGCGGGGTCGGTCTGCGCCGCGGCCGGCGCGACGCGGAGCGGCTGCGGGTCGGCGACTCGCTGGACTTCTGGCGGGTGGAGGAGATCGAGCCCGGCCGGCTGCTGCGGCTGCGCGCCGAGATGCGGCTGCCCGGGCTGGCCTGGCTGGAGATGTTCGCCGAGACGGACGAGCGGGGCCGCACCCGCTACCGGCAGCGCGCCCTGTTCCACCCGCGCGGCCTGCTGGGGCACGCCTACTGGTGGTCGGTCGCGCCCTTCCACTCCGTGGTCTTCGGCGGCATGGCCCGCAACATCACCCAGGCGGCGGCCAAGGGCATGTCCGCCCACCGGAAGTGACCTCCATGACCGTCGCCGTCGTCCTGTTCACCTCGGATCTGCGGCTGCACGACCATCCGCCGCTGCGTGCGGCTCTGGCGGCGGCCGACGAGGTCGTCCCGCTGTTCGTCCGCGATCCAGGTGTCCACGCGGCCGGGTTCGACGTGCCCAACCGCGCCGCCTTCCTCGCCGACTGCCTGGCCGATCTGGACGCGGCGCTGCGCCGGCGGGGCGGCCGGCTGGTGGTGCGCGGCGGGCCGGTCGTCCGTGAGGTCGCGGCGGTGGCCGAGGAGTGCGGCGCCGCGCAGGTGCATCTGGCCGCGGGCGTCACCGGCTACGCCCAGCGGCGCGAACGGCGGTTGCGCGACCGCCTGGCGGGACGGGGCGTCGAGCTGCGGGTGCACGACGCCGTGATCACCGCTGTCGCCCCGGGCGTCCTGGCGCCGTCCGGCTCCGACCACTACGCGGTCTTCACCCCGTACTTCCGCCGCTGGTCCGGCGAGCGGCTGCGGGAGGTGTGCCCGGCGCCCCGGAGCGTACGGGTGCCGGAGGGGGTGCGCGGCGAGCCGGTGCCGGTCCGCGACGACCTGTCCGGCCTCTCCCCCGCGCTGCCCGCCGGCGGCGAGACGGCCGGGCGCGAGCTCCTGGCCGGGTGGCTGCGGGCGGGCGTGGCCGCGTACGGGGAGCGGCACGACGACCTCGGCGGTGACGGCACCTCCCGGCTCTCGCCCTATCTGCACTTCGGGGCGCTCTCACCCGTCGAGCTGGTCCGGCGGGCGCGGGAGCGGGGCGGTGAGGGGGCGGAGGCGTTCGTGCGGCAGCTGTGCTGGCGCGACTTCCACCACCAGGTGCTGGCGGCCCGCCCGCACGCGTCCGTACGGGACTACCGCACCCGCGACGACCACTGGCGCGGCCCGGACGAGGCGGCCGGGGACATCGCCGCCTGGCGGGAGGGCCGTACGGGCTACCCGCTCGTCGACGCGGCGATGCGCCAGCTGCGCCACGAGGGCTGGATGCACAACCGGGCGCGGCTGCTGGTGGCGAGCTTCCTGACCAAGACGCTGTACGTGGACTGGCGGATCGGCGCACGGCACTTCCTCGACCTGCTGGTGGACGGGGACGTCGTCAACAACCAGCTCAACTGGCAGTGGGCCGCCGGCACCGGCACCGACACCCGCCCCCACCGCGTCCTCAACCCGGTCGTCCAGGGCAAGCGCTACGACCCGGACGGCGCGTACGTACGCCGCTGGGTGCCCGAGCTGCGCGAGGTGGCCGCCCGGTTCGTGCACGAGCCGTGGCGCCTGCCGGAGGAGGAGCGGGCCGCCCTCGGCTACCCGCGTCCACTGGTGGACCTCGGGGAGGCTCTGGCGCGCTTCAAGCACGCCCGGGGACGCGACTGAGGGTGGCGCGGGCGCGCGGCGGGCCGCGGCCGAGGCGGCGTGGGGCTGTTCGGCCGACCGGGCGGTCGGCCGGTGGAGTGACGGGGTGGCCGGGGAGTGCCCCCGCGGGGCCCCGCGGGGCAGGGATCAGCGCAGCCGCGCGGCGACCGCGCGGCCCACGCCCCGGTGTGCGGGGATCGAGAGCGGGTGAGCGTTGTCCGTGCTGCGAGCGCGGCCCCCGGTGGCCGCACCGACCGGCCGTGCCGGGGAGACCGGGTGAGAACGGTGCCCGGGGCGACCGGGCATGTCGTCGTCGTGGGCGCCGGTCTGTCCGGTCTCTCCTGCGCCCTGCACCTGCTCGGCGCGGGCCGGCGGGTGACCGTCGTCGAGCGCGACGCCGGTCCGGGCGGCCGGGCCGGGCGGGTGCGGCTCGGCGGCTACGAGCTGGACACCGGACCGACCGTGCTGACCATGCCGCACCTGGCCGACGAGGCCTTCGCCGCCGTCGGCGACCGCCTCGACCGCCATGTCTCCCTCACCCCCCTGCACCCGGCCTACCGGGCCGCCTTCGCCGACGGCTCCGCGCTCGACGTGCACACGGACGCCGGGGCGATGGAGGCGGAGGTGCGCCGCTTCGCCGGTCCCGCCGAAGCGGCCGGCTACCGTGCCCTGCGCGACTGGCTGACCCGGCTGTACCGGGCGCAGATGGGGCGCTTCATCGACGCCAACTTCGACTCCCCCCTCCAGCTCCTCACCCCCGACCTGGCGCGCCTCGCGGCACTGGGCGGATTCGGCCGGCTGGACCGGCGCGTGGGCCGCTTCCTGCGCGATGCCCGGCTGCGCCGGGTCTTCACCTTCCAGTCCCTGTACGCCGGAGTCGCGCCCGCCCGGGCGCTCGCGGCGTACGCGGTGATCGCCTACATGGACACCGTGGCCGGGGTCTGGTTCCCCGAGGGCGGCATGCACGCGCTGCCCCGCGGCATGGCGGCCGCCGCGGCCGGCGCGGGCGCGGACCTGCGCTGGTCGGCCGAGGTGAGCGGCCTGGAGTGCGCGGCCGGGCGGGTGCGGGCCGTACGGCTGGCGTCGGGCGAGCGGATCGCCTGCGACGCCGTGGTGCTGAGCTGTGAACTGGCCGCCGCGCACCGGCTGCTGGGCCGCGCCCCGCGCCGCCCGGTGCGGCTGCGGCACGCGCCGTCCGCGGTGGTCCTGCACGCGGGCTGCGACCGCACCTGGCCGGGCCTGGCCCATCACACCCTGTCCTTCGGCGCGGCCTGGGACCGCACCTTCGACGAACTCACCCGCACGGGACGGCTGATGAGCGACCCGTCGCTGCTGATCACCCGCCCGACGACGCACGATCCGGCGCTCGCGCCCCCGGGCGGCCACCTCCACTACGTCCTCGCGCCCTGCCCGAACACCGACATCGGCCCCGACGCCGCCGCCTGGCGGGACCTCGGCCCGCGCTACCGCGACAGCCTGGTCGCCGAGCTGGCGCGCCGGGGCCTGACCGGATTCGCGGCGAGCGTACGCGAGGAGCTGCTCGTGACGCCGCTGGACTGGACGGCACAGGGGCATGCGGCGGGCACCCCCTTCTCGGTCGCGCACACCTTCGCCCAGACCGGCCCGTTCCGGCCGCGCAACCTGGTGCGCGGGCTGGAGAACGCCGTCCTGGCCGGCTGCGGCACCACCCCGGGGGTCGGCGTGCCGACGGTGCTCCTCAGCGGCAAGCTCGCCGCCGCCCGCATCACCGGCGCGGCCCGCCCCCGGCGCGTCCGTCACCACCCCGTGCCGCAGCGCCCCGTGCGGACCACGGCCGTACCGACCCCGGAGGCCGCCCATGACCCGGCGTGAACTGGACGCGGCCGGGATCACCGATCCCGCGCTGCGCGCCGACTACGCCCGCTGCCGCCGGCTCAACGCCCGCCACGGCCGCACCTACTTCCTGGCCACCCGGCTGCTGCCGGTCGAACGCCGTTCGGCCGTGCACGCGCTGTACGGCTTCGCACGCTGGGCCGACGACATCGTGGACGACCTCCAGCGCGGCCGTCCGCCCGCCGAACGCGACCGCCTGCTGCGCACGCTGGAAGGCGACCTCACCCACGCGCTGCGCACCGGCGGCGGGTCCGAACCCGTGGTCCGCGCGGTCGCCGACACCGCCGCTCGCTACGGCATCGACCACACGCTGTTCGCCGACTTCCTGGCCTCCATGCGCGCCGACCTTGACGTCACGGACTATCCGACCTACGCCGACCTGCGGGCGTACATGCACGGCTCGGCGGCGGTGATCGGCCTCCAGATGCTGCCGGTGCTCGGCACGGTCGTGCCCCGTGCCGAGGCGGCTCCGCACGCCGCCGCGCTCGGCGTGGCCTTCCAGCTGACCAACTTCCTGCGGGACGTGGGCGAGGACCTGGACCGGGGCCGCGTCTACCTGCCCGCCGATCTGCTCGCCGCGCACGGCGTGGACCGCCCGTTGCTGGAGTGGAGCCGCCGTACCGGACTGGGGGATGCGCGCATCCAGGCGGCGCTGATCGCCGCCGAGGCGCTGACGCGGGAGGTGTACCGGGAGGCGGAGCCCGGCATCGCGATGCTCGACCCCCGGGTGCGGCCCTGCATCCGCGCGGCGTTCACGCTCTACGGCGGCATCCTCGACGCCATCGCCGAGCAGCAGTACACGGTGCTGCACCGGCGGGCGGCGGTCTCCCGCACTCGCCGTGCGGCGGTGGCCGCGGCCGGGGTCGTCCAGATCGCGGGAGCGCGGTGGCGCACCCGTGGCGTGCGCGCGGCACCGGACGCCGTGGTGCCGGAGTACAAGGGGGCCGCACCGTGAACGGATGTGCGCGACGTCCCGGTTGGCGGCCGCCGCTGCGTCGGCGGCGGGGCGGCCGGCCGGACTGGGCCACCCAGCCGTCGACGTGGCGTGCGGCTCGCCCTGCGCTGATCGCCGACGCGCTGAAGCGGGCGGCGGCCCGCCCGTCCGGCAACTGGTTCGTCGTCGGCGCCTCCCGCGAAGTGCGAGCCGGGGGGCCGCCGTTCGGCAGGACCGTCGGCGGCGTCGAGGTCGTGCTGTGGCGCTCGGCGGCCGGCGAGCTGCACGCGGGTCCGGGTATCTGCCCGCACCTCGGGGCGCCGCTGCGGGAGAGCCGGGTGGTGTGCGGCACGTTGGTGTGCCACTGGCACGGACTCGCCCTGGACGGCCAGCCGTTCGCCGGCTGGGAGCCGTATCCGGCGTACGACGACGGGGTGCTGGTGTGGGTGCGGCTGGACGCGGTGGGCGGCGAGGAGCCGACCCGGCGGCCCGCGGTGCCGGAGAGGCCGGCGGCCGGCGGCGCGCTGGACGCCGTGTGCACGGCGGAGGGGCGGTGCGAGCCGCAGGACGTGGTCGCCAACCGGCTCGACCCGTGGCACGGGGCGTGGTTCCACCCGTACTCGTTCGTGGACCTGACGGTGGTCCGGGCGCCCCGGGGCGAGGACGACGACGCCTTCGTCGTGGACGTCTCCTTCCGGGTGACCGGGCGGTGCGTGGTGCCCGTCCGGACGGAGTTCACGGCGCCCGGTCCACGCACGGTCGTGATGCGGATCGTCGAGGGCGAGGGAGCCGGGTCCGTGGTGGAGACGCATGCCACGCCACTGACCGGCGGGGCGGACGAGCGGCCCCGGACCGCCGTGATCGAGGCGGTGGTCGCCGCCTCGGACCGCCCCGGTTTCGCCCTGGCCCGCGCCGCGGCCCCCGCCCTGCGCCCCCTGGTCCGCCGCACGGCGGCCCGCCTGTGGCGCGACGACCTGGCCTACGCGGAACGGCGCTGGGAGCTGCGGGCCTCGGGGCGCTTCCCGGGGTGAGAGGCTTCCCGGCGGGGTGAAGTCGCTCGCGGTCACCGCCGCTTGCGAAGCCGCCCCGCGGCGTCGCCCCGCCGAAAGTCGCCCTCAGGCGTCGTTGTCGCGCAGGAAGTCGCGGATGAGGGCGCCCCACTCCTCGGGCCGTTCCACGAACGGCAGGTGCCCGGAGACGATCTCGGCGCGGCGCGCCCCGGGTATGCCGTCGCTGAGCTGCCGGTGGTGGTACGGGGTGACGAGCTGGTCGAGCGTGGTGGAGACGACGAGGGTCGGCACCGTGATCGCGGCGAGGTCGTCCCGTACGTCGACGCCGTCGAGGATCAGGTCGACGTGGTCGGACGTGCCCGGCGGAACGGTGGCCGCGCTGGTCTTGAGGGCCGTGTCGAGCGCGTCCTGGCCGAGCGCGTCCAGGGCGGGGGCGCTGAAGGCGACCAGGGCGAGGAAGCCGGCCAGGGCCTCCGGGTCGTCCGCGTCGAGCAGGTCGCGCCACATCCGGGCGGCCAGCAGGAACCGCGGGTTGGGGTGGGCGAAGCCCGCGGTGAGGACCAGGGCGGTGACGCGCTCGGGGTGCCGGGTGGCGGCGCGGACGGCGACCGCGGCGCCCAGCGAGTACCCGGCGACGGCGAAGGTCCCGACGCCTTCCTCCACGGCGGTGGCGACCAGTGCGTCGGCCAGGCCGTCCAGGGTGAGCGGGGCGTCGGCGCGCGGGGTGCGGCCGCTGCCGGGGTAGTCGGGCCCGACGACGGTGTGGTGCGCGGCCAGGGCGTCCATGACGGGGCCGTAGTTGGCGTCGATGCCGCCGCCGGCGCCGTGGGCGAGCAGCAGGCCGGGGCCGGTGCCGCGGACGGTGCGGCCGAGGCTGGAGCCGGGCAGGGCAGGGGACATGGTTCGGGTCTCCTTCGGGTTCGCCGCGCCTGCCGCGGGGACACGGTGCGGGCACACGCAGATCACGGGACCGTCGGCAACCGGCGGTTGACGTGCCGTCAGGCAGTGGAGGCGGCTGCCGGTGGTCATGTCCGGAACGCTAAAGTCTCACACCGGTGTGAGAGTCAACGGGGTGAGGGGCAGATCACATGCGCATCGGGGAGATGGTCCGCCGGACCGGGGTCGGCGAGCGGCTGCTGCGCTACTACGAGGAGCAGGGCCTGCTGTCGCCGGCCCGTCTGCCGAGCGGTTACCGCGTCTACGGCGACGCGGACGTGGACACCGTCCGGCGCATCCGGATCCTGCTCGCGGCCGGGCTGCCGACCGCCACCATCGCGCAGGTCCTGCCCTGCGTCCGCGACGACGGCCCGATCCTCGCGCCCGTCTGCCCCGACCTGGTGGCGACCCTGCGCCGCGAACGCGAGCGCATCGCCCGCGCCATCGAGGACCTGCGGTCCTCCCAGGGCCTGCTCGACGCGGTCATCGCCGCCGGCCCGCAGGACACCGCCCCGGCGGTGCCCCCGCCGGCGTCACCGCACTGACCCCGCCCCCGGCCGGCGGGCCGCCGCGCTCAGGGCGCGCAGGACCGGGGAGCGCCCGGCGCGGGGGACGGTCCACAGCACCTGGCCGCGGACCCCCCAGGCGGCCAGGAGCAGGCCGGCCGCCAGGAAACCGGTGGTGGCGGCGCGTTCCATCAGGGCCACGGGCAGGTCGCAGCGGATCGCGTCGCCGGCGAGCGTCACCCGGGGGTGCGGGGTGGCCACGGTGGGCCGCCGGGTGTGGCCGCCGACCGGGAACAGGGGGCAGTCGGCGTGCCAGGCGTGCCGGGCGTCCACGATCCGCGCCTGCAGGGTCTCGGGGTAGACGCGGTGCAGGGCGCGGAGGAGGCGGTCCTGGGTCCCCCGCCGGTCGGCCGGGCCGGTGACGGCGTAGGCGTGCAGTTCCACCACCGAGCCGCCGGTGCGGGCGGACCAGCGGGCGGCCTCGCCCTCGTAGCGGTCGAGGACGCTGACGTTGTCGAGGCCGTCGTAGCCGCTGGTGCCGAGGAAGCCTGGCCGGTCGGCGCGGACCGGCCGGTCGAGCCAGAGCCGGGAGACGAGGAAGGGCGGGGCGGTGCGCAGGGCGGCGATCCCGGCGCGCCAGGCGGGTGTGCCGAGCCCGGGCGAGTCGGCGACGAGGGCGCGCAGCGCCCCGGGGTCGAGAGCGAGGACCGCCGCGTCGTGGCGGTGGGCCGCGGCGTCGGTCCGTACCGTCACGCCGCCGCCGTCGGTCTCGGGGTGGACGGCGCGTACGGGGGTGCCGGTGCGCACGTCGGCGCCCAGACGGCGGAGGTAGGCGCCGAGGGGTTCCCACAGCGCCTGCGGGAACGGCTCGTCGGGCACGTCGAAGAGGAGGCCTTCGGCGGAGCCGAGGAAGTAGATGTGGAACATCAGGACGAGTTCGGCGGCCGAGAGTTCGCGCGGGTCGGCGAAGAAGCTGCGGGAGAACACCTCGAACGCCAGGTGGTGCGCGGCCTCGGGGAAGCGGACGCCCTCCAGGAAGCGGGTGGCGCTGACCGTGTCGAAGCGTTCGTAGACCTCGGGGACGCGGACGTCGAGGAGCGGGAGCGCGGCCCGCGCGTCCATCGCGGCGAGGTCGCGCCAGCCGAAGGTGGGGCTGAGGGCGACGAAGCCGAGGGCGCTGAGGGGCGGCGTGCGCGGGACGCGCGCGAAGCTGTCGGTGAGGCCGCCGCTGTGCCGCAGCGGGTAGTCGGGCAGGGGGCGCAGCCGGTGCAGGCCCGGGTCGGTACGGCGCAGCAGGCCGCGCAGGTTGTAGTACTGGCGGAAGAAGGCGTGGAAGCCGCGGGTCATCGTGGCCGGGGAGCCGTCGGCGAGGCGGGTGCGCGCGCCGGACAGCCGGCCGCCGAGTGCGTCGTGCCGCTCGTAGAGGGTGACGCGGGCGCCGCGTTCGGCGAGCAGCGTGGCGGCGGCGAGGCCCGCGATGCCGCCGCCGGCGACGGCGACGCTCGGCGCGTCGGTGCGGGCGAACCGGTCCCGGCCGGGCGCCGGGTACAGGATCTCGGCCTTGCGGTCGCGGCCCCGCCGGACCGTGCGGCGCGGGGCGCTCACCGGGCGTCCCGCGGCGTCACCGCGGCCCCGCGGGCGAGGAAGGTGTGCACGATCCCGGTCTGCCACCCGGCGACCGGGACGGTGCGTACGCCGGTGAAGCCCGCGTCCGTCAGCCGGGCGGCGAACTCGGGGGCGGTGTCGAAGGCGAGGACGCTGCGCCACAGGTGGCGGTAGAGGGCGCGGTCGCCGCTGAGCGTGCCCGCCGGGATGATCACGCCGTGGCACACGGCCGTCCACAGGGCGCGGTGGGCGGCCGAGCCGCTGAGGCTGTACTCGTGGACGGCGAGCCGTCCACCCGGCCGCAACAGGGCCCGCACGGTGGCGAGGACGCCGTCGGGGTCGGTGACGTTGCGGAACAGATAGGCGGCGAACACCGCGTCGTACCGCCCTTCTTCGGCGGTGCTCACCTCCTCGGCGGTCAGGTGCCGGAAGCGCACCCGGTCCGGCCAGGTCTTGCTGAGGGCGCGCCGCAGCATGCCCGCCGAGGCGTCCACCGCGGTGATCCGGGCGTACGGCGCCGCCCGCAGCAGGGCGCGGGTGGAGGCGCCGGTGCCGCAGCCGAGATCGAGGACGCGCAGCCCGGCGCCGCCGTCGGGCAGCCGCAGCCGGCGGGCGGAGCGGGCGAGGTCGGCGCGGTAGCCGGGGTTGAGGGCGGTGAGGAGGTCGTAGCTGTGGGACGCGTGGTCGAAGGCCCGTGCCAGGTCGTGGTCGCGCAGCAGGGTCATCGGCGGCTCTCTTCGGCTCGGGGCGCAAGGTGGCGGCGGGGCAGGAAGGGCAGTTCGAGGGCGGTGCGGAGCATGGGGCCCACGGGGCAGCGCAGTCCGACGCACCATTCCTCCCGAGGAGTGCTGACGCCGTCGAGGAAGCGCAGCAGCCGGTGCGGCGGGACGTTCCGGAAGAGGTCCGTGAAGAAGGCGGGCCCGTCGACGCGCCCGGTGTCCAGGGCCCGCAGCAGCACGGCGTCCATGGCGAGGGTGCGCCGCCGGTACGGCCGGGGTGCGGTGGGAGTGCCTCGGGCGCGTCGTCCCTCGTGGAGGGCGGCGGCGATGGCGCGGCTCTGCCGCTGGACGGCGGCGAAGGTGTAGCCGGTCGCGGGGCGGGTGGCGCCGCCGGCGGTGCCGATGAGGACCGCCGGTCCGTGCCGGCGGGGGAAGCGGGCGTCGGTCATCGGGATGACTCCCTGCTCCGCCGCCTCGACGCTGAAGGCGCCGAGGCCGAGGACGCGGCGAGTGTAGTGGGCCAGCGCGGCGTCGTAGGCGGGGGTGGTGAGGGGCGTACGGGAGAACTCGGTGTACTCCACGAGCGCCCGGCCGGGGGTGAGCGGCAGGACGTAGCCGAAGGCGAGGCCGTGGCGGGGCTGGGGCACTCGGAAGTCCATGAGATCGGCGACGTCCGGGTCGAACCGGTCGGTGTCCGTACGGACGAACCAGCCGCGGAAGTGCTGGAGCAACAGCGTCCGGGCGGGCGGGAGGCCGGGCAGGGGCCGGGAGTCGAAGAGGTGACGGGCGCGCAGGGTGATCCGCCGGCCGTCGGCCGCGGTACAGTCCACTTCCGCGCCGTGGGCGGTGGCCCGCACCGCGTCGGCGGTCGCGCGCAGGACCCGCCCGCCGGGCGTGCGGGCGAGCCGGCCGTGCACGTGCCGCTCCAGCGCGGAGGACCGGATCATGCGGTACGTGAAGGGTGCGGGCCGGACGACGACGGCGCCGCCGTCGGCGCCGTGCACCCGCAGCCGCCCCCAGGAGGCACGCACCACCTCGTCCAGCTCCCCGCCGTCCCGGTCCCAGTAGCACCAGGTCCGCTCCCCCGGCCGTCCCGGCCCGTCCGGGGCCTCCACGAGCGTCACGCGCCCCGCCCCGCCGGCCACCAGCCGGTGCACGAGTGACAGCCCGGCGGCCCCGCCCCCGAGAACGAGGACATCCGACGTGCCGGCACCGGCGACGACACGCGCCGGATCGGGCGCGGCGAAGACGTCCACGTCATCACTCCGGGGCGCGGGGGCGGTCAGGGGTTCCCTCTTACCGCGCCGCCACGTCCGCCCGGGGCCGCCAGGGGCGCGGCGGGGCCGCTGCCACCCGTCCGGAGCACGCCCGTGGACAGCGGCATCCGTGGACGGCGGCGGCTCGGCGGGCGGCGGTCGCCCCGCCCGGCGCGTACGTGCCGTGGCCTCGGCGAACCGTTCGGCGGCGGGAGCCGGACAGGCGCTCCCGGGCACCGACGTACCGCATGGGGACGCGCGCGGGCGCTGGAGACGGCCGCCCTCCGCCGCTGCCGGCTGCCGCAGTGCGCCGATGTGCCGCGCACCGAGGTGCACTTCACGGAGTCGGCGGACGCGATCGTGCCGCTGGGGGCCAAGTCGGTGAGCGAGAGCGCGTTCGACCCGGTCGCGCCCGCCTTCGCCACCGCGCTGCGGGACGCGGCCGGCGTCCGCTTCACCGCACCCCCGCTGACGCTTGACCGGGTGTGGCCGACGCTGCGCGAGGCGGGCGGGGCGGACCGGCGTAGGGCCGAAGCGGTGTGACGGGCACGCGCCCGGTCCGCCGCTTCCGTCGCGTACGGTCCCGGGCGCGCCCCCGTCTACGTCCCTCAGGCGCGCCGGAACCGCAGCGTCACCAGTTCGAAAGGCCTCAGGCGCACGGCGATCCGCTCGCCGTCCCGCTCGGGCGCGGCGCACTCGTCGAGCGGCCGTTCCAGCAGGTCCGTCGCCGTCACCCCGGCGAACGCGAAGCCGGCCGTCAGCGTGGCCCGGGCCCGGCCGCCGTGCGCCTCGTGGAAGCGGACGACCACGTCGCCGCTGCCGTCGTCGGCGAGTTTGACCGCCGTGACGACCACCGCCGGGTCGTCCACCGTCACCAGCGGGGCGACCTCGCCGGACCCGGTGAGGCGCCGCTCGGACACGTTGATCCGCCAGCCCTCGCGGACCGCGTCGGCGATGTCCGCGCCCGGCACCAGGGCGTGCCGGAAGCGGTGGACGCCCTGGTCGGTCTCGGGGTCGGGGAAACGCGGGGCGCGCAGCAGCGAGACCCGGACCGTGGTGGTGGTGCCCCGGTCGCCGTCGGCGCGGACGGTGCGGGTCACATCGTGGCCGTACGTCGAGTCGTTGACGATCGCGACGCCCCAGCCGGGCTCGGCGACGTGGACGAAGCGGTGGTTGCAGGCCTCGAACTTGGCCGCCTCCCATGAGGTGTTGGTGTGGGTGGGCCGGTGGAAGTGCCCGAACTGGGTTTCGGACGCGTACCGTTCGGCGTGCACGTCCAGCGGGAAGGCCAGTTTGAGGAACTTCTCCGTCTCGTGCCAGTCGACCTCGGTGTCCAGCACCAGCCGCCGCTCCCCCGCCGCAAGGGACAGCACCTGGGTGACGCGGGAGGCCCCGAAGGACCGGACGATCCGCACCGAGGCGCCGTCCTCGCCGGGGGTGACCGAGTCGGCGTCGGTGAGGTCGGTGACCGTGTTGCGGTAGAACTCGTCCACGTCCCAGGCGTCCCACATGTTCGGGAAGTCGGGGTGCAACTGGAGCAGGTTCGCGGCCCGGCCCGGGGCGATCGTCTCCCGGTCGGCCTCCAGGTCGTAGGCGGAGACGACCAGGCCCCGGGCGTCGACGGTGATCCGCAGCAGGCCGTTGTCCAGGACGTGTCCGCCGTCCTCGCCCGGGGTCAGACGGGTGCCGCCCGCGGCGGCCGGGGTGGACGCGCCGCCCGCGGGCACGCCGGCGCGGGTGTGCGGGGCCGCGTTGAAGAGGAGTTCCGTCGCGCCCTCGCCGGCCAGCGCGCGCTGCGCGGCCTCGATGATCGCGCCCAGTTCGGCGGCGATCCGGTCGTAGGTGGCGCGGGCCTCGCGGTGCACCCAGGCGATGGACGAGCCGGGCAGGATGTCGTGGAACTGGTGCAGCAGCACCGTCTTCCAGATCCGGTCCAACTCCTCGTAGGGGTAGGGGACTTCGGTGCGGACGGCGGCGGTGGCCGCCCACAGCTCGGCCTCGCGGAGCAGGTGCTCGCTGCGCCGGTTGCCCTGCTTGGTCCTCGCCTGGCTGGTGAGGGTGGCGCGGTGCAGTTCGAGGTACAGCTCACCGACCCAGACGGGCGGTTCCGGGTACTCGGCCTCGGCCTTGTCGAAGAAGGCGGCCGGGGTCTCCCACACCACCCGCGCCGAGCCCTCCAGGTCGCGCAGCCGCGCCGCCTTGGCGACCATCTCCCGGGTCGTGCCGCCACCGCCGTCGCCCCAGCCGGTGGGCGCGAGCGAGTGACTGGCGACGCCCTTGTCCTTGAAGTTGCGGGCGGCGTGGGCGATCTCGCTGCCCTTCATCGAGCAGTTGTAGGTGTCGACGGGCGGGAAGTGGGTGAAGATCCGGGTGCCGTCGATGCCCTCCCACTGGAAGGTGTGGTGCGGGAACCGGTTCGTCTGCGACCAGGAGATCTTCTGCGTCAGCAGCCGGGTGGAGCCGGCCGCCTTGATGATCTGCGGGAGTCCGGCGGCGAAGCCGAAGGTGTCGGGCAGCCAGGCCTCGTCGTTCTCGATGCCGAACTCGTCGAGGAAGAACCGCTTGCCGTGCACGAACTGCCGGGCCATCGCCTCCGAGCCGGGCATGTTGGTGTCGGACTCCACCCACATGCCGCCGGCCGGGACGAACCGCCCGTCCGCGACCGCCTTCTTGACCCGCGCCCACACCTCGGGCCGGTGCTCCTTGATCCACGCCCACTGCTGCGCCTGGGACATGGCGAAGACGAAGTCGGGCTCGTCCTCCAGCAGCGCGGTCATGTTGGACGTCGTGCGGGCCACCTTGCGGACGGTCTCGCGCAGCGGCCACAGCCAGGCGGAGTCGATGTGCGCGTGCCCGACGGCGCTGATCCGGTGCGCGGAGGGCACGGCGGGCGCGGCGAGGACGCCGGTGAGCCGTGCGCGGGCGCGTTCGGCGGTGCCGTTCACGTCCTGGAGGTCGATGGCGTCCAGCGCGCGTTCCACCGCGCGCAGGATCTCGTGCCGGCGCTGGGAGTCCACCGGCAGCTCGGCCATCAGCTCGCCGAGGACCTCCAGGTCGATCACGAGCTGCCACACGGTCTCGTCGAAGACGGCGAGGTCCATGCGGGTGAGCGTGTACTGCGGGTCGCTGCCGGCGGTCTCCTTGTCGCCGAGCCGCGTCGGCAGGAAGGGGTGGTAGTCGAGGATCACCGGGTTGGAGGCGGCCTCGATGTGCAGGCGCACCTCCTCGCCGCCCGCGACCGGCGCGCCGATCCTGACCCACTGGTTGCGCGGGTTGAGGCCCTTCACGGGGGTGCCGTCGGGCCGGTAGACCAGGCCCTCGCACTGGAAGCCGGGCATGTTCTCGTCGAAGCCGAGGTCGAGCAGCGCCTCGACGGTCCTCCCGGCCCACGCCTCGGGGACGGTCCCGGTGACCCGGAACCAGCTGGTGCCCCACGGGGCGCCCCAGCGGGTGCCCACCTCGATCGGCGCGGGCTCGGCGGCCAGTCCCTCGGCGACCGGCACGGGCTCGCCGGGCGCGTGCCACACGGCCACGTCCAGCGGGACGGACTCGGGGTACACGGCGGGGCGGACGCGCTCGTCCAGGACGCGCTTGAGGCGGGCTTCGACCAGGCTGCGGTCGTCATGCATGGGGGATGCTCCGTAGGTCGTACGTCAGCGGGCGGATCGGCGGATGGCTACCAGGGTGCGGGCCACGAGGTGGGGATCACCGGGTGGCCGCACCGGGCGGGGATCACCCGGTGCGGCTCACCAGGTGTGGGTGACGGTCGCGGGGGCCGACGAGGTGTACAGCTCCCCCACCGCGCGCACTTCCAACCGTGCGGCGCGCTCGCCCGGCGCGGGGGCGAGGCCCCCGGTGAAGTAGGCCCGCTGGCAGGTGCCGCCGAGGAAGCGGCGGGCGCCGTCGGGCAGCACGCGGTGGACGGTGTAGTGGCGGACCGCGCCCGGCGCCGGATGGTTCCAGGCGAGGCGCAGGTCGCCGCCGGACGCGGCGGTGATCCGCGCCCCGGCCGGGGCGGCCGGGGTGGTGACGCGGTCGCGGACGGCGAGGCCGCCGAGCCGCCAGCGCACGGGTGCGCCGCCGGTGGCGGTGAGCCGCACGCCGAGCGCGTGCACGGTGCCGGACAGACCGGTGAGGCGTACGGCCGCGGTCCGCCAGCCGTCGCCGGTCGTGGCGGGCAGCGGGAGATACGTGTACGGCGGCGCCGCCCCGGCCGCGTCCGGCTCGGCGGTGGCGACGGCCAGCTCGACCCGTACGTCGCCGCTCTCCGCACGGCAGGTCAGCTCGACCACGGTGTCCCGGCCGATGGGCAGCCGGGCGGCGTACAGGTCGAGCACGGCGGGAGCGTCCAGCGCACCGGCGACCAGCACGCTGCTGCCACCGCGCCAGGCGTCGGCGAAGTCGAAGGAGACGGCTGGGCGTCGGCCTTCCGTGCGGACCGCCCAGCGCCGGGACGGCAGCCGGTCCTGGAGGCCGAGGTGGTTCCAGGGGGTGTCGGAGGTGACCTGGCCGTCCTCGTACCAGCGCAGTCCGTGCCCGGTGTTGAAGACGCTCGCGAACGGCAGCGCGGTCACCGTCGAGCGGTCGGCGACGGACACGGCGGGCGCGCGCCAGCGGTCGGCGGGGTCGGGGCGGGCCGGGTCGAGGGAACGGCCGGTCCAGAAGCGGTCGTCGGCGGCGTGGAAGTCCTCCGGGGTGTGACCGGCGGGAAGGTGGTTGCGGGTCCACTCGGGTCGGTAGAGGCCGAGGGAGGCGGTGTGCGGGGCGTCGGCGGGCAGGATCGCGTCCCAGTCGACGGACGTGTTCGAGCCGCTGGACTCGACGTCCACGCCCGCCCACAACTCGTAGCGGTCACGACCCAGGTGCTCCGCCTTCTGTCCGGAGGAGGCGAGCGAGCCCGCGCTCCAGCGGAAGTCGAGGAACATGGCGTCGGCGGCCTGGAACAGGGCCTGGTTCTGCTCGTCCAGCGCGCCCTGCCAGCTCACCGAACCGTTCACGGTCATCGCGTCGTACCAGGTCACCCGCTGCCCCCTGGCCGCGGCGAGGGTTCTCAGCTCCTTGACGAAGCCGAGCATGGCGGCGCCGAGCGTGCTGTCGCCCCCGCCCGTCTCGGCGTTGACGAACCACCCGTCGAAGCCGTACGCCGCGGCGACCGCGACGAGTTGGGCGGCGAGCGGGTAGTGCCCGGCGGCATCGCGCTGGACGAGGTCGCGGGTCCAGCGGAGTTGTCCGCCGTAGGCGGCGGGGGGCAGGAAGACGTTGCCGAGGACGGGCACGCCGTGCCGGTGGGCGGCGTCCACGACCGGGGCGTTCGGCGCGAGGATCAGTCCTTCGCCCGACGATCCGCCCCAGAAGACCAGTTCGTCCAGGTACGCCCAGTGGGTGAGGGCGTAGTAGTCGGCGGTGGCCGAGCCCTGGGAGGGGTTGCCCGCGGTGGGGCCGAAGGAGACCAGCGACTGGATGCGGGCCTGGTCCGTACGGGCGGTGGTGTTGGCGGGGGTCGGGGTGAAGCGGGCGGCGAGCGGGACGGAGGCGGCGTTGAAGGCGAGGTCGGCGTCGGTCGCGGCGCGCCAGCCCTTCAGGCTGCGCCAGGTGATGCCGGGGCCGGGACTGCCGGCGGGCAGGGAGTCGGGGTACCAGTAGGAGGCGTACGGCTGGAGGGCGGTCGCGGCACTCGGGACAGCCGTCGCCGTGGCGGGCAGGGCGGGCAGCAGCGCGGTGGTGGCGGCGGCGAGCAGGACGGTGCGTCTGGTCGGGTTCACGAGCGGGTGCCTCCTCGGGAGTGGTGGAGTACCTGGTCGGACGTGACGACTTCGGTGATGCCGCGGGCGGCCAGATGGGCGGGGTCGGCCGCGTGGGTGTCGAGGACGGTGGTGGGGCGGGCGCCGTCGGCGGTCAGCCGGAAGAACGCCTCGAACACGTCGCCGCCGGGGGCGCAGCGGGAGCGGGCGGCCGGGTCGGCGGGGACGGCTAGGGCGGTCGTGCGCGGGGCCGGGGCGTAGGTGTGCTCGCGGGCGGCGCGCGCCAGGGCGTGGGCGATGTCCTTGGGCCGGCGGTCGTTGGTGAGCAGGCCGAGGCTGTATTCGAGGTCGGGGAAGTCGGCGAGGTCGCGGGAGACGTCGTGCGAGCACCACCAGGTGACGCCCCACAGGTCGGGGCAGTCCAGCGCGGCGGCGACGGTGGCCTCGGCGAAGGCGGCGGCGTGCTCGGCGGGGATCAGCGGGGCGGGCGCGCCGACCTCCTGGAGCCAGACCGGGCGGTGCGGGTCGGTCGCCCACGCCTTGCTCAGCTCGATGAGATACGCGGCGTGGTGCTCGGTGGGCACGGAGGTGCGGCCGTGGCGCTGGGCGGTGCCGTTGAAGACCCAGGAGTGGACGGCGGTCAGGGCCCCGTGCCGGGCGGCCTGGGCGGGGGTGAACGGCATGTCGTCGCGGTACCAGGTGGCGTCGTACTCGGCGTGCAGGTGCAGTTTGCCGGGGGCGCCCTCCTCGCAGGCGGTGAGCATGCGCTCCAGCCAGGCGTCGATCTGCTCGGCGTCGGCCCGGTCGGGGTCGGGGTGGGGGGCGCCGGAGAACTGGTTGATCTCGTTGCCGAGGGTCATGCCGAGGAAGTGGGGGCGGTCGGCGAGGGCGGCGGCGAGGGTGCGCAGATAGGCGGCCTGGCCGTCCAGGACCTCGGGGTCGCTGAAGAGGTTGCGCCGGTGCCAGGTGCGGGTCCAGGCGGGCAGGAAGTCGAAGCTGGACAGGTGCCCTTGGAGGCCGTCCACGTTGACGTCGAGCCCGCGTTCCCCGGCGGCGTCCACGAGGTGGACCAGGTGCTCGACGGCGCGGGGGCGGATCAGGGCGCGGTCGGGCTGGAAGTAGGGCCACAGCGGGAAGACGCGGATGTGGTCCAGGCCGAGCGCGGCGATGGAGTCGAGGTCGGCGCGGACGGCGTCGAGGTCGAAGTCGAGCCAGTGGTGGAACCAGCCCTGGCTCGGGGTGTAGTTGACGCCGAAGCGCACGGCAGCAGGCATACGGGGTCCTTGCGGGATGGGGTACGGGGTGCGGCGGCGCGGAGTCTCAGCCCTTGACCGCGCCCTCGCCGACGCCGCGGAAGAAGAACCGCTGGAGGCAGGCGAAGAGGGCGATCAGCGGGGCCACGGCGATGACGGTGCCGGCGGCGACGAGGCGTTCGTCGCCCGCGAAGGTGCCGTGGAGGTAGTTGAGGCCGATGGTCAGGGTGAACTTGGAGGGGTCGCTGAGCACGATGAGCGGCCACAGGAAGTCGTCCCAGGCGCCCATGAAGGCGAAGATCGCGACGACGGCGAGGGTGCCCTTGACCGAGGGCAGCGCGATCCGGCAGAACCGCTGCCACACGTTGGCGCCGTCGACGTAGGCGGCCTCCTCCACCTCGTAGGGCAGGTTGCGGAAGGCGTTGCGCATCAGCAGGACGTTCAGGGCGGCGACGGAGCCGGGCAGGACGACGCCCACGAGCGTGTTGTTCAGGCCGAGTTCCCGCATCGTCGTGAACTGGGCGATGATGATGCCCTCGGCGGGCACGAGCATCGCCAGCACGAAGACGAGGGCGGTCGCGCCTCGGCCCCGGTAGCGCAGCCGGGCCAGCGCGTACCCGGCGAGGGCGGAGCCGACGCAGTTGGTGACGACGTTGGCGGCGGCGACCTTCAGGGAGTTGAGGGCGTAGTCCCACACCGGGATGGTGTCGGAGACCCGTTCGTAGTTGTGCAGGGTGGGGTGACCGGGCAGGAACTTGGGCGGGGAGCTGAAGATGTCCTCGGTGGGGCCCTTGAGCGAGGTGGACAGCTGCCACAGGAACGGGCCCACGGTCAGGGCGAGGACGGCGAGCAGCAGCGCGTAGCGCAGGACCAGTTCCCAGACGGGGATGCGGCGGCCGTGCTCGTCGGTGAGGCGGCGGGCGGTGCGGGCCGGGGCGGCCGGCTGCGCCGCCGCGGTGTCGGCGCTGGTGGTCACGAGTCCTCCTTCCGGTCGGCGCGCAGGACGAGCAGCATGAGGACCACGGTGACGACGAAGACGACCAGGGAGATCGCGGAGGCGTAGCCGACCCGGCCGGACAGTCCGGTGCCGGTGCGCTGGACGAGCATGACCAAGGTGGTGTCCTCGCCGGCTGGTCCGCCGCTGGGGCCGGCCATCAGGTACACCTCGGAGAACACCTTGAAGGCGGCGACCGAGGAGAGCGCGGCGACCAGGACCATGGTGGAGCGGACGGCCGGGACGGTGACGGTGAGGAAGCGGCGCACCGCGCCCGCGCCGTCCACGGCGGCCGCCTCGTGCAGTTCGCGCGGCACGTTGGCCAGGGCGGCGAGGTAGACGATCATGTAGTAGCCGAGACCCTTCCAGACCGTGACGGTCATGGCGCTGATCAGCAGCAGCCACTGGTCGCTGAGGAACCCGATCCGGCCGAGTCCGACCGTCTGGAGCAGCGAGTTCACCAGGCCGCGCTCGTCCAGCAGCCACACCCAGATCAGGCCGACGACGACGATCGAGGCGACGACGGGGGTGTAGAAGGCCGACCGGAAGAAGGCGATGCCGGGGATGTTCTTCTGCACCAGCAGGGCGAGCAGCAGCGGCAGGATCACCAGGGCCGGGACGACGCCGGCGATGTAGAGGACGCTGTTGCGCAGGCCGATCCAGAACATGTCGTCGTGCAGCAGTTCGCGGAAGTTGGCGAGCCCGACGAAGCGGCCCGGGACGAGGGTGCGGCGGTCGGTGAAGGCGTTCACCACCGTGGACAGGAACGGGTAGAGCACGAAGGCGGCGGTGACCAGCAACCCGGGGGCGGCGAACAGCCAGGGGCTCGTGGGCAGTTGGCGGCGCACCCGGACCGCCGGCCGCGCGTCCGGGCGGCCGGCGGGGCGACGGCCCCGGAGCCAGGCCGGGCGGCGGCCGGTGGGCCGGGCCGGACGCGGGGCGGGCGTCCGTGAGACGGTCGAGGCGGACACGAGGTCTCAGCCCTGCTGCCGGAGGAGCAGATCGCAGGCCTTGACAGCGTTGTCAAGCGCTTCCTTGGGGCTCTGCTTTCCCTGGAGCGCCTTGGCGACCTCGTTGCGCAGGGCGGTCTTCATCTGCTCGCTGAACAGGACGGGTGTGTAGTTGACCGCGTTCTTCAGGGACTTGGCGGCGGCGACGCGGACACGGGTCACGTCGGTGCCGTCCTCCTTGTTGAAGTACGGGTCGTCCAGCGAGCCGGCGGTGCTGGGGAAGATGGCGACCTTCTTGGCGAAGGACATCTGGTGCTCGGCGTCGGTGACGTAGTGCGCGAAGGCGACGGCGGCCGGGGCGTGCTTGGTGCGGGAGTTGACCATCAGGCCCATCACGTACATGTTGACGTGGCCGGTGCTGGTGATCTGGTCGGTGATGCCGATGTTCCTGTACAGGCTCGGCGCCTGCTTCTTGAAGTTGTCCAGGTCCAGGGCGCTGCCGGGGTTCATGGCGACGGCGCCGGTCAGGAACTTCTTGCCGGTGGACTCGGGGGTGGCGGTGAGCGCCTGCGGGTCGAGCGCCTTGGCGTCGTACAACTGCTTGTACTTGGTGAGCAGTTCGACGCCCTTGGCGTCGTTGAAGGCGAAGCCGGTGCCGTCCTTGTTCATCAGGGACGAGCCGTAACGGCCGAAGTCCTCGATGGTGGGCACGTTGGCGAGGGTGGCGACCTTGCCGCCGGACTTCCGCGCCAGCTGGAGGGCGTCGGTGAAGAGTTCGTCGTACGTCTTCGGCGGCTTGCCGGCGTCGAGGCCGGCCTGCTGGAACAGGGTCTTGTTGTAGAACAGCGGGCCGGTGTTCAGGTACCAGGGGAAGGCGTACGTGCCGGGCAGGCCGGGGACCTGGTGTCCGGCCCAGGCGCCGGGCAGGTACTCGGACCTGTACTTGGCGGCGGCCTTGTCGAGGTCCATCGCGAGACCCGCCTTGGCGAGCGGTGCGGCCAGGTCCGGGGAGACGTTGACGACGTCGGGCAGGGTGCCGCCGGCGGCGTCCGCGCTGATCTTGTCGGCGTAGCCCTCGGCGGGCTGGTCGATCCACTTGACGTGGGTGCCGGGGTACTTCTTCTCGAAGTCGGCGATCAGGCCCTCGAAGTAGTCCTTGAAGTTGGCGCGCAGGTTCCAGGTCTCGAAGGTGATGTCGCCCTCGACCTTGCCGGAGGCGTCCGTGGTGCCCCCGCCGTCGTCGGAGGAGCCGCAGGCGCTCAGCGGCAGGACGAGGGCGGTGACGGCGGCTGCGGCGAGCGCTCTGCGGGACATGGGCACGGTGACACGGCTCCCTCGGACGACGGCGGCGGGGTTGCGGCTCGTTTCGGCAGTGACGATGCACGCCAACTTCGGGGAAAGTCAATGGATTAGGCGACGCTAAAGCCATTAGTTGATGAAAAGAGCAGGTCAGGATGTGTTGGAGAGATGACTTGCCAGCCTGACTAATGCGCTTTAGAGTCCTGCTCGCAGTTGTTCCACTCAAGCGCTTTAGCGATCACCGTGCCGCCGTGTCGCGGGGAAATGAGGACGTCCATGCCGGCCAAGCGGTCCCCGGCTCGCCGGCCGACGATGAAGGACATCGCGCGCCGAGCCGGTGTCTCGGAGAGTGCGGTCTCCTTCGCGCTCAACGGCCGGCCCGGCGTCTCGGAGGTCACCCGCGACCGGGTCCGCCGGGTCGCCGAGCAGCTCGGCTGGCGGCCCAGCACGGCGGCCCGCGCCCTGTCCGGTGAGGGCGCCGCCACGATCGGCTTCGTGCTGGCCCGGCCCGCGGACACGCTCGGCGTGGACTCCTTCTTCCTGCAACTGGTCTCCGGCATCCAGGAGGTGCTGGCCGAGCGCCATCTCGGGCTGCTGTTCCAGGTGGTGGAGGATCTGGCCGACGAGTGCGCGGTCTACCGCCGGTGGTGGGCCGAGCACCGGGTGGACGGCGTCCTCGTGGTGGACCCGCGCACCGACGACCCGCGCCCGGACCTGCTGGACGAACTCGGCCTGCCCGCCGTGGTGATCGGCGGCGCGCCGGACGAGCGGCACCCGGGCCTGTCCACGGTGTGGGCGGACGACGCGGGCGCGATGGCCGCCGTGGTGGACGGGCTCTACGCACTGGGGCACCGGCGGATCGTGCACATCGCCGGGCTCTTCGGCCTGGCCCACACCCAGCGCCGGATCAGGACGCTGCGCGCCGAGGCCGAGCGGCGCGGGCTGACCGGTGTGGAGTCGGTGACCACCGACTACTCCGACGCCGAGGGCGCCGCCGTCACCCGCCGGGTCCTCGGCTCCCCCGCTCCCCCGACGGCCCTGATCTACGACAACGACGTGATGGCCCTCGCGGGCGTCGCCACCGCCGCCGAACTCGGTTTCACCGTGCCCGCGGACGTGTCGGTGGTGGCGTGGGAGGACTCGGCCCTGTGCCGGATGGTCCGGCCCTGGCTGTCGGCCCTGTCGCGGGACAGCGTCGAGTTCGGCCGTACCGCGGCCCGCGAACTGACCGCCCTCCTCGACGGCGGCCCGGCCCGCACCGTACGGGTGCCGGTCCCCCGGCTGATCGAACGGGAGAGCACGGGGGCGGCCCGGGAGAGGTGACGGCGGCGGCCGGACGGGAGGTTGGTTATTGCCTTGCCGCCCGCGGCCGTGCCGGTGACGATGGGTGGATGCCTACGACTGTGCCGACGGCGCCGGACGGACGCGCGGGGATCGACGCCTCCTTGGTGAGGCGGCTGATCGCCGCGCAGTTCCCCGAGTGGAGCGGGCTGCCGGTGCGGCCCGTGGAGGTGGACGGGTGGGACAACCGCACCTACCGGCTCGGCGAGGACATGACGGTCCGGCTGCCCACCGCCGCGGGTTATGTCCCCGCCGTCGCCAAGGAGTGTGCGTGGCTGCCCCGGCTGGCCCCCTCGCTCCCGGTGCCGATCCCCACCGTCCTCGCCCAGGGCGCCCCGGGCGAGGGCTACCCCTACCCGTGGTCGGTGCGCCGCTGGCTGCCCGGCGAGGCGGCCACCGAGGAACGCGTCGCCGACCTGGGCCGGTTCGCCGCCGACGTCGCGGAGTTCCTCCTCGCCCTGCACCGCTGCGACACGGCCGACGGCCCGGGAGCCGGGGCGCACAGCTGGTACCGCGGCGCCTCGCCCGCCCACTACGACGACGAGACGCGCCGTTGCCTCGCCGCCCTGGACGGCCGGATCGACACCGTCCGGGCGACCGAGGTGTGGCAGGCGGCGCTGGCGGCCGAATGGCGCGGGAAACCGGTGTGGTTCCACGGCGACATCGCCGCCGGCAACCTGCTGGTCGCCGACGGCGCGCTGGCGGCGGTCATCGACTTCGGCACCTCGGGCACCGGCGATCCGGCCTGCGATCTCGTGATCGCCTGGACGATGTTCCACGACGACAGCCGCGAGGCGTTCCGGCGCGCCGTCGGCCAGGACGACGGCGCCTGGGCCAGGGCGCGGGGCTGGGCGCTGTGGAAGTCCCTGCTGACCGTGGCCGAGTGCACGGACCCGCACGACGAGCGGATCGCGGTCCACCTCCGGGTGGTCGAGGCGGTGCTGGCCGACCACGCGCGCTTCGCCTGACCCGGCGTCTTCCGGGAAGCGGGGCCCGGCACGCCTCCCGGACGCCCGGCACGCCTCCCGTCACCCCTGCGCGGCAACGGGTTCCAGACGGACCACGACTCCCTTGGAGGTGGGCTGGTTGCTGGTGTCGGCCACACTGTCCAGGGGCACCAGGACCTGGGTCTCCGGGTAGTAGGCGGCCGCGGAGCCGCGTGCGGTCGGGTAGGGGACGACCTCGAAGTCCTCGGCGCGGCGTTCGGTGTCGTCCGTCCACACCCCGACCAGGTCGACGTGCGCCCCTTCGGTCAGGCCGAGTTCGGCCAGGTCGTCCGGGTTGACCAGCACCACCCGGCGGCTGCCGTGGATGCCGCGGTAGCGGTCGTTGGGCGTGTAGGGGACCGTGTTCCACTGGTCGTGGGAGCGCAGGGTCTGAAGGAGCAGATGGCCGCGGGGCACCTCGGGCATCTCCCAGGCGTTGCGGGTGAACAGCGCCTTGCCTGCCGGGGTGTGGAACACGCCCTCGTTGACCGGGTTCGGCAGTCTGATGCCGCCGGGGCGCGCCACGCGCCGGTTGAAGTCGTGCAGTCCGGGCACGATGCGGGAGATCCGGTCGCGGATCGCGCCGTAGTCACCCTCGAACTCCTGCCAAGGAATGACGACTTGGCCGCCGAGGGTGTGACGGGCGAGGCGGCAGAGGATGGCGACCTCGCTGAGCAGGAGGTTCGAGGCGGGCTTCAGCCTGCCGTGTGAGCTGTGCACCTCGCTCATGGAGTTCTCCACGGTGACGAACTGCTCCCCGCCCGCCTGGTAGTCCCGTTCGGTGCGGCCGAGGGTCGGCAGGATGAGCGCGGTCCCGCCGCACACCGTGTGGGACCGGTTGAGCTTGGTGGAGATGTGGGCGGTCAGCCGGCAGGTGCGCATCGCGTCCTCGGTGACCGCGCTGTCCGGCGCGGCCCGGACGAAGTTCCCCGCGAGACCGAGGAAGACCTTGATCCGGCCCTCGCGCATCGCCCGGATCGTGTGTACGGAGTCCAGGCCGTGGGCGCGCGGCGGATCGAAGCCGAACTCCTCGCGCAGCGCGTCGAGGAAGGCGTCGGGCATCTGCTCCCAGATGCCCATCGTCCGGTCGCCCTGCACATTGCTGTGCCCGCGCACGGGGCAGGCACCGGCCCCGGCCCGGCCGAGGTTGCCGCGCAGCATCAGGAAGTTGACGATCTCCCGGATGGTGGGCACGCCGTGCTTGTGCTGGGTGACGCCCATCGCCCAGCACACGATGACGCGTTCGCTGCGCAGCACGTCGTCGCGGAGCTTCGCGATCTGGTCGCGGGTGAGACCGGTGGCGGCGCGCACGTCCTCCCAGCCGATGGTCCGGGCGTGCTCGGCGAACGCCTCGAAGCCGCTGGTGTGGGAGCGGATGAACTCGTGGTCGAGGACCTGGCCCGGCCGGGAGTCCTCGGCCTCCAGCAGCAGCCGGTTGAGTCCCTGGAACAGGGCCAGGTCGCCGCCGGCGCGGATGTGCACGAAGCGGTCGGCGATCTGGACGCCGTGCCCGATGACCCCGCGTGCCTTCTGCGGGTTCTTGAACCGCAGCAACCCGGCCTCGGGCAGCGTGTTCACCGCGATGACGCGCGCTCCGTTCAGCTTGGCCTGCTCAAGCGCGGACAGTTGGCGGGGGTGGTTGGTGCCGGGGTTCTGGCCCACCAGGAAGATGAGGTCGGCGTGGTGGAGGTCGTGCAGGCTGACGGTCCCCTTGCCGGTGCCGAGCGTCTCGTGCAGGGCGAAACCGCTGGACTCGTGGCACATGTTGCTGCAGTCGGGCAGGTTGTTGGTGCCGAACGCCCGGGCGAACAGCTGGAGGACGAACGCGGCCTCGTTGCTCGCCCGGCCCGAGGTGTAGAAGACCGCCTCGTCGGGCGAGGTCAGGGAGTTGAGCTCGTCGGCGAGCAGTCCGAAGGCGTCGCTCCAACTGATCGGCTCGTAGTGGTCGGAGTCCGGTCGCTTGACCATCGGCTGGGTGAGCCGGCCCTGGTGGTTGAGCCACATGTCGGAGCGGCCGCTCAGGTCGGTGACGGAGTGCCGGCGGAAGAAGTCGGCGGTGACGCGGCGGCCGGTCGCCTCGTCGTTGATGTGTTTCGCGCCGTTCTCGCAGTACTCGTTGCGGTGCCGGTGCCCCGGGGCGGGGTCCGCCCACGCGCAGCCGGGGCAGTCGATGCCGCCGACCTGGTTCATGGTCAGCAGGTCCACACCCGTCTTTCCCACGGAGGTCTGTTCCAGGGAGTACTCCAGCGCGTGCACCACGGCAGGGACTCCGGCGGCCCACTTCTTGGGCGGCGTGACGGTGAGAGCGTCCCTCGGCTCTTCGCGGGGCGGCTTCTTCATCAGGTTGCCTCTCGCTTGCCCAGGCCACGGGAACGGCACCGGCGCCACGGCCCGGCCGGGACCCGGCGGGTCAGCCGACCGGCCAGCAGGGCACCCGGCTGCGGGGCGGTTCCGGTTCCGCGGGATGGACGTGCCCGTGACGGATGCTCCCCCGCCAGGCGCCGCCCGCCTCCCCGCGCCCTTCGATGAACTCCTTGAAGTGCCCGAGTTCCGACCGCAGCACCCGGCCGGCCAGGCCGGGAACCTGGGTCAGCCGTCCCGCGACGCCGCGCGGCTCCGCCTCGATGCGCACCGTGACCGCGGTGCCGCCCGCTGCGGTGGGCCGGAACCGCACCTCACCGCGGTGCCCGGGACGCCGTTCGAGGCTTCGCCAGGTCACGTGCGAGTCGGGTTCCTGGTCCACGATCTCCGCCTCGAACTCGCCGCGGACCGGGCCGACGCCGATGACCCACGCGGTCACCGTCGGCCGGACCTGCTCGACCCGTTTCACCACCGTCATGAACCGCGGGAAGCTCTTGAACTGGGTCCACTGGTCGTACGCGGTGCGCACCGGCACCGCGATGTCGATCGTTTCCTCGACGGTATGCATGGGGCGCTACCTCCAGGCACCGCTTCCTCCCAGTGTCACCGCCGCCACGGCGGGCCGCCACACGGGAGGCCGGGCGCCTCAGGACGGTCGGCGCGGGGCGCGCCGGGCGCCCGCGGACGGTCAGCGCGAGACGATCTGCGCGACGAGGTTGATGGCCGTGGCGAGGATGCTGGTGCCGAACACGTAGGAGAGAGCAGGCAGTGCCGCAGCACCATGGCGCGGATCGCCGGACTCGACACATCGGTGTCCGACACCTGGTAGGTCATCCCGAGGTTGTAGCTGAAGTAGAAGAAGTCCCGGTACGCCGGCGGCTGCAGGGAGTTGAAGTCGATGCCGGCCGCCGAGCGCGGGTAGTACAGGAACGCGTAGCGGGTGGCGTACATGAGGTGGAGCGCCGCCCAGGCCATGAACACCCCGGCCGGCGGCCGGGCGCGCGGCACGGCCCCGACGGGTCCCCCCACGGCCCGGCCCGCCGCCGTACGGGCCTCCGAACTGATGGGGGGACGCCGGCCGGCCCGTCCCGGCCACGCCCCGGTCCGGATCGTCCCCGCTCTGCGGATGACCCTCGGCACCGGGGTGTCCGGCGGGCTGGCCCTGCTGTTCGGTCTCGGGCACGGCTACTGGGCGGCGATCTCGGCCGCCGCCGTACTGCACTCGGTCAACGCCCGCACGACCGCGCAGCGGGCCGTCCAGCGCACCCTGGGCACGGTGGCGGGGCTGCTGCTGGCCGTCGGGGTGCTGGCCGCGCATCCGGGTCCGGTGGCGCTCGCCGCGGTCATCGTGGTCCTGGAGTTCCTGATGGAGTACGTGGTGGTCCGCAACTACGGCCTCGGCGTCGTCTTCCTGACCCCCCTGGCGCTGCTGCTCAGCGATCTGGCGGCCCCCGTGTCCGCCGAGGAACTGGTCTTCGACCGCGGTCTGGCGAGCCTGCTGGGGATCGCGGTGGGGCTGGTCTGCGCGCTGCTGGTGGCCGGCGACCACGCGGCGGTACGGGCCCGGCGGGCGCTGGCCGCGTGCGGGCGGGCGGCGGAACAGGCGGAGCGGGCGCTCGCCGACCGCCCGGGACCGCCGCCACCGGAGGTCCAGATGCGCCTGGCCCAGGCGGTGGTGGAGCTGCGGGCGGCCGACGACGCCGCGGCGGGCGAGCTGTGGTCGGCGGACATCGACCCCGTCGAACTGGTCACGGCGGAGCAGCGTGGCTACCGGCTGCTGGAGCGGCTGCTGCGCCATCCGTGGGACTGAGCCCGCCCCGCCGGACCCCCCGCCCCGGCGGGAGCCGGTCCGCGAGGAGCCGGGCCGGGAGCCGGTCCGGGGCGTACTGGGGCGGGAGCCCATGCGCGCGGGGCGGAAGCCGGTTGGCGGCGGCCGCCCCGCCCTCACCGCGCCGGTACGGCGACGCTCAGTCCTCGGCCCCTTCGGCCTCCGCCTCCTCGGCCTCGCGCAGGATGCCGTCGAACTGCGCGCCCATGGCCTCGGCGAGCGCCTTGGCGGCCGACAGCGGCCGGACCATGACGGTGAAGTCCTCGATCCGCCCCTGCTCGTCGAAGTGGAGGAAGTCGCAGCCCTGGAGCTGCTTGCCGGCGACGGTGGCGGTGAAGACGAACGCGTGGTCGCGGCCGTCGGGGTTGGCGATCTCCCGTACGTAGGTGAAGTCCTCGAAGACGCGCAGCACGCCGCGCAGGATCGCCGTGGTGATCGCCTTGCCGTGGTACGGCTTGAAGACGACCGGGCTGGTGAAGACGACGTTCTCGGCGAGCAGTGCCTCGACGGCCGCCACGTCGCGGTTCTCGACGGCCTTGCGGAAGGGATGCACGGGCCCACCTCTAGTCAATTCGTTGAGTAAGTGCATCGGAGAATAGGGCTGTCTCGCGCACGCCGTCCACCCCCGCGCGCACCCGGATCAGTCACCTTTTTGACTGATCAACGGCGTGCTAGCTTGCCCGCATGGCATTGCGCAACGCGGTGATGGCGGCGCTCCTCGAGGGAGAGGCGTCCGGCTACGACCTCGCCAAGGGGTTCGACGCGTCCGTCGCGAACTTCTGGACGGCCACGCCCCAGCAGCTCTACCGGGAGCTGGACCGCATGGAGGGCGAAGGCCTCATCGCCGCCCGGGTGGTCGAGCAGGAGCGGCGGCCGAACAAGCGGCTCTTCTCGCTCACCGAGGACGGCCTGGAGGCCGTGCGCGCCTACGTCGCCGAACCGCCCGGCAGGCCGACGGCCATCCGGGACGAGCTGATGGTCAAGGTGCAGTGCGCGGACGTGGGCGACCTGGAAGCCGTACGGAGGGCGGTCGCCGAGCGCGTCGAGTGGGCCACGGCCAAGCTCGCCCGGTACGAACGGCTCCAGGAACGCCTGCTGGACGGGCGCACGGAGGACGAGTACCTCGCGCGGGCCGAGCGCATCGGGCCGTATCTGACGCTGCTGCGCGGCATGGCCTTCGAGCGCGAGAACATCCGCTGGGGCGAGACCGCGCTCCGCGTCATCGACCGGCGCGCCACGCAGGCCGGCGACGGCGAGCACACCGACCTCAGGCAGGCCCCGGCCGCGTCCCCCGGACGGTGACCGGCGGCGCCGTCGCAGCCCGGCCGGAGCGACCGGGGGAGACGCCCGCGGGGACACCGGAGGAGACGCCCGCGGGGACGGTGACCGCGCTGCGCCGGTACCCGGTGACGTCCGTGCTCGGCGAGGACCTGCCGGCCGTGGACCTCACCCCGGCGGACCGCGCGGCGACCGCGCCCACGCCGTGCTCGACCAGGCGGGCGCGGCAGCCTCAGCCGCCTCTTCCCTCTGCCCGGGCCCGGCCGCTCCCGGGCGGTGGCCCGGCCGGTTCATGGACGCTCCCGGTCGGCGGCGGACGGTGGGGCCGGCAGGACTGCCGTCTCGTAGGGCGGCAGTCCTGCCGTGGCGGAGCACCGGCGGGGTCGCCTGGGGTGCTCCACCGCTCCGGCGCGGCGCAGTGGGGTGTGCCCCACGCCGAGGTGTGCGGTCGCCCGGTCAGGCGGCGTCCGGGCTCACGCCCGGTGCGCGGGGACGGCGCCCGCCGCCAGGATCAGCACCGCCGTCGCGGCGCCGGATGCCAGGACTGCTCGTAGACGAAGCACTGTGCCTTCCTTTCGGTCCCGGCCGCGCGCAGCGGCCGGTGGGGGGTGTGCGGAGCGCGGCGGGGAAGCGGGCCGCGGCCGCAGCAGAACCTTGCTATCGAGGCGCGTCCCTGACAAGGAGAAGGAGCGGGGCAAGAATCAACAGAACCGCGACTGACTGTTTCCGCCCGTGGTCGGCGCCCGCCCGGCCCCGACCGGCCTGCCCGGCAGCAGCGTCTCCTAGGCGCCCGGCGACCGTCGTGTGACCGCGAGAAACCGTCGCGCGGCCGAGGGCTGGTTGATGCGCTGCCCGAAGTGCGAGAGGGTGGCGGAGCCGTGTCTTCCAGTGGAAGGTGACCAGACGCGCGGAAGCGGGTCTGAGGATCATGACGAGTGGGGAAGGCTCCGCGCGCTCCGCGCCGGGGCTGCTGTCGTCCGTGGGCGCCTCGTGGATGCGGGCGCCCTTCCCGGCGTTGGTCGTGGACGCCCTGGGCGCCGTGACGGAGGTCAACGCCCGAGCGGCCGCCCTCTTCCCGGCGGCGGTCCCGGGCGTGCCGCTGGCGCGGATCGCGCCCGGCTGGCTGGCGGACGGGCACCGGCTCGCCGTCGCGGGCGGGACCGACGCCGTGGGCACGGTGCGCGGCCGGCACGGCCCGTCGGCGCTGGCGGCGCACGCGACGCCCGGGGCGGACGGCGAGGTGGTGTGGTGGCTGGCCGACGAGACGGGCCGGTCGCTGGCCGAGGCGGCGCTGCGCACCGAGCAGGAGCGCACCGCCTTCCTGGCCGACGCCTCCTCCCGGCTGCTCGCCTCGTTGAACGTCGAGCGGTGCATGGAACTGGCAGTGGAGCTGGCCACCGGCCATCTGGCCGACGCCGCCGTGCTGGTCACGCCCGCCCTCGGCCGGCGCCATCCGCTGGCGAGCTGCGCCGGGGGCTCGGTCGAGCACCGGTCGGTGCGTCTGGACCCGGCTTCGGTGCCGGGCCTGGCCGAGGCGTTGCGCGGGTTCCCGCCGGTGCCGTCGCGGTGGATCGACCCGGCGGTGCTGCCCGAGTGGGCGGTGCCGGACGGCTTCGCCGGTCCGGTCGGGTCCGTGGTGGTCACCCCGCTGCCGGGGCACGGGGTTCCGGCCGGGGCGCTGATCCTGCTGCGGCGCAGCGGACACGCCGCCTTCGACGCCTCGGAGGAGGTCTTCGCGCGGGTGTTCGCCGCCCGGGCGGGCGTGGCCCTGTCGGCGGCCCGGCTGTACCGGGAGCAGAGCGGCATCACGGCCACGTTGATGGCGGAGCTGCTGCCGCCGAGTCTGCGGCAGGTGCACGGCGTGGAGTTCGCCGGCGGCTACCGCACCTCGAAGGACACCGAGCGCGTCGGCGGGGACTTCTACGACGTCCATCCCGGCGCCGGGCCGGACGACGAGACACTGGCGGTCCTCGGCGACGTGTGCGGCAAGGGCCTGGAGGCGGCCGTGCTGACCGGCAAGATCCGCAGCACGCTCCAGGCGCTGCTGCCGCTGGCCGACGACCACGGGCATCTGCTTCGGCTGCTCAACGGCGCCCTGCTCAGCAGTCGCCACACCCGGTTCGCCACCCTGGTCCTGGCCTCGGCGCGGCGGCGGGAGGGCCTGACCCGGCTGCGGCTGACCAGCGCCGGGCATCCGCTGCCGCTGATCGTGCGGCAGGACGGCACCGTGGAGGAGGCGGCGACGTCCGGCACCCTCATCGGCGCGCTGCCGGAGGTCAGGTCGCGCACCGCCGAGGTCGATCTCGGGCCGGGCGAGACGTGTCTGCTGTTCACCGACGGCGTCACCGAGGCGCGCGGCGGGCCGCTGGGGGACGCCATGTTCGGCGACGACCGGCTGCGGGCGGCGCTGGCGGAGTGCGCCGGGCTGCCCGCCGAGGCCGTGGTCGAGCGGATCCAGATGCTGGCCGCCGCGTGGATCGGCGACAACCGGCACGACGACATCGCCGTGATGGCGATCACCACTCCCCGCACCACACACCTGGCGGCGGTGGACGGACACACCCCGGGCAGGTACACCGCATGACCGACACCACCGCCGTCCAGGACGTCGGCGCCGTACTGGCCCACGCGCGCGAGGAGCTGTGGCGGGCGGTGTGCGCCCGCGACGAGTACGCCGCCGGGCAGGCCGTGTTCACGGCGCTGGACGCGGGCGCGGCGGAGGAGGACGTCCTGCTGGAGGTGGTCGCGGCCGTCCAGCGCAAGGTGGGCGTGGAGTGGGCGGCGAACCGGTTCACGGTCGCCCAGGAGCACGCCGCCACCGCGATCCACGACCGGGTGATCGCCGCCATGGCCCACCGCGCCCCGCCCCCGCAGGCGCCGGGCGGCACGGTGACCGTGGCCTGCGTGGACGGCGAGTGGCACGCCCTGCCGGCCCGGCTGCTGGCCGAGGTGCTGCGCTGCCGCGGCCACCGGGTGGACTTCCTCGGCGCGCAGGTGCCCACTCCGCACCTCATCGCCCATCTGCACCGGACCGCGCCCGCCGTGGTGGCGCTGTCCTCCTCGCTGCCCGTCCGGCTGCCGGACGCGCACACCGCGATCACCGCCGTGCAGGCCCTCGGGATCCCGGTGCTGGCCGGCGGTGCGGCCTTCGGTGACGACGGCCGCTACGCCCGGCTGCTCGGCGCCGACGCGTGGGCGCCCGACGCGCGCGCCGCCGCCGATCTCCTCGCCCGCGGGCTGCCGCGCCCCACGTCCGGCGCCGTCCGGCAGACGGTGGACGACCTGCCGCATCTGCTCGACCAGGAGTACTCCCTGGTGCTGCGCGGCAGACGGCAGCTGGTGCGGGACACCCTGGCGGGGCTGGAGGAGCGGCTGCCGGCGATGCGCGCCTACACCGACGCGCAGCGCGAGCGGACCGCCGAGGACGTGGCGCACATCGTGGACTTCCTGTCCTGCGCCCTCTACACCGACGACGGCCGGCTGTTCACCGGCTTCCTGGACTGGACGGGCGACGTCCTGGAGGCCCGCCGGGTGCCCGCGCGCGTCCTCGACCCCGGTCTCGCGCTCCTCCAGGACCTGCTGAAGGACTTCCCCCGCTCACTCGACTTCCTCACCCGCGGCCGGGCGGCCCTGGCCGCGCGCGCCGCCCGCCCGCGTGTTCCCGGCGCAGAGGCATGACCGCTCTTCCCGACGACGCCTTCTTCGCCGCCTCGGCCCCGGACGGCGCGGGCGTCGCCCGGATCCGGGTCACCGGCGACCTCGACTGGGACACCGCCGACGCCCTCACCGAGGCTGCCGGTGCGTTGCTCGGGTCCGATCCGCCGCCCCGCCGGCTGCGCCTGGACTGCGCGGGGATGACGCTGTGCGACTCCCTGGGCCTGGCCGCGCTGCTGATGATCCACCGCGAGGCGACCGAGGCCGGCACCAGGCTGCACCTGGACGACCGGCCCGCGGCGCTACGGCGGCTGCTGGACGTCACCGGCACCGCGCACCTGTTCCCCGAGCCCTGAGCGTTCCGCGAGCCGTGAGCGCGCACGAGGGGTGCCCCGGCTGTCGCGCCGCACCGGCGGCTTGTGAGAATGCCCTGGTGAACGACGAAGCCGAGATATCCGAGACCGTACTCGACGGGGTGCGGATCGTCCGTGTCACGGGCGAGTTCGACTCCGACGGGGCGGACGGCGCGGCTCGGTGTTTCGCCGTTCCCGCCGCCGGGTCGGCCCGGGCCACCGTGATCGACCTCGCCGAGGTCACCTTCGCCGACTCCTCCCTGCTGCACGCACTGCTCACGGCGCGAATGCGGCACGGGGAGGCGGGGGTCCCGTTCGTGCTGGCCGCGGTGAGCCCGCCGGTGCTGCGGCTGCTGGAGCTGACCGACACCGCCCGGGTCTTCACCCGGGCCGCCGATCTCGCGGCCGCCCTGAAGCTGACCCGCCCATGACCGGCCGTACGCCGCCCATGTGTCCGCGGCCCCCGGAGGCGGGCGGGGGGTCCGTGCCCGGCGCGGGAGCGGACGTGACCGTCGCGGCGCCCGGCGCCGGCCGGAACCGGCCGCCCACGGCGGCCGCCGCCCGGGACCAGGTCCGCCGTCTGGTGACGGGGGCCGCCGGTGATACGCCGTCGGCCGTCCTGGACGACGTGCTGCTCGTGGTGACCGAACTGGTGACCAACGCGCTGCGGCACGGCGGCGGGCTGACCGCCTTCGACGCCCGTCTCGACGGCGGCGCCCTCACCGTCAGCGTCGCCGACGCCTCGCCCGTCGCGCCGCACACCGTGCCGCGCACCGACGCCGCCGCCCCGGGCGGGTTCGGCTGGCGCATCGTGCAGCGGCTGTGCCGGCGGGTCACGGTCACACCGACGGCGGGCGGCAAGACCATCGAGGTCGTGATGGCGGCGTTTCCGGAGGTGTGAGCGGCACCGAAGAGTGCCCGGTTGGGCGGATTGCCGCGTGCCGTATCGTCGTCCTGGCATATTCGATCAGAGCTCAGATGAGGAAGACGTGACGACAGACAGCAAGATGCCGCTCCTGGTGGAGACGCTGACCGCACAGCGTGACGCGTTCCTCTCGCAGTGGACCAGGACCGTCGGCGAAGACCTGCAAGGCCGGCTGAGCCTGGCCGAACTAGGCCGTGAACTGGGCGAGTTGTACGAGGCGATACTGCGCGCCATGACCGCGGGCGATCTCGACAGCCACGGCGAGAACTTCGCCGAGACCCGCAGCCTGCTGATCGAACTCTCCCGCAACCGCGCCCGGCAGGGTTTCACCCCGACCGAGACCGCCCGCAGCGTCTTCGCCCTCAAGGAGGTGCTGGAGCCCACGCTGACCAGCGACGACAAGGGCGCGCAGCAGTACCTCGAGTTCGCCCGGCTGCTGGACGACCTCGGTCTGCTGACCACCGAGGCGTACGTCCGCACCCGCGAGGAGATCATCTCCGCGCAGGCCGAGCAGCTGCTCGAACTGTCCACGCCGGTCGTCAAGCTGTGGGACGGCGTCGTCGGGGTGCCGCTGGTGGGCACGCTCGACTCGGCGCGCACCCAGGTCGTCATGGAGAAGCTGCTGCAGACGCTCGTCGACAGCGACTCCACGCACGCCATCATCGACATCACGGGCGTGCCGACCGTGGACACCCAGGTCGCCCAGCACCTGCTGAAGACGGTCGTCGCGGCCCGGATGATGGGCGCGCAGTGCACCATCTCGGGCATCCGCCCGCAGATCGCCCAGACCATCGTGGCGCTCGGCATCGAGTTCGGCGACATCCCCACCAACGCCTCGCTCTCCGACGCACTGCGCCAGGCGCTGAAGGAAGTCGCCGAGGACGCCACCGAAGAGATCCGGGGCCTGCTGTGACCGACCGCGTCCCCGTCCTCAAGATCGGCGAGATCCTGCTGGTCTCCATCCAGGTGGACCTGGAGGACCAGATGGTGATGGATCTCCAGGACGACCTGTCGAACCGCATCGTCGCCACGGGCGCCAAGGGCGTCATCATCGACATCTCCGCGCTGGAGATCGTGGACTCCTTCGTCGGACGCATGCTGGCCACCAACGCCGCCATCTCCCGCGTCCTCGGCGCGGAGACCATCGTCGTCGGCATGCGGCCCGCGGTGGCCATGACGCTCGTGGAACTCGGCCTGTCCCTCCAGGGCGTGCGCACCGCCCTCAACCTGGAGCGCGGGCTGAAACTCCTGCGCCGGATCAGCGCGGGCCGCGCATGAGGGACTACGGCGCCGTGCTGGCCTCGGCCGACACCGTCTCCGTGGCCGACAGCAGTGACGTGGTCTCCGCCCGGCAGATGGTGCGCACCCTCGCCCAGCGCAGCGGCATGTCGCTGGTCCACCAGACCAAACTGGTCACGGCGGCCAGCGAACTCGGCCGCAACATGCTGGTGTACGGCGGCGGGGGCGTGGTCCGCGCGGCCACCATCACCGAGGCCGAACGCTTCGGCGTCTACGTGGAGTTCGAGGACCGGGGTCCGGGCATCGCGGACATGGAGCTGGCGTTGACGGACGGCTGGACCTCGGGCTCCGGGATGGGGCTCGGCCTGAGCGGCGCCAAGCGGCTCGTGGACGAGTTCGACATCAGTACCGGGCCGGACGGCACCACCGTGCGCATCGTCAAGTGGGGCCGGTGAAGGGGGTGCTGATCGCCGAGGCCGGTGATGTGCACTGGCTGCGCGCGGACGTCGCCCTCGCGGCGGCGGCGCGCCGCCAGGTGGGTCAGCTGGCCCGCGGCATCTGCCTGCCCGAGGAACGGGTGGCGCGCGCCGAGCTGTGCGTGACGGAGATGGCGACCAATCTCCTCAAGCACGCCGACGACGGCTCCCTGGTGCTGCGCGTGGTCCGCTCCCAGGGCAGCGCGGCCGTCGAGTGCCTGTCCCTGGACAACGGCCCCGGCATCGCGGACGTGCACCGGGCGCTGCGCGACGGCACGTCCGCCGCCGGCAGCCTGGGGATCGGCCTGGGCGCCATCGGCCGGCTCGCGGACGTGTTCGGCGTCCACTCCGTGCGCGGGCGCGGCACCGCGCTCTACGCGCGTTTCCGGGCGGACGGCGAGGCGCCGGCGCCCGGCCCGGTGCAGACCGGCGGGCTGACCCGCCCGATCGGCGGCGAGCAGGTCTGCGGCGACAGCTGGGCCGTGCGCACGGTGGACGGACACGGCCCGGACGCCCTGCTGCTGATGATGTGCGACGGGCTCGGCCACGGGCCGCTGGCGGCCCGGGTCGGCGACCGGGCCAGGGAGGCCTTCCGCGACAGCCGCAGCACGAGCCCGGCGGCCGTGCTGGAGGAGATGCACCGGGGGCTGCGCGGCACCCGCGGCGCGGCCCTGGCCGTCGCCCTGGTCGATCCGGCCGAGCAACGGGTGCGGCTGTGCGGGGCCGGCAACATCACGGCGGTGGTCGCGGCCGGCGACGCCCGCACCGGGCTGCTGTCGATGCCGGGCATCGCCGGTGTGCAGCTGCCCCGGCCGCGCACCTTCGAGGCGCCGTTCCCGCCGGGCGCCGCCCTGGTGATGCACTCCGACGGCCTGAGCGACCGCTGGAAGCCGGCGGACTTCCCCGGTCTGTTCCCGCACGACCCCGCGCTGGTCGCCGGGCAGATCCTCAACCAGGCGGCGGTCCGCAGGGACGACGCCGGGATCGTCGTGGCCGTGCACGGGCGGCCATGAGCGCCAGGCCGTCCGTCTACGAGCTGATCACGGTCGTCCTGCGGGAGGGGGGCGATGTCGTCGCCCTGCGCCGGTGCACCCAGTCGGCGTGCCGGGCCGCGGGGCTGAAGGGCAGTGTGCTGGTCCGGCTGACGACCGTGGTGAGCGAGGCCGGCGAGCATCTGCTGGGTGCCGCGCGCCTCACCGCCCGGCTGAGCCTGGAGCAGGACGGTGCCGCCGTGCGGCTGGCCGTGCGTTTCGGCTGGGCCGAGGCACGCCGGCCGCCGCGGACCCTGCTGACCGCCGCCGAGCGGCTGCTGGACGAGAGCCGTCTGCTGCCCGCCGGCGACGGCCACGAACTCCTCCTCGCGCAGCGCCTCCCCGCGCCGACGGCATCTCTCGGCGAACTGGCCGCCGACGTCCGTGGGCGGCTCGCCGACGGCGACGCGACGGCCGACCTGGTCGACGCGCTGCGCACCCAGAACCGCCAGCTGCTGGCCGCGCTGGAGGAGTCGCAGCGCCAGCAGGAGGAACTCCAGCGCCTGAACGCCGAGTTGGAGGAGACCAACGCCGGGGTGGTGGCGCTCTACTCCGAGCTGGCGAGCGAGCTGGAGGAGACGAACAGCGGTGTCGTCGCCCTGTACGCGGAGCTCGAGGACAAGACCCGCCAGCTCGAACGGGCCGACGCGTACAAGTCCCGGTTCTGGGCCAACGTCAGCCATGAGCTGCGCTCGCCGGTGAACTCGGTGATAGCCCTGGCCCGGCTGCTGCTGGACTCGGCGGCCGACCCGCTCACCGACGAGCAGCGCCGGCAGGTGTCCCTGGTGCAGGCCTCGGGCAGCACCCTGCTGGCGCTGGTGGACGAGCTGCTCGACATCGCCAAGGCGGAGTCCGGACGGCTGGAGCCGCACCCCGCCGAGGTCGATCTGCGCTCTCTGCTGCACCAGTTGCGCGGCATGCTCCAGGGCACCGCGCAGCCCGGAGTGGACCTGCGCATCCCGGACCGCGTACCGTTGCGGCCCCTGGTCACCGACGAGGTCATGCTGACCCGGATCCTGCGCAACGTCCTGTCCAACGCGCTGAAGTTCACGGTCGAGGGCCGGGTGGCGCTCGAGATCGCCGAGGAGGAGCGGGAGGACGGCGACCGCTTCGTCTTCCGCGTCCAGGACACCGGCGTCGGCATCCCGGCCGAGGAACTGGAGCGCGTCTTCGAGGAGTTCTACCAGGTGCGCGGACCGCATCAGCGGGGCCGGGCGGGGACCGGCCTGGGCCTGCCCTACGCCCGCCGGCTGACCGAACTGCTCGGCGGCCGGCTGAGGCTCGACAGCGAGGTCGGCAGCGGCACCCGGGTGGCCGTCGAGATCCCCGCCCGCCTCGACCGCCGGCCGGGGGACGGCACGGCTGCCGTGACCGGCGCGGAACCGGCCCCGTACCCGGGTACGGCACGGCCTGCGGAGCCGGTCCGGCCGACCGGAACCGGCGGCCCCCTGGTCGGGTCGGTGGTGATCGTGGACGACGACGAGACGTTCCTGGCCGGGGTGCGCCCGCTGCTGGCCGCTGTCGCCGGGTCCGTCAGCGTCGTCACCGACAGCGGCCGGGCCGAGGCGACCGTCGAGCGCGAACACCCCGACGCCGTCTTCCTCGACCTGGGCATGCCCGGCCTGGACGGCTACGAGGTGCACCGGCGCCTGGCCGCGAACCCGGCGACGGCCGCCGTGCCCGTGGTGGTGCTGACCGCGCTGGAGGCCGGTGACGTGGACCGCTCCCGCCTGGCCGGGGTCCGCACCGTGCTCAACAAGTCCCGGCTGATCGCCGCGGACCTCGCCGCAGCCCTGCACCGGCCGCAGGCCGCACCGGCCGCGGACCGCCCGGCCACCCCCGCGGACGCGGAGCAGGCGGCCACCCCCGCCCCCTCGACGTCGCCCAGGGCCAAGGAGCGCCGATGACCCGACCGTCCGACACCGACCACAGTCCGGCCCACATCCTGGTGGTGGACGACACCCCCGCCAACCGGTACGTCCTGTCCACCACGCTGCGCCGGGCCGGGCACCAGGTCACCGAGGCCGAGGACGGCACCCGCGCGCTCGACCTGCTCCGGGGGCCCGGCCAGCTGCCGGAGATCGCCATCGTGGACGTACGGCTGCCCGACATGACCGGCTTCGAGGTGTGCGAGCACATCAAGAACGACCCGGCCACCGCCGCCGTGCCCGTCATCAACATCTCCGCCGCCGCCATCACCGTGGACGACCGCGCGCAGGGCCTGTACCGGGGCGCCGACGCGTATCTCGTCGAGCCGGTCGCCTCCGACGAACTGCTCGCCACGGTCACCGCGACCCTGCGCTACACCCGCGCCCGGCGCCGCGCCGAAGTCCTCGCCGAGCGGCTGCACCTGCTCAACCGCCTCACCCTGGCGCTCTACAGCGCCGCCGACGCCCGCGAGCTGGTCAGGGTGACGGCCGAGGCGGCGGCGGTGATCTTCCGGTGCAGTGTGGCCGCGCTGCTGACCACACCGCAGGGCAGTCCCCTGGTCGCCCACACCTGGCAGGACGAGGACGGGACGGCGCGTGCCGACGGGCCGCAGGTGCACCCCACGGCGGCCTGGCCGCAGCGGCGCGACCACTCCGGCCCGGGGCGGGCGCAGCCGCCGGGAGCCGATCTGCCGTGCCTGCCGCCCGAGTTGAAGGACCCGGCGCGCCGCCGGACGGTGATCGGCCGGGCCAAGGCCGAGCGCCCGCCGGTCGTCATCGTCACCTCGGCGGACGCCGTCACCACGCCGGACGACGAGCAGTTGCTGACCCAGCTCACCCAGGCCAGCGCCCTGGCCCTGGAGGCGCTGCGCAGTTACAGCGAGGAGCACGCCCTCGCCCTCACCCTGCAACGCAGCTTCCTGCCCGAGAGCCTGCCGGCCACCCCCCGCGCCGATCTGGCCGTGCGCTATCTGCCGGCCAGTGAACGCACCGAGATCGGCGGTGACTTCTACGAGGCGATCAGCACCCCGGCCGGTCTGGTGGTGGCCGTCGGAGACGTCGCCGGGCACTCGCTCGACGCGGCCATGGTGATGGGCCAGGTGCGGCACGCGCTGCGCGCCTACGCGGCCGAGGGCCATCCGCCGCAGGTGATCCTCTCCTGTCTGGACCATCTGCTGGCCTCGGTGGAGCCGGGCGCCACGGTCACGCTGTGCGTGGTGCTGATCGAGTTCGGCTCGGACACCCTGCACGTCGCCAACGCGGGCCACCTTCCGCCGCTGATCCGCCACCCGGACGGCACGACCTCGTACGTGCACGAGCACGGCCCGCTGCTGGGGCTCGGCCTCGCGCATCCGCCCGCCCGGCGGATCACCGTGGCGCCGGGTTCGCTGCTGCTCCTGGTCACGGACGGTCTGGTCGAGCGGCGTCACGAGGACCTCCAGCACTCCCTGGAGACCCTCGCCGCGGTGGCCGCCGAGGCCTCGTCGGACCCGGAGGACGCGTGCGGGCTGCTGCTGGAGCGGCTGCTGCCGGACGGCAGCGACGACGTGGCGCTGATGGCCGTACGGCTGAACGCGGTCCGCCCGGACTGACCGCGTTCAGGGCGGCCGGTCCGGGCGGGGTCCTGCGGGGTGCGCCGGGAGCCGCTGCTCCTACCAGCCCACCGCCACGAGCAGCCACTGCGGGTCGCCGTGGGAGATGAAGGAGGACTGGCCGGCCACGTCGTCGTACGGGAAGCCGTAGGCGAGGCGGTTGATGGCGTTGTCGTGCCAGAACTGGGCGTAGTAGTTCGCCGGCGCGGCCTTGTAGTAGTGGGCCGGGTCGCCCTGCTGGGAGGCGGGCAGCGTGGCCACATGGCGGTTCAGTGCCGCGCACATGTCCGGGTTGCCGGCCAGCGCGGCGGCGCAGCCGAAGATGTCCGAGGTGGCCGCGTTGACGCCGACGGACTGCGCGTAGGCGGTGAAGTAGTTCGCGTTGGCGCCGCCCGCGCGGAAGCTGGGGTCGCTGCCGGGCGCGATGATGCGGTACGGGGCCTGGGTCCGGGCGAGCACCTTGAACGGGGCGGGCACGGCGTCGGTGAACCGCTGGAAGGTGGTGGCGCGGTCCTCGGCGAAGGTCTGGCGGTTCTCGCCGACCTCCACGTCGTAGCCGTCCTTGCTGTGCAGCCGCATGGCGAGCTTGAGGCCGAACGCGTCGACCCGTGTGGTGTTGCCGTTGAACACGTTGCCGCCGACGGTGAACTCGATGAAGTCGTAGTAGGGGCCGTCGGGTGAGCCGAGGTGGAAGTACATCCGGCCGGCGGAGTTGGCCGGCATGTCGAGGTAGGGCTGTTCGGCGATGGAGTGGGTCTGGCCGTTGAAGGTCCAGTAGACCTGGCTGTCGGGGTACTTGCCGTTGGTGCGGTTGAGGATCTTCACCTCGACGGCGTTGTGCGCGGCGGGGATGTCGGAGGTGGAGCCCCAGAAGTCGTCCGGCGGCTGGGTGGCGCCGCCGGAGCCGTAGACCTCGAACTCCCACAGGGAGTAGCCGTACTGGGTGGCGCGGGCGGTGCCGTAGAGGCGCACGTAGCGGCCACTGCCGCCGATGGTCGGGTTCTCGGTGCCGCCGGTGGCGTTGGCGGTGGAGTAGGCGGTGGTCCAGTTCTGGGCGTCGGTGGAGGTCTCGATGCGGTAGGCCTTGGCGTAGGCGGCCTCCCAGCGCAGGGTGACGCGGCTGAGCTGCCGCACCGAGCCGAGGTCGATCTGGAGCCACTGGGGGTCGGCGAACGCCGATGACCAGCGGGTGCCCTGGTCGCCGTCGACGGCGGCGCCGGCCGGGAAGGCGGCGTTCTCCACCGAGGAGGCCGTCGCGGGCCGGCCGCGCGAGAGCAACTGGTCCTCGGCGTGGGCCCGGGCGGGGACGAGGGCGACGAGGCAGGCGGCGAGCAGGGCGACGACGAGGGCGGTGACGCGGGAGCGGGGGGCGGTGTCCGGTGGTCTGCGCCGGAGCGCGTGGGCGGAGATGGGCATGGGGGGCTCCGTTTCACCGTGAGCGTGTGGGGGGGTGGGGTGGGCCGGTGTGCCGGGAGGCCCGGCCGGAACACATCTGCGCACCGGCCGGGTCGTGGGGGGACGGGGTCAGCCGGTGTAGGCGGCGAACACCCGGGTGTAGTCCCAGTTCTGCTGGCTGACGCCGGAGCAGCTGTCGGCGGGACCGCCGGTGCAGGGCCGGTCGCGGTTGGCGGACCAGAAGGTGAGCCGGGCCAGGTGGTGCTGCTGGGCGTAGGCGAGGATGGTGCGGAAGTCGGCGACGGTGACGGTCTCGTTGTTGTCGGTCACGCCGTTCATCGAGGAGATGCCCATGTCGCGGTAGGCCTGGTCGTCGCTGTAGTGGTAGGCGTTCTTCAGCGCGGTCTTGAGGCCCTCGGCGGCGCGCTGGGTGAGGGTGCCCATGTTCTGTCCGGCGCCGCCGAAGTCGAACGGCATGATGGTCCAGGCGTCGACGGTGAGGCCGGCGGAGGCCGCGCGGTTGATCAGGGAGGTGTCGGGGCCGCTCTGGCCGGTGCCGATGGTGACGTACACCTTCAGCCCCGGGTTGCTGTTCTTTACGGTCTTCAGGGCGTCCACGGTGCGCTGCTGGACGGTGGGGTTGCTGTAGGCGTCGGCCTCGATGTCGATGTCGATGGCCTTGAGCCCGTAGGCGTTGATCACCTTCTGGTAGGCGGTGGCCAGTTCGCCGGCGCTGGAGCAGGAGCTCTCCAGCTTGTTGCCGCTGTAGCCGCCGAAGGACGGGATGACGTCGCCGCCGTTCGCGCGGACCGTGTTGACGGTCTGCTGGTCTACTCCGCCGGTGAGCGGGCGGCTGCCGTCCCACTGCGGGTTGCAGTAGCCGTTGCTGAGGACGAAGGCGAGGGTGAACCACTTCACGCCGGTGGCGCTGGTGATGGTGCCGGGGCTGGGCGGGCTGCCCCAGCCGTTGTAGAGGTAGGGGGCGACGGCCATCGGGGCGGCCGGGGTGCTGCCGCCGCCGTCCGCCGCGGGCGCGTTCCACTTCTGGTTGGCGGCGCCGGTGCAGCTCCAGATCTGGGCGCGCGAGCCGTTGGCCGGGTTGTTGTCGGTGACGTCCAGGCACTTGTCCGCCTGGGGGTTGACGATGTCGTGGGCGGCGGTGACGGTCCACTTCTGGTTGGCGCCGCCGGTGCAGGTCCACAGTTGGACCTTGGCGCCGTCGGCGGTGGAGTTGCCGGTGACGTCGAGACACTTGCCGAGGGCACGGATCGTGCCGTCCGCGCCGACGGTCCACTGCTGGGCGGCGGTGCCGTTGCAGTCGTAGATCTGGACGGCGGTGCCGTCGGCGGAGTTCGCCCCGGCCACGTCCAGGCACTTGCCGGCCAGACCGGTGACGGTTCCGGTGGCCGCGGCGGCCGGGGAGGCGGTGAGCAGACCGGCGGAGAGGGTGAGCGCGGCGACGGAGACGGTGGTGGCGACGGTGCGCGCGGAGCGTGTGGCAGGGCGGGATCTGGCCATGCGGAGGCCTTTCACGTGGGGGGTGGCCGACCTCCAGTGCCGCCCAACGCCGTTCAACCCACGGAACGTTATGCGACGCCATCGGTCTTTGATTAAGCCGTGAAGTTAAAGGTCCGGACCAGTGGGCGTCAAGAGGGTTGACAGCGAGCACCGTTGATCGCCCCCAACGGCCACACGGCTCCTACCGCCGCCCGTGCGCGCGCCCTTGACGCCCGGTAAGTCCGTACCTATGGTCACCGGCCAGCACTCCAGTTCAACACCCCACACAACGTTCACGTACAAGAACGGATGGCCGCATGACTGCCTCTCCCCCACACCTCCGCAGCGGAACCCGGGCCGTACTCCTGCTCGCCCTGGTCGCCGCCCTCACCGGCGCCCTGCTGCTGCCCCGCGCCACCCGCGCCGAGGCCGCGTCGGCCACCTTCGCCCACCCCGGAGTCACCGTCTCCCGGGCCCAACTGGACTTCACCCGCGACAAGGTGCTGGCCGGCGCGCAGCCGTGGAAGGGCGCCTACGACCAGATGATGGCGAGCGGCTACGCCAGTCTCAGCCGCACGCCCAGGCCGCGGGCGACGGTGGAGTGCGGTTCGTACTCGAACCCGGACTACGGCTGCACCGACGAGCGTCAGGACGCCATCGCCGCCTACAGCGACGCCCTCGCCTGGTACATCACCCGCGACACGCGCTACGCGCAGAAGGCCATCGAGATCATGGACGCCTGGTCGGCCGTGATCCGCAGCCACACCAACAGCAACGCCCCGCTGCAGACGGGCTGGGCCGGGTCCTCGTGGCCCAAGGCCGCCGAGATCATCAAGTACACGTACACCGGCTCCTGGCCGAACGCCGGCCGGTTCGCCGGCATGCTGCGCGACGTCTACCTGCCGGTGGTGATCAAGGGCTCCAACTCCAACGGCAACTGGGAACTGTCGATGATGGAGGCCGCCGTCGGCATCTCCGTCTTCCTGGAGGACAAGGCCTCCTACGACACCGCCATGGCCAAGTTCCGCACCCGCACGGCCGCCTACGTGTATCTGGAGTCCGACGGCGCCCTGCCGAAGACCGTGCCGAGCCAGAACCTGAACACCCGCGACAAGATCGTCTCGTACTGGCAGGGGCAGTCCACCTTCGTCACCGGCCTCACCCAGGAGACCTGCCGCGACTTCACGCACACCGGGTACGGCATCTCCGCCATCTCGCACATCGCCGAGACAAGCCGCATCCAGGGCCAGGACCTGTACGGCACCGATGTCGGGGAACGGCTGCGCCAGGCCCTCGGCTTCCAGGCCAAGTACGAGCTGGGGACGGCCGTGCCGAGCTGGCTGTGCGGCGGCACGGTCAACCGGGGCCTCGGCCCGGTCACCGAGGTCGGCTACAACGCGCTGCACAACCGGCTGGGCATCGCCATGACCAACACCCAGGCGCTGACCCAGCAGAACCGCCCGGCCGGCACCAACGCCCTGTTCGTCGCCTGGGAGACCCTGACCCACGGGGACAACCCGGCGTGACGCACACCGTGTGACACACCCGCGTCACGCACAGCGTGCCGGACGCGGGCCTCCGGACGCGCGGCGGGTCCCGGCCCCCGGGGCGGGCCGGGCTCCGTGACCCGACGATGCCCGAGGACGGACCTCGGACGAGCAGGTCGACATGGCCCAGCGAGGCCGGCCTCACCGGGCTGCGCAACCGCGACGCCGTGGACGGCCGCCCCCGCGGTCATCTGCGTGCCTCCGGCCTGTCCCGGTTCCGGTTCCGCGAGATGGCCCGCGCGGGCGAGCCGCCCGGGGTGACCGAGAGCAGTTGGTGAGGGGTGTCGCCGGGAGGCGGCTGGTGAGGGACGTCGCCGACAGGGGGCTGGTTGGTGCACGTGGCGGCGGGTTCGCCGCCACGTTCGTCATCCGGTCCGGTGCCGTGGAGGCCGCCGCCGGCGCCACGCCTCGACTGCCCCGCGATCCGGTGACCCGGCACGTCGCCGCCCGGCTCCTTGGGCCGGCGGGTTCGTGGCGGGGCGGTTCGTGACCTGGCGGTTCGTGGCCCGGCGGGCTCGTGGCATGGCGCGTCGCCGTCCGGCTCCGTGGGCCGGCGGATTCGACACCTGGCGGTTCGTGGCCCGGCGGGTTCGCAGCCCGCCACCGTCGGGCTCCGCGCCTGGCACTCCGGTACTCTGCCCGCGGTCCGGACGCGCCGTAGGCCGGCCTGCGGCGTGCGGCGGGCCACTTCGCTTGCCTTGTCGGAACTTCGGTCCCTTCGATCCCTTGAGTCCCTTGTCCGTCCGCCCTCTTGATATCCCCGAGCGACCCGCCGGGGAGCCCGATCGTCGCCGACCTGGACGGCGTCCCGTACCGGTGCTGCGGCGGTCGGCAGCGGCCGGAGGCCGTCGCGCTCACGCGCCCGGGCGGAAACCCGCGCGGAAATCGGGTGCACCGCCCCCGGGCACCTCGTAGCATCGGCGCCGCACCCCCGTCGAGCATAAGGATTCTGTGAACCCCTCCGATCTCCCGGCCAGGGCCGCCGCGCTGGCGGCCGGTATGGCCGCCGCCGCGCACAGCCCCGGCGTCCAGCTGACCCAGACCCGTCACCGTGCCGTGCTCGTGGCGGGCTGGGGCATCGCCCGCGGCTCGACCGTGCTCGAACTCGGCTGCGGACAGGGCGACATGACCGCCGTGCTCGCCGAAGCGGTCGGACCGCGGGGGCGGGTGACGGCCGTGGACGTGGCCGATCCCTCCTACGGGGCGCCGGTCACCCTCGGCGAGTCGACCGCGCGGCTCACGGCGGGCCCCCTCGGGCCGCGCATCGACTTCCGCCTCGGCACGGACGTGCTCGATCCGTCCATCGACTTCCCCGAGGGCGCCTTCGACCATGTGGTGCTCGCGCACTGCTCCTGGTACTTCGCCTCGCTCGAACAGGTGCGCGAAACCCTCGCCCGGGTGCGGCCCTGGGCGCGGCGACTGTGGTTCACCGAGTGGGACCTGACGCCCGTCTCCGGTGACCAACTGGCGCACCTGCTGGCCGTGTTGGTCCAGGGTCAGTTCGAGGCGGCCGGCTCGCGCGGCGACGGCAACGTGCGTACGCCCTTCTCCCGCGCGCGGTTGCTGCGGCTGCTGGCCGAGGCCGGCTGGACGGTGGACGGCGGCGGACCGGTGGACACCGAGGGGCTCCAGGACGGCGACTGGGAGGTGGCGGCCTGTCTGCGTCTGGCCGCCACGCCCGACCGTCTGGCCGCCCTGCCCGAGCCGGTACGCGAGCTCGTCCTGAGTCAGACGGACACCCTCCGTTCGATCGCCGCGCCGCGCGGCAACCGGGCGCTGCCCGCTTACTCGGTCACCGCGCACTGACCGTCCGCCGCCCGGCTTCCGCCGGGCGCCCGGGCCGGGTCCGCCGTCGCCCGACGCCGCCGCCGGCCACCGTGACCGTCCCACCGGGTACCCGGGCGGGGTCCGGGCTCGGCCGCACGGCCCGGCGGACGGCACAGGTCTCACCTGCGGGAACCGGGGTATGCGCGGGGTGAACGCACTGTCGCCGAGGAGTGGGAGTCGCTGTGCCGGCAACTGACGTCGTCGAACTCATCCTGAAGGACCACCGGAAGATGGAGGACCTCTTCCGCACCCTGCGCAATGTCGAGGCCGACCGCGGCGCGGCCCTGCAGGACTTCGCGCACCTTCTGATCGCGCACGCCTCGGCCGAGGAGGACGAGGTCTACCCGGCGCTGCGCCGCTACAAGAACGTGGACGACGGCGACGTGGACCACGGCGTGCACGAGCACCATGAGGCCAACGAGGCGCTGCTCGCCCTGCTGGAGGTCGGGGACACCGGCTCCGAGGAGTGGGACGAGAAGCTGGAGGAGCTGGTCACGGCCGTCAACCATCACGCGGACGAGGAGGAGCGGACCCTGCTCAACGACGCCCGGGAGAACGTGGCCGAGGACCGCCGTTCCCAGCTGGGCGAGGCGTTCCGCGAGGCCCGTGCGAAGTATCTGGCCGAGGGCTGCGGGAGCATCGAGAACGTGCGCAAGCTGGTCGCCGCCGCGGACGAGTGACCTGGGGCCCGGCTCCCACACCGACGGCCAGGGACGGTGCCCCCGGAGGTCAGGGGTGACACGGAGGCCAGGGCGAGGTCAGGGGCCGGGCGGCAGGTCGTCGAAGAGGGCGATCGTGGCGGTGAGGCACTTGCCGGTCGGCTCGCGCCGCGCCTCGAAGGCCAGCGCGACGGCCTTGACGATCTCCAGTCCGTGCTGGCCGACCCGCTGGGCGTCGGCGTCCCTGGCGACGGGGAGGACGGGATCGGTGTCCCGCACCGCCACGACCACCGCGTTCCGCGCGAGCCGCAGCTCCAGGGAGACGGGGCCGGGGGCGTACTTGCGGGCGTTGGTGACCAGCTCGCTGACCACCAGCTGGGCGTCGCCGAGGGCGCGCACCGAGACGGGTATCCCCAGCTCGGTGCGTATCCGGCCACCGAGGAAGTCGGCGACGAGATCGCGGGCCTCGGCGATGCACAGGTCCTCGCCGCCCAGCGTGGCCGTGACCTCGGTGGGACGCAGAGGAGCAAGGCGGCCGTCGCCGCCGGTGACCGACTCCATAGACCCTCGTCCTCCACTAGCGCTGCGCCCGTCGCGTGACACGGGGAAGACAGGCCGCCCCCGATCCGCCTGCTCAGCGTAAGGCAGAGTTCACGCCGACAGCCCTCGACGGCGAAGGCCGAGGGAACTGTGGCAGCCGCGGGCGGGCCGTGACCGCGCTCGACGATGTCGACGTCCGCCCCACAGATCCCCGCGAGTCGTCCCTCCACCAGCAGCGCACCCTGCCCGCTCCGCGGGCTCGGGGACCTCCTCGACCCGTACGCGGGCCGGGTCCGCCGGGCACGACCGTGATCGCCTTCGTCCGCACCGCCTCCTGCGCAGTCGGCCTCCGGGTACACGTCCGCCGCGGGGTACGGGTCCACTCCCCGCGGGGACGGGCCCGTGCCTGGTGCCCGGGTCCGGGGACAGACCGGGCTCTCCGCTGCGGAATCGGCCCGCAACCGGACGGACGGCAGTCCGGACCGCCGAGCCGATGACCGGACGGTCCGGCAGGCCGAACACCGGACGGTCGGACGGGCCGGCAGGCCGAGGACAGGACAGGAGGGCCGGCAGGCCGGAGACCGGCGGGCAGGCAGGCAGGGGAACCGGAGGGGCCGCCGGGCCGGAAAAACCAGAGGCCGACGGCGCCGCGCGTCACTAGCATCGACCGCATGACCACGGCCCACCCCGCAGTAGTCGACGTCCTCGCCCACTACGCACCCGCGACCCCGGCGGAACGCGCCGACGCGGACCGGGCGAGGGCTCTGCTCGCGGCGGCGGGCGACCCGTGGGACCGGTCCCGCCCGCTGCACATCACAGCGACGGCGGTCATCGTGCATCCGGACAGCGGCCGGGTCCTGCTGCGCCGGCATCCCCGGCACCGCTCGTGGCTGCTGGTCGGCGGGCACGGCGACCCCGGCGAGGACGCTCCGCTGGCCGTGGCCCTCCGGGAAGCGCGCGAGGAGACCGGGCTGCCCGACCTGACCCCTTGGCCGGACGCCGACGTGCGGCACCTGGTGATCGTGCCGGTCCCGGCAGGCCGCCACGAGCCTGCCCACGAGCACGCCGACCTGCGCTACGTCCTGGCCACCGACGTCCCGGAGGCGGTACGGCCGGAGAACCCGGACGCCCCGCTGCGCTGGCTGACACCGCAGGCGGCACGGGAGACGGTCACCGAGCCCAACATCCTGGCCACGCTGGCGCGGGTGGCGCCCCTGCTGGAGCGGTGACACGCCTCTCCGGGCCGCCCCGCGGGACGCGATGATGGGGCCATGCGCGCCGCCCGTCTGATCCGTATGGCCCTCCTCCTCCAGTCGACCCCCGGACTGACCGCCGCCGCCCTCGCCCGTGAGCTGGACGTCTCCGAGCGCACCGTGATCCGTGACGTGCAGGCGCTCCAGGAGGCGGGCGTGCCCGTGCGGTCCGAGCGTGGCCGGGCAGGCGGTTACCGGCTGGCGTCGGGCTACCGGACCCGGCTCACCACGCTCCGCCCCACCGAGGCGGAGACGCTGTACCTCTCGGGCCTGCCCACCGCCCTGCGCGACCTCGGGCTGTCGGACGCGGCGGACACCGCCCGGCTGAAGCTGGCGGCCACTCTGCTGCCGTCGCTGCGCACGGCGGCCGAGTCGTCGGCGCGCCGTTTCCACCTCGACGCACCGGCCTGGTTCCGCGAGCCGTCGTCGCCCGAGCTGCTGCCGGAACTGGCCCGTGCCGTCTGGTCCGACCGCACCGTCGAACTGAAGTACGCCCGTCCGGGCCGAGACGGCGCCCCGCCGCGCCCGGTCACCCGCCGGCTCGAACCGTACGGCCTCGTCCTGAAGGCGGGGATCTGGTACGTCGTGGGCCGCGTCCCGGAGGATCGGGACGAGGGGGCGGGCGGACGCGGGGGCGGTACCGATACCGGTAGCGGTGGTGTCTGGCGTACCTATCGCGTCGACCGCGTCACGGGGCTCTCCCCCGCCCCCGGCGCCGACGCGCCCTTCCGCCGTGACCTGTCCTTCGACCTGGCCGAGCACTGGCGGGCGCACTCCGAGGCGTTCGCCCGGGGGATGCTGCGCACCACCGTCACACTGCGGCTCACCGAGGACGGGCTGCGCCGCCTGCCCGCCGTGCTCGACCCGGCCGCGGCGGGAGCGTTGCCGGTCTCCGCCCCGCCGTCGGACGCCGCCGGGCGGATCACGCTCGACGTGCCGGTGGAGTCGGAGGATGTGGCCTTCGAGCAGCTCACCGCACTGGGCGCGGACGCGGAGGTACTGGCCCCGGCGAGCCTGCGCGTCCGCTTCCGCGCGTACGCCCGCTCCCTCGCCGCACGCTACGACGCGGAGCCGGACACGCCCGCGCCGCACGACCGGGACCTGCACGCCCCGGCGGCGGCCGACACCGCGCCGAACGGTCCCGAGCCGACCCCCGCGGGGCCGGAGTGCGCGGGACCGGAGTGCGCGGGACCGGAAGCCCCTGAGCCTGACGGCCCGCGGCCGCGGTCTCAGCGGTAGTCGTCCGCCGAGCCCGGCTTCCCTCCGAAGACGACGTCCTCGAAGTACGCCATGGCGTCCGGCCGGCTGCCGTCCACGTCCGTCACGCCGTAGACCTTGGCGAGTTCACCGCTGGAGGTGGACCTGCCGTTCCAGCGGGCGGCCCGGTCCGGGTCAGCGGCGAGCGCGGCCACCGCGCGGCCCAGGTAGGACGGCGACTCCGCGACGGCGAAGTGCGGATCGCGGGCGATCGCGTCGCGCCAGGTCTCCTCGGTGACGCCGAAGTGGCCGAGCATCTGCTCCGACCGGAGGTAGCCCGGTGTGACGGCGACCGCCGTGCCCCCGTACTCCGCGAGCTCCTCGCCCAGCCCGAACGCGATCCGGATCGGGGCGCTCTTGGCGAGGTCGTAGTACAGGTTCTCGCGGTAGCGGCGGTTGAAGACGGCCGTGCCGTCGGTGACCTCCACCAGCAGCGGGGCCCGGCCGCGGACCAGCAGCGGGAGGGCGAGCGCCGCGGTGATCACATGGGACCGCACGCCGAGTTCCAGGATGCGCAGCCCGTCGGCGAGCGGCGTCTCCCAGCTCTTCTTGCCGAAGACGGAACCGGCGAGGAGGTGTTCGCCGCCCCACAGGTCGTTGACCAGGATGTCGAGCCGTCCCTGCTCCCGGTCGACGCGCTCGACGAGGGCGCGTACCCGGTCCTGGTCGAGGTGGTCGGTGGGGACGGCGACGCCGGTGCCGCCGGCCGCGGTGACCAGCTCGGCGGTCTGCTCGATGGTCTCCGTGGTCCGGCCGACCTCGCTGGTGTGCTCGCGGGTGGTGCGGCCGGTGACGTAGACGGTGGCGCCGGCCCGGCCGAGTTCGACGGCGAGGGCGCGGCCGGCACCACGGGTGGCTCCGGCGACGAGCGCGATCCGGCCGGTGAGGGGACCGCCGCGCCGGTCCGCGCCCGCGTCCTTCTCCCTCTTCGCGGGGCCGGGGCCCGCTGCCCCGGCCTCTGCGGGCTTCTTCTCCATCCGGTCCACAGGGTCCTTGCCGTGCATCCGGTCCTTGCTGTCCTTGCTGTTCTCGCGGTCCTTGCTGTTCTCGCGGTCCTCGCGCTCCTCGCGGCTCCGGCTGCTCCGGCTGTTCTCGGGGTCCTTCTTCGCGGCGTTCTTCTGCATGGGTCCACCGTGCCCGCCAAAGGTGACAAAGTACGTCACCTTTTCCGGGAGCAGGTGCGCCGCGCCGTGCCCGCGGCCCCGTTTCGCCGGTCGCGGGGCGGGAAGTCGGTTCGCCGCACCCGCCGCACCTCGCCTCTCGCACCCCGGAGGTTCCCCATGTCGCAGTCGGTCAGGGTCGGGCCCAGGCCTACCGGAGGACGGCCGGTCCGGTGAGCGGCCACGATGTGCGCCTGTACCCGCTGCGGCTGACCGTCACGGCCAAGCCGCTGGTCTTCGGCGGTCACGCCCTCGCCCGCCGCCTCGGCAAGACCGGCATCCCGGACTGGAGCGTCGCGGAGACCTGGGAGTGCAGCGACGTGGCCGGACTGAGCGGCGTGCTGACCGAGGGCCCGCTGGCCGGCCGGTCCCTGCGCCAGGTGGTCGCCGACCACCCCCGGGAGCTGATGGGCGCCGGCTGGTCCGGACGGTGCTTCCCGGTGCTGACGAAGTTCATCGACGCCACCGGCTCCCTGCCCGTCCATCTGCACGCGGACGACGAGGCCGCCCGGCGGCTCGAGGGACAGCGCAACGGCAAGACGGAGGCCTGGCACATCCTCGACGCCGCGCCCGGCGCGACCGCCCTGTGCGGCGTCAGGGAAGGGGTGACGCCGGGCCGGCTGCGCGCCGCGCTCCAGGCGCAGGACTTCGACGCCGTACTGCGCCGCCTGCCGGTGCGTGCGGGCGAGACGATCTACGTCCCCGGCGGCACCCCGCACAGTTTCGGCCCCGACACCCTGGTCTACGAGATCGAGCAGACCTCCGACATCCAGCAGCACGCGATGCGCTGGCGGATGGAGGACGGCTCTCCCGTGAGCGACGCGGAGTTCGACGCCAACCTCGACATGCTGATGCGGCAGGTGCGCCCGGAGAGCCGGCCGGACTTCACCCCCGGACTGCGGATCGCCCTCGGTGACGGGGCCGAGCGGGTCTTCCTGTGCGCGAGCCCCTACTTCGCCCTGGAGCGCTGGACCTCCGCCGAGCCGTTGCGGCGGTCCTTCGCCACCGCGCAGATCCTGTCCAACGTCGGCGCCCCGGTGCGGGTGCGGTCCGGCGGCTGGGAGGGGGGACTCGGCCGGGCGCAGACGCTTCTGCTGCCCGCGTCCTGCGGGGAGGTCGGGATCACGGGGCCGGCCGACGTCCTGTTCGGCTGTCTGCCGGACCTGGACCGCGACGTGCGCGCTCCGCTGCTGGAGGCCGGTTACTCGCGGCGGCATATCGCCGCCCTGGGCGCGGAGATCTGACCCGCGTCCCCGCCGCCCGTCTACTGCGGCCCCCCTGCCAGAATCGCCGCATGGCTGAGCACGACGCGGACACAGGAGCAGGGGCGGGGGCGGACCCAGAGGTGACGGCGCGGGCCGAACGCGGATACCTGCTGGACAACCGGCAGTCCGAGGCGGGCACCCGGTTCGAGGCCCTGGGCGAGCTGTTCGACCCGGTGACCTTCCGGCACATCGACCAGTTCGGGCTCCGTGCCGGTATGCGCTGCTGGGAGGTCGGCGCCGGCGGCCCGTCGGTGCCGCTCGGGCTGGCCGAGCGGGTCGGCCCCACCGGCGCGGTGCTCGCCACGGACATCGACACCTCCTGGCTCGCGGACCTCACCGATCTCGGCGGCGGCGTGATCGGGACGCGCCGCCACGACGTGGCCGCCGACCCGCCGCCGGCCGGCGGTTTCGACCTGGTGCACGCCCGGCTGGTGCTGGTGCACGTCACCGACCGGGCCGAGGCGCTGCGTCGCATGATCCAGGCGCTGCGGCCGGGCGGTGTGCTGTTCCTGGAGGACGCCGACCCGGCGTTGCAGCCGCTGCTGTGCCCGGACGAGTCGGGACCCGAGCAGCGGCTCGCCAACCGGCTCCGGTCCGGCTTCCGCGCGTTGATGGCGGAGCGCGGCGCGGACCTCGCCTACGGGCGGACCCTGCCCCGGCTGCTGCGCGAGGCCGGCCTCACCGATGTGCGGGCGGACGCCTGCTTCCCGATCACCTCACCCGCGTGCGCCGTTCTGGAGGCCGCGACCGTGCGGCAGATCCGCGGCCGGCTGGTGGCCAAGGGGCTCGCCACCGACGAGGAGATCGAGCGGCATCTGGCGAACGTCGCCACCGGACGCCTGGATCTCGCCACCGCCCCGATGGTGTCCGCCTGGGGCCGCCGCCCGTAGCCGCCGGCCCCGCCGGGATTCCCGCCCTGCATGCGCCCCACGCGGTTCGACGCGTCCGCGCGGTTCGACGAGAACACACCTGTCCGGACGTCACTGGGAGTTCGTTGTCACTGGGAAGGCGACCGCACACTCGACGGCCGCAGTCCGAAGCGCGGACCGCGGCCTCAGGCGCCGGGCCTCGGCCTCAGTGGCACTCCCGCTCCGCGTCACCACCTTGACGGGTGACGCGAGCGGTGCGACGCTCGGTGCATGGGAACGGGCCCGGAGCGATTCGCCCCGGCCAGACGGAGGTTGGACCGTGGAAAGCAACAGCACTCCGGACGTCGCCGCACAGCTCCGCCACGCGCGGTTCGGAAAACTGCCCGAGCGCATCGCCTACGCCGACATGGTCGAGGAGAAGCCGTCCGACCCGAAGGACCCGTCCGGCGGCCACCACCCGGAGGGCTCCTGGAAGCACTTCTCCTGCCTCGCCCTGGACCTGGGGCTGTAGCCGACCGCCGCGAGAGCACGGAGTGCTCCCCCGCACGGTGGGTTTCCCTGGCGCGGCGCACCGCCGATCGGGCAGGTGGGTGCCATGCTGGTGCGCCGTGGGCGCGACGCTGCCGCCGGCAGTCGCCGTGCCCTCACGCACTCCACCCGACGGTGAACAGGGGACCGGCTTCTCATGGCAAAGCGAGGACGTACTTCTCCACGGCAGCGCGCGGCCCGGGAGGCGGCTCGGCGAGCTGCCGCCGCCGTACGTCTCGCCGCGGCGGTGCCGCCCCGTCCACGCCGGCACGAGCAACAGCACGAGCAAGGGGGCGCGCGGCAGCACGACAGGACGGCCGAGGCGCCCGCGGTGCCCGCACCCGCCCGCGCGGCCGACGACATCGCCGCGACCGGCGACGACGCGGTGACCGCACCCGCTTCCGTCGCCGTCGCTGCCGCCGACACCACCGACACCGCCCCTCCCCCGGCGCCGCCCTGTGCCGGCGGGTGTGAGGTCTGCGCCGGGGCCGCCGACGAGTTCGGCGCCCTGCGCGCCGAGTCGCTCGCGCAGCGGAACCGCTTCACGGCGTCCGGACACACTCCGTACGCCGTCGAGAAGCAGACACTGCACCGCGGCGACTGCAAGAAGGTCGAGCAGTCGGTCGGCCGCGTGACGGGCCACGACGTGGCGGTACGCGCGGAGGCATTGAGCCGCTTCGCGCACGACGGCCGCCTCAGCCCCGAGTGGGCCACACACATGCGCCTGTTGGAGAGCGGTGAGGCCGCCCAGTGGGTCAAGGAACGGATCGGCCCGCGCGGCGGCGCCCGCTACCGCCTGTGCCGCACCTGCACACCCGAACTCCCCTGACACCCACCCGCCGCACCGCCGCGGTGACGCGCCTTCCGGGACCTGTACGCTTTCTGTACGTCCCGCGCGCACCGCGGCGGCCGTACGGCACCGCGCACCGCCCGTCCACTCGGCCCTTCGCGGTTCAGCCCGTGCGCAGTTCCTCGAACCCCAGCAGCATCGCGTCGGCGGCGAAGGCGAAACGCTCCCCGTCGTCCACGCCCACCCGGTCGCGCGCCGCGCGGATGATGAGCGGATACCGCTCGCCGTCCAGCCCGGCCAGCCACCCGGTCCCGCCCGACTCCTCCGCGCCGACGACGAGTCCGGCCGCCAGGACGGCGTGCCCGATCGCGAACACCGACACCGCGTTGAGGGCGTGCAGCGCGCGGCCGAGCGTGAGACCGTGCTCCGACGGCAGGCGCAGGCACGCCTCGATGGCGTCCGGTGTCGCCTGGGTGACCGCCGGGCGGCACGCGGCGAGCGGGGGCGGCCGGATGCCGCGGCAGCCCCTCGCGCAGCGCCTTCGCCTACGCACGCCTCCCCACGGTCGGCGGAGCCGTCCATCGCCGGCGCCGCCGCCGGGAACACCTGCTCCACCAGCCCGTCGACCAACGCGTCCTTGCCGGCAGACGATGACGAAACGTCACCGCCCCGACGGCGAGCCGTTCGCCGGGCGAGCGCATCGTCAGGGCCCTGAGCCCCAGGCCGGTCGACCAGGTCCAGCGCCGCGTCGAGGGCCCGTTGCCGGGTCAGCCCCACGCGCTCACCGCGACCGCGCCGCACAGCCGGCCTGTCGGCCGTCATGGCCCACCAGCCCCCTCCGCCCGGCGACTGACCTTCTTACAAGCTGAGGTAAGAGGGCCCGCGCCCAACCAACGGCTCATGCACGCGAACTGACGGGGCATCCGCAATGCGACAGCGGATTCCCGTCGCATCCCGAGGAGGCATGTGCCGTGCACGCACTCAGACGCCGGCTGGAAAGAAGCCTGGCCGCGCAGGCCGCCCTGGTCTTCCCCCTGGCCGTGGGGATCGCGGCCTTCTTCCACCGGCACAGCCACCCTCTCGTATGGGTGATCCACGGAGCGCTCTACACCGCCGCCGGCATGGGGTCGGTGGCCGTGCAGCGGCGCCGGTACAGCCGCAGGACCGGTGTCGACCCGCGCCGCATCACCGAACTCAGCCGGAAGATCCGCCGTCGTGAGGTGCCGCAGGACGCCGAAGAGCGTGCGGTCATGCGGAAGTTGGTCGACACCCAGCGGGCGCAGTTGCGGCGCACGAAGCGGTGGCTGCCGTACTGGACGGGCTGCATGGGCCTGCTGGCGGTCGGCCTGCTCGTCCTCGGTGTGGCCTCCGGCTCGCTCATGTCCGCGCTGGTCGTCGCGGTGACGATGATCGCGCTGTGCTCCTGGATCATCTGGATACGCCGCCGCTCGACGAGCCGCCTCGACCACATGCACGCGGCCCTCGGCGGCCGGGACGAAGAGGCCTCGTCAACGTCCCGCGTGTGACACCGCCGTCCGCGGCGGACGGGCGACGGGGGCGGCACCCTAGTGGCGGGCCGCCCCCGCGGGGTCACACGGTGGTGCAGGCGGTGCCGTTCAGGGCGAAGCCGGACGGCTTGGCGAAGGTACCGCTGTAGGTGCCCTGGAAGCCGAACGACACGGTGCCGCCGGGGGCGATGGTCGCGTTGTACGACTGGCCGGCCGCCGTGACGGCGCCCGACTGGCCGGAGAGCGTGGCGTTCCAGCCGCTGGTAATCCGCTGCCCGGAGGGCAGGGTGAAGGCGAGCTGCCAGGGGGCGACGGCGGCCGGGCCGGTGTTGGTGACGGTGACGTCGGCGGTGAACCCGCCCTGCCAGGCGTTCGTCCCGTACGCCACCTTGCAGGCGCCCGGGGTGCCCGGGTCGCCGCCGCTGGCACCGGTGTTGACGGTCGAGGAGAAGGACGTCACGGCGAGTCCCGCACCGTTCTGCCAGGGCTCGAAGCCGGCCTGCACACTGGTCAGGTACCAGTTGTTCTGGGCCAGCCCGCGGGAGACCGCCACACGGGCGAAGTCCATGACGTCGAAGCTCCAGCTGCCGATCGCCGACGGGGCGACGAAGGACAGCACGTCGTTGCCGCCGTTGTTGCCGGACCACACCTGCCACTGGCGGCCGGCCACGGTGGCGGTGCCGACCTGCGAGCCCACCGGCTGGACCGCGCCCACGTGGTTGAACCACACCATGATCTCGGTCTTGTTGACGCCGTCGGTGCGCGGCGTGGGGTCGAGCCAGATGTCGTAGGCGGCGTCATAGACCGCGCCGCTGACATAGCTGTACGAAATGCCGGTCGGTGCGCTGGAGATGGTGCTCAGCTGGGCCGGAAGTGTCGTTCCCGGCGAACAGTTGGTGTAGTGGCAGCCGTTGTAGATCGAGGGGTACGACTTCGGGGCGCCGTTGGTGGGCACCGAGCCGTCGGCCTGGGTGACCCGGAAGCCGGAGTCCGTGGCGGTGATGCACTGGGTCTGGTCGGTGCCCCAGCGGTTGTTCTGGACGACGTACCGGCCCTGGACCGTGGTCGAGCCGAAGGCGTCGCAGACCTGGGTGTCCGCGCGGGCGGCCGAGGTCGTGGTCATGAGCGCCGCGAGCGCGGCGAGAACGGTCAGCAGCGCGCCGAGCAGGACGTGCGTGCGGTGCGCATGGTGCGGTGAGGGGGACATGCGGGTCCTCTCCGGACGGGGGACTGTGCGGTGCCGTGCGGAAGTCCGGGGAGCGCGCCCGCCGTCCTCCGTATCATTTTTGGGAGCGCTCCCAGCGTCGACTCGGAGGGGACTGTAGAGATGCAGGCATGCCCCTGACAAGATGGCGGACGGCAGAAGCGTCGCCCAGTTTCGGACATCCGACTCAGGGCCGGACGGTCAGCCGTCCGCGCCTGCCCCGGCACGGTAGCGCGGGGGCAGTACCGCCCCCGCGCCCTCGCGCAGACCGAGTTCCGCCGCGGCCAGCCGCTCCACGGCCTCCGCGTCCTCCAGACCGGGCACGCACACCACCTCGCCGGCCGCCAGGGCGGCCAGCGAGGCGCTCACCACGTCGGCGACGGGCATCCCGCCCTCCTCGTGGACCCGCTGCCCGCACAACCAGGCCGTGCCGGGCGGGGCGGGCGCACCGTCCGGGCCGCCGTCGGCCGCGCTGTACCCGGAGCCGGCGATGACGCAGTTCCCGGCGAGCGTGGACAGCCGGTTCCCGTCGACGTAGGCGATGTTGCAGCAGCCCATCAGGGCGGCCGCGCCGGCGGGGACGTGGAGGGTGCCCATGCCGCCGTAGTTCTCGGCGAGGCGGCCCTCCAGCGCGGCCACGCCCGCCTCGGCGGGGACGAACGTCATCGAGCCGACGCCGAGCGACGGGATCTTGAAAAAGCGCAGGCCGCCGCGGGCGAGTTGGATCTCGGGGGCGTCCCACAGCATCTCGGGGCACGCGATGTCGGTCAGTGTGTGGACGGTCTCCGACGGCGCGCACCAGCCGCCCGAGGCGACCATGTTGTTCTGCGGCAGCCGGGTCTGGTCGGCGGCGAGGATGACCGCGCGGGTGCCTTCCGTGCCCGACGACGAGTCGTCCATGACCGCGGCGAGCAGCCGCTCATGGACGTCCGTGCGGCCGCAGAAGCGGGGGGAGTGGGCGAGACCGGACCGGCGTCCAGGTCACGCGGTCGGCCGGGGCGATCCGGGTGCCGCGCCCGGTGGACGTTCCACACGCTCACTCATTCAGCCGACGGGTGGAGTCACCGCAAATCGATTTCCGGCACATATTCTGCGAAAAATCCCGTCGGTGCCCACTCCATCGGAGATCAGAAATGCATGACCAGCAGAATGCGAAGGAAGTCCCCCGGCGTCAATTCGTCGCGCTGTCCGGTGCCCTCGGTGCCGCGACGGTCCTGACGGGCGCGGCCGCGACGGTCGGCGGTTCCGCTGCGGCGGCGAGCGGTCTCGACGCTGGTCCGACCCCCGACTCGTGCCCCACCACGCCTCCCCCGGGCGGCATCAGCCCGTGCCCGCCCACTAGCCTCCAGGGCATCTGCGGCCGACCCACGGACAACGACCCGCTGTGGCACGACGTCCAGTACTGCACCAGCGGAATCGTCCCCCCGCCGCCGCAGCCCAAGCCCGACTGCCTGAAGGTGACCTCGAATTACGTCGTGCTGCACGGAAAGCCGGAGACGACGCACAACTATCTCCTGTCGCCGACGTGCCGGGTCACGGGCATCGAGTGCCCGTTCCTCGTGACCAGCGGGCCGCCCAACTACTGGAACGAGGCGTGGCAGAACGCGCGCAGCGGCGGAGACGTCCCCGTGCAGTACCCGAACATCGGCCTGGGCATCAACTCACAGACCGCCCGCAGCTTCAACCAGCTCCACATCCACATGGCCGGCGTCCGGGCGAGCACGCAGCGGCGCCTCCAGGAACTCGAGTCGCAGGGCCGCATGGCCACGTCCCCCTCCCAGTGGGCGAACCCGGCCAACCAGGCCGCCGTCACGGGCTCGGCGGGCGACCGCGTGTACCGCATCCTCCGGCTCCCCAACCTCCAGGACAACCTCTTCGGCCTGCTCTACACGAACGTCGTCCGCCCCAACTCGCTGAACATGGCCGACCAGACGATCATCGTGATCCCGAAGATGACCCCCGCCGGGTTCGCGGGTGTCTTCTACGTCCTCAACAGCGACACGTCGATCCACGACGGCACGAGCACATGCGACTACCTCCTCGTGTACAGCTGACGCACCTGTGCCGGGCGACCACTAGGGCTTTTCGGTTGGATCAGGCCGGATCAGGGAGCGGGGTCTGGTGCCGTGCGTCGCAAGGCGGAGGGGGGCGACATGGCGGAGCCACGGCAACCGACGACAACGCCGCGAGGCCCGGTGCCAGGGTCCGCGAGCCCGGCAAGAACCAAACGAGGCCCTAGCTGGGCTGCTGAGGCTTCTACACGGACTCGTGGACGATGCGGCCGCTGTCGCTCAGCCGGCCGTTGTCCAGGTGTGCCACTTTTCCTTGTACCAGCAGTTCTGCCAGTAGTGGTAGCTCGCCTTGTTCACGTAGACGGCGATGCAGCGCCGGTACGGATTGCCCGTCTCGGGAGGCCCCACCACCCTGTCGGCACGGCCGTTGCCCGGCATTCGCTTCCAGCCCCCGGCGTTGGCCCAGGTGTGCCAGATCGTACGGTCGCGCGCGACGACGAGACCTGCGCCCCGGCGCGGAGACGTCGAGTCGGGACACCTCGGTGAGGTGCACGGGTGTGTCGGGCGTGCCCGTGCTCCGGGACTGCTGACACCCAGATGTGTCGGCATCCCGGTGCGCGGGGGCGCAGGTGTGCCGGTGAACCGGTGCACAGGTGTGCCGGTGTGCCGGTGTGCCCGCGAATACGCGAGTAGGTGTGTGGGGGTGGGAGGCCCTGGGTATGCGGCCCGACCTGGGACCGCGGCGGTGATGCCGTCCGTGGCTCCGGGAACACACGCTGTGCAAGGAGGAAGACCATGAACAAGCTCACCCGGCGTGCCACGACCGCGGGCGTCTCCGCCGCCTTCGTCGCGGGCGCCGTCCTCTCCACCGGCGGCTCCGCGGCGGCCGCCACGTCCCAGCCGTCCACCCGCCCCGCGGCCCGGACCGCGGCGACCACCGCCGCCCACCACCCCCGTCACCACCAGCTCGCCGACCCGCGCACGGATCCCTGGGTCGCGGACCAGCTGGCGTGGTTCGGCCTGACGAGCGACAAGCGTTCGGCCGTCTACGACCCCTGGGTCAAGGACCAGATCGCCCTGTTCGGCCCGTCCGGCCGCTAGGGCCTCTCGTGTGGACCACTCCGGGACGCTCCCTGATCCGGCCTGATCCGAACGAAAGACCCTGGCCCGGCACGGCTCCCCGGTAGGCGCGGTGCCGGTGACGCCAGCTCCCCACCGGCCCCCGGCCCCACCGCGCCCGCGCGCCGCCTCCCGACTGGCCGAAACACTACGGCCGGTAGCGAAGTAGCGCGTCACCTGTTTGACGGGTGACGCACCCCGTGTCACAGTCGGCACGCACCTCGAACGGCAGTGACCCCAGGCACCCACCGGTTCCGCGCCCCGTGCGCGACCGCGTCCGACGGAGGGTTTCGCATGATCGGCAGGCGCACGTTCGGCAAGGCCGTCAGTCTCGGCACGGGCACGGCGGCGGTCTCGCCGGCCGGCCTCCAGGGCGCGTCGGCCGCCCCGGCCGCGCCGCGGCCTGAGGGCACGGCTCGGTCCGCGCCCGGCACAGGTTCCGGCACGCACACGTCCTTCAGCACACTGAAGCAGGTCAGGGCCGGCCTGCTGGACGTCGGGTACGCCGAGGAGGGGCCCCAGCACGGACCGGTCGTCATCTGTCTGCACGGCTGGCCGTACGACATCCACAGCTACGTCGACGTCGCGCCGCTGCTGGCTGCCCAGGGCTACCGCGTGATCGTCCCGTACCTGCGCGGTCACGGCACGACGCGCTTCCTGTCCCCGCACACCGCCCGCAACGCCCAGCAGTCGGCGGTCGCCCTCGACATCGTCGCCCTGATGGATGCCTTGAAGATCGAGAAGGCGGTGCTCGCCGGGTTCGACTGGGGTGCGCGCACCGCCGACATCGTCGCGGCGCTGTGGCCCGAGCGGGTCAGGGCGCTCGTGTCGGTGAGCGGGTACCTCGTCACCGACGTCGAGATGCAGAAGCAGCCGCTGCCCCCGCGGGCGGAGTACGCCTGGTGGTACCAGTACTACTTCGCCACCGAGCGCGGCCGCCTCGCCATGGAGGATCCGGACGACCGCCGCGCACTGTGCCGACTGGTGTGGGACATCGTCTCCCCCACGTGGCACTTCGACGACGCCACCTTCGCGCGTACCGCAGCGGCCTTCGAGAACCCGGACTACGCGGCGATCGTAATCCACAACTACCGCTGGCGGCTCGGCCTCGCCGACGGCGAGCCGCGCTACGACCGGTACGAGCAGCGGCTCGTCCCACGGCCGGTCATCGCTGCGCCCACCGTCGTCCTCGACGCCGAGCGGGACCCGTTCACCGGGCCGGACGACAGCGCCTACCGGGACCGGTTCACGGGCGCGTACCGGTACCACCGGCTCGACGGCATCGGTCACAACCTGCCGCAGGAGGCCCCGGCGGCCTTCGCCCGGGCCGTCGTAGAAGCGGATCGCCTCTGAACGCCCACCGTCCGCCGGATCGAGGGCGGCGGTACGGGGTTCTCCGGTGCGCCAGGCGATGGCGGGGGGCGCGGGTGGGAGGCGCGGGCGGAGGCACGGCCGGGCACGTCGGCAGGCGTCCCGGCGTGCGCCCCCCGTGAGCGCCGCCACGCCCGACAGGCCGCTGTTAGACTTGCCGAGACGTTGATCGTTTGCGGAGGAGACCGGACATGGTGGTGGACGACGACATCTCCGGGTGATACCCGGTCCCGACAGGCCACCGGCCGGTGCGCACAGGCGCCCGCCGTCGTGGCCTCGCCGTCGTTCCCGCCTTCTCCTGTCTGTCACCGGGGCAGAGGTGTCTTTCCTGCCCCCTTCCTCTCCGCGAGGTCGTCTTCATGTCCGACGCGTCCGTCGTCTGCTCGAACCTGTCCTTCTCCTGGCCCGACGACACCCCTGTCTTCCAGGACCTGTCCTTCACCGTCGGCGCGGGCCGCACCGGCCTCGTCGCGCCCAACGGCTCCGGCAAGACCACGCTGCTCAGGCTGATCGCCGGCGAACTACGGCCCACCGCGGGGTCGGTGACCGTGTCCGGCCCGCTCGGCCACCTGCCCCAGAACCTCCCGCTGACCGGCGACCTCACCGTGGCCGAGGTGCTCGGCGTCGCCGAGGTGATCCGCGCCCTGGACGCCGTGGAGTCCGGGGACGTGAGCGAGGAGCACTTCACCGCCATCGGCGACGACTGGGACATCGAGGAGCGCACCCGGGCCCAGCTGGACCGCCTCGGTCTGACCGGACTCGCCCTGGACCGCACCCTGGACACCCTCAGCGGCGGTCAGATCGTCTCCCTGGGGCTGGCCGCCCGGCTGCTGAAGCGGCCCGACGTCCTGCTGCTCGACGAGCCCACCAACAACCTCGACCTGGCGGCCCGCCGCCGGCTCTACTCCGCGCTGGACGACTTCACCGGCTGTCTGCTCCTGGTCAGCCACGACCGGGCCCTGCTCGACCGCATGGACCGCATCGCCGAACTAGACCGCGGCGAACTGCGTTTCTTCGGCGGTGACTTCACGGCGTATGAGGAGGCGGTGCGGGCCGAGCGGGAGGTGGCCGAGAAGAACGTCCGTACCGCCGAACAGGAGCTGAAGAGGGAGAAGCGGGAGATGCAGCAGGCCCGCGAACGCGCCGAGCGGCGGGCGGGCAACGCCGCCCGCAATCTGAAGAGCGCGGGCCTGCCCCGTATCTTCGCCGGCACCATGAAGCGGGGGGCGCAGGAGTCCGCCGGGCGGGCGGGCCAGACGCACGCGAACCGGGTCGGCGAGGCCAGGGCCCGGCTGGACGAGGCCGGGCGTGCGCTGCGCGACGAGCAGCGCATCGTCCTGGACCTGCCGGACACCGACGTGCCCGCCGGCCGCGACCTGTTCCTCGGCGAGCGGCTGCGCGTCCGGCTCGGCGGGAAGGAGGTGTTCGCGGGCGAGGGCATCGACCTGTCGGTCCGGGGTCCGGAACGCATCGCGCTGACCGGACCCAACGGCAGTGGGAAGAGCACTCTGTTGCGCCTGCTGAACGGTGAACTCGTCCCGCACGGAGGCCGGATCAGGCGGGCCGAAGGGCGGATCGCCCACCTGTCCCAGCGGCTCGACCTGCTGGACGCGCACCGTACGGTCGCGGAGAACTTCGCCGCGTACGCGCCGGGGCGGCCGGAGGCCGAGCGGATGACCCTGCTCGCCCGTTTCCTCTTCCGGGGTGACCGCGCCCATCTGCCCGTCGGGGTGCTGTCCGGAGGCGAGCGACTGCGGGCCACGCTGGCCTGCGTCCTGTGCGCCGAGCCGGCCCCGCACCTGCTGCTCCTGGACGAGCCGACGAACAACCTGGACCTGGTGAGCGTGGGTCAGTTGGAGAGCGCCCTGAACTCCTACCGGGGTGCGTTCGTCGTGGTCAGCCATGACGAGCGGTTCCTGCGGGAGATCGGTGCGGACCGGTGGCTGCGGCTGGCCGACGGCGAGCTGACGGAGACGGCAGCCCCCGAGATGTGAGCCACCGGCGCACCCGCCGGGCCCGCGCCCGAGACAACCGCCCGGCGGGCCGCCCCGGCCCGCACCCCTGACTGTTCTTGTCGGCGGAGTTCGTCACCTGTCAGGATGGTGACATGAACCTTGAGCATGTCTTCGTGTGCGGAAACCCGGTGCTGGACTTCGCCGCGACGCTGCGTGCCCGCCGCACGCTGCGGTTCGAGATGTTCGTGGCGCCCGACCGGCTGGACGCCTGGTTCCTGGAGTCCGGGGTGGTGGACACGGTCACCCCGAGCGACGAGGCGGACGTCGAGCGGGCGAAGGCGCTGCGCGAGGCCGTCTACCGGCTGGTCACCGCGCGGCGGCTCGGCGAGGTGTACGACACCGGGGCGCTGGACCTGTTGAACGGCACGGCGCGGATGCCGTCCGCCGTGCCGCAGCTCACCTTGGAGGGACGGTGCACCGAGGCGACGCCGCAGGAGGCCCTGGCCGCCCTCGCCCGGCAGGCGGTGGAGCTGCTGAGCGGTCCGGACGTGCCGCTCCTCAAGGAGTGCGGCAACCCGGAGTGCACCCGCGTCTACATCGACCGCTCGCGCGGGAAGCGGCGGCAGTGGTGTGGCATGGAGTCCTGCGGCAACAGGATCAAGGCCGCCGCCTACCGCGCCCGCAAGAGGAGCACGCCCACCCTCGGCACGGGCTGAGGAACCTCTCGTACACGGGCACGTAGCTGAAGGGCTTCGCGCGTGTGGACCGCCCAGGTCTGCGCGAGAAAGACGAACACACGGCGTCGCCCGGCGGCGGTCCGGTGCGCTCACCAACCCCACCGTCGTCGGCCGCGCCGTCGGTAGTCCACATGCCGTCCCTCGATCTCCCATCCGGAGATCATCCAGAAGGCGAGGAAGGCGGCGAAGACGACCATCATCACCCACTCCAGGACACTCGCCCCGAACAGCGCGCCGTGCACCAGCCCGGCCACCGGCAGGGACAGTCCCAGCCAGCCGAGGTTGGGGAACGCGATCAGCCCCGACGGCCGGCCGCTCACCACGGCCCACAGCACCACGCCGAAGGCCAGCCAGGTGGCGGCCAGCCGCCAGACCAGGGAGTTGTCGGCCGGCGAGAGGTAGGTCTCGGTGTGCCCGCGCACCTCCAGGCGCACCACCGCGCCGTGCCAGGTGCGCAGCCGCGCCGGATCGCCGCGGTGCGTGTCCTCGTAGGTGCCGTGGCCGACGTCGCGCCACGCAGTCCGGTCGCCGTAGCGCACCCGGAGCCGGTAGTACGGCGTGCAGGACCGGGAGCCGTTGGAGTCCGTGGTGCAGGACTCGCCGGACGTCATGCCGACCACCGTCCCAGCCACCCGCGCCACGCAGTCCGGGCCGGGCGCGCCCGTGCACAGGGGTGCGCGCCGGTAGGCCACGGCGCCGTCGTACGCCTCGGCCGCCCACCGCGCACAGCCGATCAGTCCGGTCACCGCGGCCGCGAGCACCAGGACCCGCAGCCAGGCCGGCAGTCGCCCGTGCCATGCGCCCATCGCGCCCTCTCCCCCCGAGTCCGCCCCGGCGCGGCGCACACATCGGCTCGCGCCGTCATGAGTGGGTGTGCCCGGTGACGCCCGGGTGGGAAACGCCGGGGCCGCACCCCGTACGGCCCGCGAGGCCGCCTCGGCCCGTGCGGTCGTACAACCGCGCGTACGGTCGCATGGCTCGTCGCGCCCCACGGTCGTCCAGCCGTCACGCCCCACGGTCGTACGGCTTTCGCGCCGCGCCGTGCGTCCCGACCGGCCCGCCCGCTAGTCTCGTGCGGACGTACGACGACGCTGAGGAGGCGGTGGCGTGCCGCAGGACCTGCCGGCCGGCGAAGGCGCGATCACGGCGGCTCTGACGCAGGAGCACCGGCTCCGCCGGGACCTGGGTTTCTGGGCGCTGACGGCGATCGCGTTCTCCAACATCGTGGGTTCGGGATGGCTGTTCGCCGCGATGTACGCGGCGCAGACGGCGGGCCCGGCGTCGCTGCTGTCGTGGGTGGCGGCGGGGCTGCTGTGCGTCCTGGTGGCACTGGTGATGATCGAGCTGGGCGCGTCCCGGCCCGAGGGCGGCGGCACGGTGCGCTGGCCGCTGTACGCCTCCGGGCGGCTGGTGGGCACGCTGGTGGGCTGGTCGGTGCTGTTGTCGGTGGGCGGCACCGCGGCGGAGATCAGCGCGATCATGCAGTACGCGGGGCACTACCTGCCCGGCATCTACCGCGGCGGTTCGCTCACCGTCACCGGGCTGGGTGTGGCGACGGCGCTGAGTGTGCTGCTGACGGCGCTGAACTGGTTCGCGGTGCGGCTGTTCGCGCGGCTGAACAACCTCCTGTCCGTGTTCAAGATCGCGGTGCCGGTCGTCACGGTGGTGGCGCTGCTGGCGTCCGGCTGGCACTCCGGACGCCTCACCGACCACGGCGGGTTCGCGCCGTACGGGTACGCCGCCTGTCTGTCGGCGCTCGCCGGCGGGGGCATCGTGTACTCGGTGAACGGCTTCCAGGCGCCGCTGGACTTCTCCGGCGAGACCCGCGATCCGCGGCGCACCGTCCCGGCGTCGGTGCTGGCCGGCATCGGTCTGGCGGTGCTGATGTATCTGGCCCTCCAGGCCGCGTTCCTGTTCACGGTGCCGGAGAGCCTGCTCGGGCACGGCTGGCAGGGCGTCAACTTCGACTCGCCGTTCGGGCAGCTGGCGTTGCTGCTCAACCTGCACTGGCTCTCGGCGCTGCTGTACGCGGACGCGGTCGTCTCGCCCGGCGGTTCGGCGTACGTCGGGGTGGCGCTGGACGCCCGGCACACCTACGCACTGGCGAAGAACGGCACCCTGCCCCGCTGGTTCATGGCGGTCGAGGCGCGCTCGGGCATCCCGCGCCGGGCGCTGGTGCTGAACCTGCTGGTGATCGTGGTGTTCCTGCTGCCGTTCGGCGGCTGGCAGGACATCGTGAGCGTGATGGGTGACATGTATCTGCTGATCTACGCTGCCTCGGCCGTGGCGGCCGCCGTGTTCCTGGCCGATCCGGACAGCGGTACGGCGGGCTGGGTGCCGGGGCTGCGCTGGATCGCGCCGGTGAGCTTCGTGGTGGCCGCGGAGTTCGTGTACTGGTCGGGCTGGCATGATCTGCGGCTGGCACTGCCGCTGGTGCTGGTCGGGCTGCTGGTGTTCCTCGGGATGCACCGCACCGCCATGGCCGGCCGGCCGCTCGCCGCCGAACTGCGCACGGGGGCGTGGCTGGTGGTGTTCCTGGTCCTGCTCACCGTGCTGTCCTGGCTGGGTTCGTTCGGCGGCTCCGGGCGGCTGCGGGCGCCGTGGGACTCGCTGGCGGTGGCGGCGTCGGGGTTGGCGATGTTCTTCTGGGCGGTGCGGGCGGGCACGACGTGGCTGCGGGAGTCCCGGCGGCCGGGCGGCGGGTTGCCGGGTGCGGGTCTGCCGGGTCCGGGTCCAGGTTCGGGTTCAGACGCGGGTCCGGCTTCAGGTGCGGGTTCGGGGGTTTAGGGCCTCTCGGCTCGATCATGCCGGGCTCTTGGGGCCTGGTGCCGCTCCCTGATCCGGCCTGCCGGCCTGACCGAGCGAAAGGCCCTGGGGCGCGTGACGCCGGGGCGGTCGCCGCGATGAACGCCCTGTCCGGCGCGGCCGGGGGTGTGAGCGCCTTCGTGTCGGCCTTCGTGGTGGCGTCGACCTTCGCGTTCGCCGTGGCTCAACGACGCCGTGAGTTCGTGTTGTCGCGCACCGCCGGGGCGACTCCCGGGCAGCTCCGCCGGCTGGTGGTCGTCGAGGAGCTGACGGTGGTCGCGGTGGGCGGGGTACTCGGACCGGCGCCCGCCTGGCTGAATCTGGCGGGTGTGTGTGGGCGCTGCGGCTGCTGTCGGTACGGAGTGCGATCGAGGTGCCGCGGTCGGCGGGGCCGTCGCCGCCTGCGCGGTGCTCGCGGTGGTCTCCTCGGCCGTCCCCGCCGCACTCGTCCTGCGCTGCCGGGCGGTGGACCTGGCGGGCGTACGGGAGTGACACCAGGCGTCACTTGTGCTCGCCGACCGATCTCCCGTCGACACTCTCCGGTCAACTCGGGTCAGTGCCGAAGACCGTCACTCCAACGCCGGTCTGACAAGCCTACGGTGCGGTCACCGGTGGGGACGGCGTCGGCCGTCCCCGGGGACGGGGCGGCAGCGCCCGTCCCGTCCGGCGACCGGTCGACGATCAAGGGGAGGCACCATGGCGAGTGTGGAAGTGTCGCTGAAGGAGATGATGACCGCGGTCGAGGGGGCGCTGGGCGCGGCGGTCGTCGACTACACCAGCGGAATGGCGCTGGGCACCCTGGGCGGGGACAAGGAATTGGACCTGACCATCGCCGCGGCGGGGAACACGGACGTGATCCGCGCCAAGGTGCGCACCATGGAGCAGCTCGGCCTGCAGAGCCAGATCGAGGACGTGCTGATCACACTCGGTACGCAGTACCACCTGATCCGCCTGGTGACCGGGCGCAACGGCAACGGCCTGTTCCTCTACCTCGTCCTCGACAAGTCGCGCTCCAACCTCGCGATGGCCCGCCACCAGCTCAAGCGGGTCGAGGAACAGCTGGAGATCTAGCGCCCTTCCGGGTCCCGGCCGACGCGCGCCCACGATGTGAAGACTTCTTCAAGTCACCACATCAGCATGATCCCAACTCGTGGACGCGTCCGGCCGGGGCCGGGAAGGATGGGCTGTGCGGGGCGCTTTCCGCGGCGGCGCGCCCGCCGCGGCGCCGCCCCTGATCCGGACCGTCGCGACGCGGCAGGGAGCGAGCACTCATGCAGGTCCCCCTCTACCAGGCCAAGGCCGAGTTCTTCCGCATGCTCGGACACCCCGTGCGCATCCGGGTCCTGGAACTGCTCCAGCACGGCCCGGTGCCGGTACGGGATCTGCTGGCCGACATCGAGATCGAACCGTCCAGCCTGTCCCAGCAGTTGGCCGTGTTGCGGCGCTCCGGCATCGTCGTGTCCACCCGGGAGGGGTCCACGGTCCGCTACGAGCTGGCCGGCGGCGACGTCGCCGAACTGCTGCGCGCGGCGCGCCGCATCCTCACCGAGCTGCTGGTGGGCCGCACCGAACTCCTCGCCGAACTCCGCCAGACGGACGACGCCTCGCCGGACGCCTTGCGTTCCGTGACATGAGTCACAGCGGTTCCGCGATCTATGCCCTCGGAGTAGTAGTGGCCGCACTGCCGACATAGGGGACTTGTCCTGCTTGATCCGGACGTGCGCCAAGCATGCGACCGGGACTTTCCGCGCCCCCGGCGATGTCGTCGCTTCTGCGAACCGTGGCGGCTTCCTGACGGGCAGCCAGGGCGGTGCGCGAGGGGCGGGAATCGTGGCAGCACGGGCCGCTCGCCTCCGCAAGGGCCGCAGCGGTCTACGAGGGGCGGTAGTAGCGGGGACCTTTGCGCTGTGTGTGAAGGCGTCTTAAGAATGACGACCCACAAGGCATCGCCGCAGTTCACCAGCCATTGCATACGAGCGAGCCGTATGCGGGGCGTGCGGCGACCACCGAGTGAGGTCACGATGGGCAAGCACCGTAAGAAGCAGTACTACCGGCGGATAGCCATCGCCGTCGCCGCGGTCGGCGCCGTCGGCATCCCGTCCGTCGCCCTGGCCTGCGGCGACTGGCCGGGCGGCACGTCGGACCAGGCGGGGTCCCAGCTCACCGACCGGGACAGCGGGGCGGCTTGGTGGGCCCAGGCCGCGCTGAGTCGCCAGAGCAACGTGAGCGCGAGCACAGTGCCCACCGCGATGAGCTCGGCCACCGTGCCGGTTCCTCCCGCCGTGCCGGCGCCGCCGGGCGCACCGGTGCTCACCGTCCCGGCCGCGCCGCAGACGCCGAGCGCCGCCGCGAGCGCGCCGCACGCCGCCGTACCGCACGCCACCGCGCCCAAGGCCAAGGCGGCCGCACCGGCGCACAAGCGGCACACGTCGGCGTCCCACCCCGAGGCCAAGCCCCGGCCCAGCGTCTCCCCCAGCGCGCCGAAGCCCGCCGCGACGGCCACCGCCGCGCCCGCTCCGGCCGCGCCCGCCGCTTCGGCCACCAGCGCGGCCCCCTCCGCCACTCCCTCCGCGACCGCCGCCGCGCCGAGTTCGCCGACGGCGCAGGCCCCGGCGGCCGGTGACGTCGCGCAGGTCGTGCAGCTCGTCAACACCGAGCGGGCGAAGGTCGGTTGCTCACCCCTCACGGTGAACGCGTCGCTCACCGAGGCGGCGCAGGCCCACAGCGAGGACATGGCCGCCCACCAGAACATGTCGCACGCCGGTTCCGACGGCTCCGCCCCGGGCGACCGGATCACCGCCGCGGGCTACGTCTGGAGCAGCTACGGCGAGAACGTCGCCTACGGCTACGCCACTCCGGAGCAGGTCATGGCGGGCTGGATGGCCAGCCCCGGCCACAAGGCGAACATCCTCAACTGCTCCTTCAAGGAGATCGGCATCGGCCTGGCGCAGCCCGGCTCCTACTGGACGCAGGACTTCGGCACCGCACGCTGAGGCCGGCCCGCTGCCGCGCGGCTTCGGAGGCACGTCTTCGCCAACGGCACCTGCCGTGCGCCCTGCAGGCCGGGCTGCTGTGCGCGCAGACTTTCCGCCGGCTCCCCCCAGGACGCCGAACTCCGGTCGGCAGCCGAGCCTTCGGCTCTCCTCGCCTACGGCGTCAACCTGCGCTCCCGCTCGGGGGCCGGCCACCAGGCGCTGTACCGGACGGCCGCCGCGCCCCTGGCGTCCCTCGGCACCATCCCCGGGGCCACCTGACGCCCCCGGGACCTCGACCGACCGGCGGCCCCGGGCAGGCCAGCCGGCCCCCGCACACCGGGGGCCGCCGGCCATGACGACACCGACGGCGAACCGCCGCCGCGCTCAGCAGCTCTGTGGTGTCGAGCCGAGCGCCACGTCGTCGTACCAGAGGGTGTCGTCGCCCGTGCCGTAGCTCTCCCACCCCAGCCGGAAGGTGGTGGGCCGGGGGGCAGTGGTGCGGCTGAGCCACTGCGCGTCGATGTCCTGTGTGGGCGTGCCGTCCACGTGCAGTCCGGCGACCTGCTGGTCGTCCAGCCAGGTGTCCATGGCCTGCCGGGTGGTGTCGACGGCGAACCGCAGGCACACCCAGCGCCCGGTCGGCAGTCCCGTGCTCAGCGCCACGCCCGCCGGACTCTGCGCGGGCAGCGTCGCGTCGTCGGACTGGCGGTTCCACTGGAGGGCGCCGTTCTGGCCGCCCATCCTCAGGTCGCGTCCGCCGTCGCGCGCGTCGGCCAGGGTGATCATCGCGATGTGCGCGGCGGGCAGCGGCGTGCTGTGCCGCACCCACACCCGGCCGTACACCACGGGACCCACCGTGGAGACGTCCTTCGTGGTGGCCACGAAGACGTGGTTGCAGTAACCGGCGGCGCCGTCCACCCGTACCGAGCGGCTTCCGGTGTGGGCGACCGAGGTGTCCACCGTCGCCCTGCCGGAACCGTTGCAGTCGGGCGACACGACCGTCCAGGCGCCCGACGGCGCGCTCCCGGTCTGGTCCTCGAAGCCGGAGCACACCGCCGCGTCGCCGCACCCCGGAGCAGGGCTGCCCGAGGGCGGCGGCGCAGGACTCCCGGACGGTCCGGACGGCGTCGGTGACGGGCTCCCCGACGGCCCCGACGGCGTCGGACTCGCCCCCGGACCCCCGCCGCACGAAGCGCCGTTGAACGTGAAGTCACCGGGTACGGCATTGCCGCCCGACCAGGTGCCCTGGAAGCCGAAGCCGGCGGTGGCGCCGGTCGCCAGCGACCCGTTGTAGCCGAGGTCGGCGGCGGTGACGGCCGTACCGCTCTGGCTCACCCGGGCGTTCCACGCTGAGGTCACCCGCTGACCGGCGTCGAACGTCCACCGCAGTTCCCAACTGCCGACCGCAGGGCCGAGATTGGTGACGGACACCTGCGCGGTGAAACCGCCCGCCCACTGGTCGGCCGTCCACGACACCCGGCACGCGGCACCGCCGTCCGCCGCCCGAGCTGTGCCGCGTGAGCCGTAGCCGGCGAGGCCCGCCAGCAGCGCGCCCACCACGGCCAGCAGCGCCGCCACCCGTAACTCCCGCCTGCCCGGCGGCCGAACCGTCCTCGTCACCGTCCGTTCTCCTCCCGCACCGAGCCGAATGATCAGGGCATGACAAATGCAAAACGCCTTATGGGAGCGCTCCCATAGACACCACGGTAGCGAGCCCGTAGACCGATGTAAACGCGGTACGCCCCGGTAGCAACCGCCGAGCGCGCCACCCCCGGCTGTGACAGCCCTGTGACGACCGGCATGACCCAGGTCACAGCCGAAGCGGCCCCCACCTGATCGACTGCATCCATGCGCCGCGCCCCTCTTCCCCTGGCCCTGCCCGCCACCGTCGCCCTCGCGGGCGCACTGCTCCTCACCGCGTGCGGTGCGCAGCGGACGGGCGCGCAGGGCCCCGGCCCGGCATCGCCGTACGCGTCCGGATCCCCGGACGGCTCCTGCGACGCCTCCGCCGCATCGGGCGGTCAGACGGCGGCCGAGGAAGCCGGCCCCGGAGCCTCGACACCCGGGGAAGCGGCGACGGACGGATCTTCCGGCGGCGCGGTGACGGCGAAGGACGGCGTCGAGCTCGTCGGCCCGGCCGGCTGCCCGGTCTTGGAGATCACCAACCACACGGCCGGGACGACCACGTACACGGTCACCTACTTCCTGCTGGCGGACACCGGTACCGCGTTGACGAGTGCGCGGACGACGGTGGCGTCCGTCGAACCCGGCCGGACCGTACGGCGCGCGGTCGCGCTGGCGGACGTCGGCGCGCTGCCCGGGGACGCGGGGAAGGCGACGAAGGTGCGGATCACCCAGGTCAGGAGCGTCCCCTCGAACGAGGCGCCCAGCGAGACGGGGCCCTGCCCGCCCTCGGGGGTGCGTGTGTACGCCGACCGGGGCGACGCCGCGATGGGGCTGCGCGTCGTCGGACTGCATCTGGTGAACTGCGGCACGCGCACGTATCACCTCGACGGCTATCCGCGGCTCCAGTTGTTCGACGAGGAGCACAAGCCGGTCGAGGGCGTACGGATCCTGCACGGGGGCGGGACCATCGCCCTCGGCGTCGGGGCCGACGGCCCACCCCGGCCCCTGGCACTGCGGCCCGGGGAGGGGGCGCGCGCCGGGCTGGTGTGGCGCAACACCACGGAGACGGGCGAGCCCGTCAACGCGCCCTACGTGCGGGTGGTGGCGAAGCCGGGCGCCGCCGCGGTGACGGTGACGCCGGAGCTGGACCTGGGCACGACGGGAAAGTTGGGCATCGGCGCCTGGCAGCGGGACGGCGCCTCCCGCTGAGGCAGCTTGGCCGCCGACGCCTCGCCCGGCCCCGCCGCAGGCGCCTCACCTGATCCCGCTCACCCGTCACCGCGCGAAGCGGCCCGTCAAGCCGGTAGCCGTATGCCCCTCACTTGACGGGCCGCCAGTCACACATGCCCGGCCTCAGAAGCCTCCACCGGAGAACCCGCCGGACGTCCCGCCGGCGTCCGCCTCTCCCGGCTTGATCCGGCCGCGCCAGGCGCCGGACTCGCCGCCACGCTTCTCGATGTACTCCTTGAAGCGCTTCATGTCACCCTTGATCTGCCGGTCCGTGATCCCCAGCAGATCGCCGGCCTTCTCCGCCATGCCGCTGGGCTCGATGTCCATCACGAGCTCGACGCGGGTGTGCCCGTCGTCCACGCGCTCGAAGCGGACCGTGCCCTTCTGCTGGGTGTCGCCGCTGGTCGTGCGCCAGGTGATCCGCTCGTCGGGGAGCTGGTCGACGATCTCGGTGTCGAACTCCCGCTTGACACCGGAGACCTTCGTCACCCAGTGGTTGTGCCGGTCGTCCAGCTGCCTGATCTCCTCGACCCCCTCCATGAAGTTCGGGAAGGACTCGAACTGCGTCCACTGGTTGTACGCGATGCGGACGGGGACGTCGACTTCGACCGTTTCCTTGACCGTGCTCATGAACAGGTGCCTCCAGTTTCGTCGATCGGCCGCGGCGGACCGAAGGCCCGCCGATCGGCTCTCGGCAGTGCCGCGAGTACCCGGCAGGCGCGGCTTTACCACTCCGTGTCCGAAACCCGGGCCGGCCCCCGGCCCGGCTGGCCTGCCGTGGGGCGTGCGGGGTGGTCACCGGGATCGCTATGCGGACGCTCATGTCCGGTTTCCGCTCTTGACCGGGGCCGGTGGCCCCGCCACGATCCCAGACACCCCACACAGATCGTGGACATGTCATGCACCAGGGTCCCGGCACTCCCCGTCGGTCCCGCATGCCGCATGCCTCCACCCCGAACACGGAGCCCCACATGACACACTCCGTTCGCCTCCGCAGGCCCGCCTGCGCCGTCGCCGCGGCGGCCGCCGTACTGCTCGTCGGCGGCGCCACGACCGGGGCGGCGGCCCCGGCGCCTCGGGCGGCGGTCGGCGCGCCCGACATCGCCGTGGCCGACGTCAAGGCCGACCTGGCGCAACTCCAGTCCATCGCGACCGCCAACGGCGGCAACCGCGCCCACGGGCGCGCCGGCTACCAGGCCTCCCTCACCTATGTGCAGAACAAGCTGAAGGCGGCCGGATTCACCACCTCCGTCCAGCAGTTCACCGCCTCGGGCCGCACCGGCTACAACCTCGTCGCCGACTGGCCCGGCGGCGACGCCAACCGGGTCATCATGGCGGGCGCCCACCTCGACAGCGTCACCGCGGGGCCCGGGATCAACGACAACGGCTCAGGCTCGGCGGCGCTCCTGGAAGTCGCGCTGGCCGTGTCCCGCACCGGCTACCAGCCCGCCAAACACCTCAGGTTCGCCTGGTGGGGCGCGGAGGAACTGGGCATGGTCGGCTCGCGCAACTACGTCAGCGGCCTGTCCACCACGAACCGCGCCAAGATCAAGGGCTACCTCAACTTCGACATGATCGGCTCGCCCAACCCCGGCTACTTCGTCTACGACGACGACCCCACGATCGAGAAGACGCTCAAGGACTACTACACCGGGCTCGGCATCGCGACCGAGCCGGAGACCGAGGGCGACGGCCGCTCCGACCACGCGCCCTTCAAGAACGCGGGCATCCCGGTGGGCGGCGTCTTCAGCGGCGCGGACTACATCAAGACCTCGGCGCAGGCCGCGAAGTGGGGCGGTACGGCCGGTGTGGCCTTCGACCGCTGCTACCACTCGTCCTGCGACACCTCGGCCAACATCGACGACACGGCACTGAACCGCAACGCGGACGCGATGGCGTACGCGGTGTGGACACTGTCCGCGTAGCCGACCGGCTTCCCCGGCTCGGTTGTGGCCCGGCCCCGGTACGGGAGCCGGGCCAAGACCCAGCGGTCGCGGTCGCCCCGTCCCCCTCCGGGCCGGGGCGACCGCCGCACGACGACACGCGTGCAGATTATCCGGTTCCCCTCCTCTCGGAGTCGATTGCTCCGGTCGTCCGCCCGGGTAACCATCCGCTGGGACGCGTCCCCGCCCCCTCCCGTCGCGGCCCGGTACGCAGTCGCCCGCCGAAGGAGACCGCACTCGTGACCGAGCAGCCACCGCCGTACGAGCCGTCACCCCAGCCGCCGTACCAGTTGCCGTACGTCCTCGATCCCACCGGCTCCGACCACCACGCCGAGCATCGGGCCCTGCGCGCCCGCGGTCCGGCCACCCGCGTGGACATCCTCGGCGTGACCGCCTGGGCCGTCACCGAACCCTCGCTCCTCAAAAACCTGTTGACCAGTCCGGAGGTCTCCAAGGACGCCGCCGCGCACTGGCCGGGCTACGCCGGGGCCGTCGCCACCTGGCCGCTGGCCCTCTGGGTGACGGCCAGGAACATGTTCACGGCCTACGGCCCCGACCACCGCAGGCTGCGCCGGATGATCGCGCCGGCCTTCAGCGCCCGCCGCATCGAGGCCCTGCGCCCCGTGGTCGAGGCGGCCGTGACCCCGCTCCTCGATCGGCTGGCCGCCCTGCCCGCCACCGCACCGGTCGACCTGCGCGAACACCTCGCCCGCCCGCTTCCGATCGCCGTGATCGGCGGACTCATGGGCGTACCGCACGACCAACGCCAGGACTTCCGCGCGCTGGTCGACGGGGTTTTCACCACCACGCTCACCGCCGCGCAGGCCGAGGCCAACACCGCCGCCCTCTACACGGCGCTGGACCGGCTCATCGCCGCCAAGCGGCACGCCCCCGGCGACGACATGACGAGCCTCCTCCTCGCCACCCGCGACGAGGAGGGCGACGGCGGCGCCCTGTCCGCCGCCGAACTGCGCGACACCCTGCTGCTGATGATCAGCGCCGGCTACGAGACGACCGTCAACGTCATCGACCAGGCCGTCACCGCCCTGCTCACCGATCCCGCACACCTGGCCCACCTCCGGGCCGGCCGCGCGAGCTGGACGGATGTGGTCGAGGAGACGCTGCGGCACGAGCCGGCCGTCAAACACCTCCCGCTGCGCTACGCCCTCACCGACATCCCGCTGCCCGACGGGCAGGTCATCGCCCGCGGTGAGGCCATCCTGGCCTCCTACGCCGCCGCCAACCGGCACCCGGACTGGCACGGCCCGACCGCCGACGTCTTCGACACGACCAGGACGTCGAAGGACCACCTCGCCTTCGGCTACGGCGTCCACTTCTGCCTCGGCGCGCCCCTCGCCCGCATGGAGGTCACCACCGCCCTGCGGCTGCTCTTCGACCGCTTCCCGCACCTGGAGCTCGCCGTACCCGCCGACACGTTGCAGCCCTGTCCCTCACTCATCAGCAACGGCCACCAGACCCTCCCCGTACACCTGCGGCCCACCTCCCACTGATCCGGACCCGAACCCGGACCCGGACCCGGACCGGGACCCGGACCGGGACAGGCACCCGACGCGGACCCGGACGCGCACAGGGCGGCCCTGCCCGGTCAGTCGGCCGGAGTTCCGGCCCGCTTCGCGAGGTGGGCGGGGGCCGCGACGCCCTCGGGCAGCAGCGGGTCCGCCTCCAGCTCGCCCCACGTCGTACGCAACGGCAGGACGCCCGCCCACAGGCCCAGCCGGGCGTCCTCGCCGTCACCGTCCTCCGGGGCGCCGGTACGTATCTTGACGGACGCCTCGTCCAGCGGGAGGGCGAGCAGGGCCGTCGCGGCGAGTTCCCTGGCGTTGGGGCGGCGGGCGTAGTCCCACTGGCCGGGCGCGGCCTGCTCGGTCAGCCAGCGCAGGCCGGCGAGCTTCTCGCCGGGGTCCGTGACCGCGCGGGGGACGCCGAAGATCATGGCGCTGCGGTAGTTGACCCCGTGCTCGAAGACCGAGCGGGCCAGGACGAGGCCGTCGACGTGGGTGACCGTGACGCAGACCGTGGCGTGGGGTGAGGCGACCAGGCTGCGGCTGGCGACCGAGCCGTGGAAGTACAGGGTGGCGCCGTCGGAGCCGTACACGGTCGGCACCACGAGCTGGGCGCCGTCGACGGTGACGCCCAGGTGGCAGACGAAGCCGGCGGCGAGGATCGCGTCCAGCCGGTCGCGGTCCAGGCTGCCCTGCTGCCGCAGCCGGCGGTGCCGCGTCCGCTCGGTGACCGGCAGCCGCCGTTCCGGGGAACCGGAGTCCATGGGGGACACCTCTCTGGGACACGGCCGGTACGGCCGACGCAGCGAATACGACCGACGCGGCCGACCCGGCACGGCCGACGGGACCGACACGGCCTGGCCGGGCACCGCGCACGCGATGGGGCAGTGACGGGAACTCTACTGATTCCGTCGCATCACCGCCATGATTTCGCGCAAAACAGTCGCCATAGGCACCACCAGCGACGGATTCAGTCGCCGCGCTGAACACGCCGGGAGAATTCCCTCGGCGCAGCCCGCGCCCGCCCCGCCGCGTGGTCGAGGTCCCCCGGTGGTGGGACGCTGAGGTGTGGAGGATGTGCGTCGAGAGGCCACCGGGAGGCCCGATGGGACGGGACGTCCCGGCGCTGGTGTTCACCCGTGAGGACCGCCGCCGCTACCGGATCAAGATGCAGGAGTGCCTCGACGCCCTCGCGCAGATGCTGCGTGACGCCCGCTTCGAGTCCGAGCGGCCGCAGGTCGGGCTGGAGATCGAGCTGAACCTGGTGGACGACCGGGCGGAGCCGACGATGCGCAACAGCGACGTGCTCGAGGCGATCGCGGACCCCGCCTGGTCCACCGAGCTGGGGCGGTTCAACCTGGAGACCAACATCCCGCCGCGCCGCCTGACGGCCGGCGGCCCCGACGCCTGGGAGTCCGAGATCCGGTCCGCGCTCAACCACGCGGACCGCCGGGCCAGAACGGTCGGCGCCCATCTGATCATGATCGGCATCCTGCCCACACTGCGGCAGGAGGACGTCGGCCACTCCGCGCTCTCCGAGAACCCGCGCTACCGGCTGCTCAACGACCAGGTCTTCGCCGCCCGGGGTGAGGACCTGCACATCGAGGTGGACGGAGTGGACCGGCTGCGGACGTACGCGGACACGATCACGCCGGAGGCCGCCTGCACCAGCACCCAGTTCCATCTCCAGGTCTCCCCCGAGGAGTTCGCCGGCTACTGGAACGCGGCGCAGGCGGTCGCCGGCGTCCAGGTGGCGCTGGCGGCCAACTCGCCGTTCCTGTTCGGCAAGGAGCTGTGGCACGAAACACGTGTCCCCCTTTTCGAGCAGGCCACGGACACCCGTCCCGAGGAGATCAAGGTGCAGGGGGTGCGGCCCCGGGTGTGGTTCGGGGAACGGTGGATCAACAGCGTCTTCGACCTCTTCGAGGAGAACCTGCGATACTTCCCGGCCCTGCTCCCGCTCTGCGACGACGAGGACCCCGGGGAGACCCTGGACCGCGGCGACATTCCCGAACTCGGTGAGCTGACCCTGCACAACGGCACCATCTACCGCTGGAACCGGCCGGTCTACGCCATCGCCCAGGACAAACCGCACCTCAGGGTGGAGAACCGGGTGCTGCCCGCCGGCCCGACCGTCGCCGACACCCTCGCCAACGGCGCGTTCTACTACGGAATCACCCGCGCCCTGGTGGAGGAGGACCGGCCGGTGTGGTCCCGGATGTCCTTCTCGGCTGCCGAGGACAACCTGCACACGGCGGCACGGCACGGCATCGAGGGACGTCTGTACTGGCCGGGCATGGGCGAGGTGCCGGTCGCCGAACTCGTCCTGCGGCGCCTGCTGCCCATGGCGCACCGCGGCCTCGAGCTGTCCGGCATGGACGCGGCCTGGCGGGAACCGCTGCTCGGCGTGATCGAACAGCGCTGTGTCACCGGCCGCAACGGCGCGGTCTGGCAGAAGGAGATGTTCCACCGCCTGGAGGCCACCACCCGCTCCGGCCGCCACGAGTCGCTGCGCCTGATGACGGAGCAGTACATCGAGTACATGCACCTCAACGCCCCGGTGCACACGTGGCCGGTGGACTGACGTACGCCCCCGCGCTCCGGTCCCGACCACCGCCCCGTCCGCAGCAGGTGCCGCCGCGCACCCGCCGGTCGCGGGCGCTACCGGAAGGCCGGCAGATCGCGCGCCGCCCACCGCGCGAAGGGGCGGGCCGGGCGGCCCAGGACGTCGCGTACGTCCGGGCCGGCCCGCCGCTCGGCCGGGAGCGGGTCGCCGAGGATGTCCAGGATGCCGTCGGCGACCCTCGCCGTCGAGTTGGACAAACGGGCCGACGGCGATCTCGACATGGCGGCCGGGGCGGTGATCCGGCGGTTGCTGGACTGGGCCGCGAACCAGTTCCGCGCGCTGGCCCTGCCCGACCCGGACGGCCTCGCGCTCACCCTGGTCTCCGGCTACCAGGGCATGTCGCTGCTGGCCAGCGCCCTGCGCGACCCGGAGTTCACGAGCCGCGAGGGCGCCCGGCTCCTCGGATGGCTGAATTGCCTCGGTTCCGCCCGCCAGGTGCCGTGACGGACAGAGGGTGACCTGCGTTGTTCCGGTTACCTGGCACCTGTCCGCAGCGCACACCCTCCGGGAGCAGCATGCCCCCTTCGTCCCGCACTGCTGCCGTTCCGTCCGCCGTGCCCGGCGAGGCGAGCGCGGTCCACGGCACCGCCGTACTGATCGTCAACAGCCGGGGGCAGTACCTGCTGCACCTGCGTGACGCCCACAAGCCGATCTGCGAACGGCACTTGGTCGCTGGTCGGCGGCGGGTCCGAGGAGGGCGAGAGTCCGCACGAGGCAATCGTCCGCGAACTCCGCGAGGAGACCGGGCTCGTGCTGGACGTGGTCACGCCCTTCACCTGGGCGGAGACTCCCGGCCCGTGCGTGACCGAGAAGCGGATCCAGGTGTTCGTCGCCCCGAGATGGGCTGGTGAGCGCCATGGCGACGACCGATGAGCCGATGACGGCGCCCGGAGCGGCCGTCGAGTCACGTCCGCCCCGCGGCGGGCGGGTCTGGCTGCCGCCCGAGGAGTACGCGGAGACGGTGATGAAGGCGACCGGCTTCGCCGCGGTCCTCCTCACCGACGAGCAGGACCGGCCCGTCCAACTGCACTCCGTCTACAGCCCGACGCACCCGTGGCAGTTGGCGGGCGGGACCATGGACCCGGGCGAGCGTCCGTGGCAGACCGCGGTCCGGGAGTGCCGGGAGGAGACCGGCCTCACCGTGCCGGGACCGCCACGGCTCCTCGCGACGGTGTTCGGGCTGCCCGGGGCCGAGTGGCCGTACAGCACGATGGGCACGGTGTTCGACGGCGGCCGGCTCACCGGGGACCAGATCCGCGGCATCGTCCTGGACCCCGAGGAGCACGACGAGGTGCGGGTCCTGTCCTTGCGGGAGTGGCGGCCGTTGATGCCGCCGCGCGACTTCGAACGGCTGGAAGCGGTGCTGGAGGCCCGCCGGACGGGTGTGGCAGCCTACTTCGACACCTGGGACTGGGAGCAGGAATGACCGTCGTGCTGATGTCCGACCCGCGAGTGGCGGCGATACCGGTACGGGAATGCGGCGAGCGACTGGCCGACGTCCGCACCCAGGGCGACATCCGCGTCGACACACGCCGACACGACCCGGACGGCTCCTTCGCCCACCTGCGGCAGGGGTTGCTCGACCGGCTGCTCCACGCCCGAGCCCACCTTCCGGACGGCACCGCCCTGTTGTTCGTCGAGGGCTACCGCCCGCCCGGCCTCCAGCGGCGCTACTTCGAGGAGTACGCCGCGGAACTGGGCCGCAGCCACCCCGACTGGCCCCCGGAACGTGTCCTTCGCGCGGCCAGCCGCTATGTCTCGCCCCCGGAGATCGCCCCGCACAGCGCAGGAGCGGCCGTGGATCTGACCCTCGTGGACGAGCGGGGCCGCGAGCTGAACATGGGCACCCGGCTGAACGCCACTCCGGAGCAGAGCGACGGCGCCTGCTACACGGACGCCGCGAACATCGGCGCCGAGGCCCGGGCCAACCGCCGCCTCCTCGCCGGCGCCCTGTCCGCGGCCGGCCTGGTCAACTACGGCACGGAATGGTGGCATTGGAGCTGGGGGGACCGCTACTGGGCCCTCCAGACCGGCCACCCCACCGCCCCGTACGGCTCCGTCGAGCTGCCGTAGCCTGTCCGGCGCGCCGCCCCTTCACCGGCCCGGCCGCCCGTCCTCGTCCTCCGGGCCAGGGAGCGGGAAAGGGTCTCGCCCGCCGCCACGGCCACCGTGTGCAGGACCGCCGCCGTGGCGGGGTCTTCCGGCAGCGAGCCGTCGGCCGGCTCGGCGGGCAGCGGATAGAGCGTGACGACCCGTTTCCGGCCGCTCCAGGCGAAGAGCGGCCCCGTGCCGGTCCAGAGGGAGGGGGACCCGAAGGGGCAGCCCGGTGGGTGGTGCGGGTTCGGTCCCGGCCGGCGGGAAGATCGTCCCACTTCCGGGGGCCGGCGGTCCCGGAGTGCGGGGCCCACGCACCCGGTTCGCGAAGGGGCCGATCGGCCCTGACCATCGCGGTGGTGGCCGGGGACGATGGAGGGATGCTGAAGAACGACGGCTTTCGCTCTCTGGACCGACCGGAGTGCCTGCGTCTGCTGGCCGAGGCGCCGGTCGGACGGGTGGTGTACACCAGGCAGGCGCTGCCCGCCGTACTGCCGGTGAACTTCGCGCTCGGCCCGGACTCGTCCGTGCTGCTGCGCACCTCGGCCGGCTCCGACCTCGTCCGCGCGGTCGACGGCGTCGTGGTCGCCTTCGAGGCCGACGAGTTCGATCCGGCGAGCCGGTCGGGCTGGAGCGTGGTCGTCACCGGGCGGGCCACCGTCGTCACCGATCCGGCCGAGCACGACCGGCTGCTGCGGACGGGCCCGGTCTCCTGGATGCCCGTCCGGGACGACGTCTTCATCACGATCCAGTCCACGATGGTCACCGGACGCGCACTCGTGGACCTCCGGGCCGCGACGGGCTGAGGACGCCTCCGGCCACACCCCCCGGGCCGCCTCGGGCTGACCCGGCGGTGTGCCCTGTGCGGGTGCGCACGGCGGGGCGCGTGCGGCGGCGGGGCCCTCCGGGTCGCGGGTCGGCCGGTCGCCCGGGTCAGCCCGTTCGCCTGCCCGACGGTCACCCCGTCGTCTGCTCGCGAAGGCGCGCCGAGGCGGTCGCGCGGGGGGTGCGGCCGCCGTCCGGGCCGTAGCCGAAGCGGATCAGCAGGTGGGGGTGGCACCGTCGCCGGGTGCCGCTCATCGCCGCCCTCAGGTCCGGCCACTCCATCGCCTGGTGCAGCATCGAGGTGCGCACCCCGTGCCGGGTGGCCACCAGCAGCGTCCGTTCCAGGGCCTGCCCCGCCCGCAGCCAGTCCGCCGGTCGGTCGTGCGCCGTCCACAACAGGGCGACCTGTGCGTGCCGTTCGAAGCGCAGCGCGGGGAACGGCAGTCCCGGCAGCGGGCCGGTGAAGTCCCGCATCGGCATCCGGCGGCCGAGGTCCCTGGGTCCCAGCGTGGTGAGCGGAATCCCGTACAGGGCGGGCGTGTTCGGGGGTGTGATCCAGTGCCGGGCCTCGGCGGCGCGGGCCGGGTCGGCGGTGTTGCGCACCTCGCCGAGCGCGGTCAGCCGCAGCAGTCCGCGGGTGCCCACGACGCCGGGCACGTCGAGGTGCGCGCCCTCGGTGCGCGCCGCCGCGAGCATCTCGGCCACGATGTGCTCCGGTACCGGCCGTCCGGTGAACGGCATCCGGCTGGTGTGCCGCCGGGCCACGGCGTCGTACAGATCGCCGTACGACGGCAGCGCGCCTCCCGTCGCGACGGTGAGCCGAACGGTGGCCAGCAGATCGGGGTCGCCGGGGTGGGGCAGCAGCTGTACGTCCGGCTCCCAGCCCAGGTGCGCCGCCGCGACCCGGAGGTTGAAGACGGCCGCGCCCACCGACAGGTGTTGTGCGCGCAGGTGCGGATCGGAGAGGGGCAACCGCCGGCCGCGGTCCGCGCGGACGTGGATCGCGCCGGTGTCCGCCTCCATCCCGAACCGCCAGGGCTGGGTGTTGTGCATCGACGGCGCGGCCACGGCCGCGTGGAGCAGGCTCTCCACGGCCGTCGCGTCGACTTCCGGTGTCTGCATGCCGGCTCCTCCGCACACTCCACGAAACCGTCTCTTCCCTTCCACCCTGCGCCGTCGCACCGGCGCGGAGCGAGGGCTCAGCGGTCCTTTCGCAGGTCCGCAGGTCCCGGGTGCCTTTCGCAGGGCCGCAGGTGCCGACTACGGAGCACAGGGGCGTCGGACACACGGCCGCCGGACCACCAGGGGCACGGCGACACACCCGCCGCCTTCCCGCCGCCCTCACGCCGTCGGCAGTGCCGTGGCCGGCAGGACGACGCCTTGGGAGCCCATCGGCGAGGACGCGGGCGAGCGCGCGGGGCGGCCCGTGGCGTACGCCCACCCATGTGCCGCCGCGGCGAGCATCACCAGGGCAGACAGGCACAGCTCGGCGGCCGGGGTGCCGCCGTGGCCGGGCTCGGCGAGCGACGCCCAGGTCACTCCCCTGTGCCAGACGATGGTCCACCAGGTGACCGGCCGCACCGGCGGGAACAGCGCCCCGGTGAGCCGCCCGAACCGCCGGCCCACGCCGGCGGTGAAGCGGCCGCGCCGGCCGGTATGGCAAGCGACTTCGGCCGTGTGCGGAGCGGGGCTGTCCTCGGGTCCGGGGAGCGGCGGTTGTCAGTGGCCGTCCGGACAGAGGGGGTCGCCGGCCTCGTTCACGGCCACCGGCCGCCGGGTGTGCGTCCGGCCGGGCGGGAGTCAGGGCAGACGTGGCCGCCGGCGGCCGGACGGTGACCGAACCGGAGGACGACGCAGTCCGTACCCCGCGCCCGCCCCGGCCTGGGACGGGGGATGTGGCCGGGCCGGTAGGGGGGTGCGGTGGTCCATGCGCCGCCTCCGATTCGATCACCGTCAGCATGGAGCGCGCGGGCGGTCCTCCCCCAGCGCCGAGCGGCCCTGGCCGCAGGTCCGTTGGTCCCTGGCCCGCGGGTCCGGGCGGGGCCTTCGACCGGCGGGCGGGGGCCTTCGGTCCAGGTATCAGGCCGCTTCCAGCGGTACCCGCCACACCAGTGCGGTGCCGCCGCCGTCGGGTGTGGTCCACTCCAGGGCGCCGCCGAGCCGTCGGGCGCGCTCCGCCATGTTGGCCAGCCCGCTGCGGCGGCCCTCTGTGGGGATGCCCACGCCGTCGTCGGTCACCGCGAGGCGTACCGCCTTGCCGTCCGTCTCCAGCACCACCTCGACCCGGTCGGCGTGCGCGTGCCGGGCGACGTTGGTCAGCGCCTCCGAGGCGACCGCCACCACGTGTTCGGCGACCTCGTCGGGGACCTCGGTGTCGAGCAGGCCCTCCAGCCGCAGGCTGGGCGCGAAACCCAGGGCGGGGGCCACCTCGCCCGCCACACCCACGATCCGGGCGCGCAGGCCCGGGGCGCCGTCGTCGTCGCGGGAGCGCAGGCCGAAGATGGTGGACCGGATGATCCTGATGGTCTCGTCCAGGTCGTCCACGGCCCGCAGCACGCGTTCCTTGGCATTCGCGTGGTCGATGAACCGGCCGGCGCTCTGGAGGGTCATCCCGGTGGCGAACAGTCGCTGGATGGCCAGGTCGTGCAGGTCCCGGGCGATCCGGTCGCGGTCCTCCAGCAGCGCGATCTGCTCCGCGTCCTGGCGTCGTTCGGCCAGCTCCATCGCCAGCGCGGCCTGCGCGGCGAAGCTCTTGAGCGGTTCGGTCTCCTCCTCCGAGAACGGGCTGCGCCCGTCCTCCCGCACCAGCAGCACCACGCCGCGCACCCGCTCGCCCGCGCCGACGGGCACGGCGACCGCCGGTCCCAGCCCGGCGAACCGCAGCGGCCCGGCCGAGACCCGGTCGTCGCGCGAGATGTCCGGGCTGGTGACGGGTGCGGCGGTGGTGAAGGAGAGCCCGATCAGACTGTCGTCCAGGGGCAGCACCAGGCCGCGGTGCGCCTGGGCCTGCGGCCCGATGGCGAGTTCCACGGTGAGGGCGTCGGTGTCCGCCATCGGGACCGCGACCACGGCGAGGGCCGCACCGGTGATCTCCCGGGCGCGTTCGGCGATCAGCCCCAGCGCCTCACCGCGTGCGCTGCCCGACATCAGACCGTGGGTGATCTCCGCGTTGGCCTGCAGCCACCGCTCCCGCAGCCGCGACTCCTCGTACAACCGCGCGTTGTCGATCGCCACACCTGCGGCCACCGCCAGGGTCGACAGGACCGACTCGTCCTCCTCGTCGAACTCCGCCCCGCCCCGCTTCTCCGTCAGGTACAGATTCCCGAACACCTGGTCCCGCACCCGGATCGGCACACCCAGAAACGTGTTCATCGGCGGATGATGCGCCGGAAAACCGTACGACGCCGGATGCTCCGACAGCTTCGCCAGCCGCAACGGCTCCGGATGCCGGATCAACTCCCCCAGAATCCCGTGCCCTTCGGGGAACGGGCCGATCTTGGCGATCTGCCCGTCGCTGACCCCGATGGTGTGGAACGCGGACAGGCGCCTGCCGTCCGGACCGATCACGCCCAGCGCCGCGTACTCGGCGTCCACGAGCGTCGCCGCCGCTTCGACGATGCTGTGCAGGACCGGTTCGAGGTCCAGCTCGCGTCCGACGGAGAGCACCGCCTCCAGCAGACTGTGCACCCGGTCCCGGGTGCCGCGCGCCGCGTCCAGACGGGCCTGGAGCTCCTCCAGCAGCTCGTCGAGCCGCAGCTGCGGCAGGCGGACGCGGGCGGACTCGTCGGAGCTTCCCACCGCTGTTCCTCCATGCCCACGACGTGCCGAGAACGTACTGCTCTCGGGTCACAGTATCGGGTGCCGCCGCAGGAGGGGACGGTGATGGGACACCGCGCGGAAGGAGGCCGGCGCCGTGCGCGGCGCCGGTCGGGAGGGGCCCCGACGGACCGGGACCCGGTGGTCGTGGGGTGATGCGTCAGCGGTTGTCGCCGCGCCGCCGGTCCCGGGCCTGGGTGGCGATGACGGCGGCCTGGATCCGGCGCTCCACGCCGAGCTTGGCGAGGAGACGGGAGATGTGGTTCTTGACCGTCTTCTCGGCGAGGTAGAGGCGCTGGCCGATCTGCCGGTTGGTGAGGCCCTCGCCGATCAGGGCCAGGATCTCCCGCTCCCGCTCGGTCAGGCCGGGCAGCGCGTCCGGCTGCTCCTCCTGCCGCTGTCCGCCGCGCAGCCGGGCCATCAGTTTGGTGGTGGCGCTCGGGTCGAGCAGCGACTGGCCGCGGGCGACGGTGCGTACCGCCGAGACCAGGTCCGAGCCCTGGATCTGCTTCAGCACATAGCCGGAGGCGCCCGCCATGATCGAGTCCAGCAGGGCTTCCTCGTCGTCGAAGGAGGTCAGCATCAGGCAGGCCAGTTCCGGCAGGCGGGAGCGCAGCTCGCGGCAGACGGTCACCCCGTCGCCGTCCGGCAGCCGCACGTCGAGCACCGCCACGTCCGGGCGCAGGGCGGGGACGCGTACGAGGGCCTGCTCCGCGGTGCCGGCCTCGCCGACGACCTCGATGTCCGACTCGTCGTTCAGCAGGTCGTGCACCCCACGGCGGACCACTTCATGGTCGTCGAGGAGGAAGACCCGGATCGGGGTGTCGGGGCCTGCCTGCTCGCGCTCCGCCATCGGTCACTCCTTGTGATGAGTTCTGCCTACCCTGGCATCCTTCCCCGGACCGGGGTCGAAAGGCCAGGGCCGATCGGCCCTGTTCCGGGAGAGGGCCGTTTCCGAAGAGAGCCGTTCCCGACCCGCCTGTTCTCCTCGGCCGGCCCGCATCCCGCCCGCCTGGTCGGCGCCGACGGGCGGACGGCAGGCGGTGACGGCGGGCGGACGGCGGGCTGCTCACAGCGGTCCCGCCACCCCGGCTGCAGGCCCTCACTGGGAGGCCGACGCCTCGGACGAAACGGAGGCCCGACCAGACGAGTTGGGTCCGACCGAGCCGTACTGCCGCCCCCACCCCGGGGCAGCGGGTCGCACACCCCCTCCCTCCGGCCGAGCTCCCGCAGCCCCGCCCTCCGCCTCTCGTGTGAGATCGTCACCCGTCTGCGCGGCACCGCGCGCCAACCGCTCGCAGGTGTGCGCACCTTGGTCATGACCGCAGGACGGGAAACACCTCCCGTCCGGGTGGAAGGGACTGAGATGACCGGGCACGTCGACACGGCAGGCGACCTCGAGCGCCTCCTTGGCGAAGCACTCCGCGCCACCGCGACCGTCGCGCGCTGGCGGAACGTCGCCGACGAGACGTGGTGCCACGTCACTCCGGTCACCGGCACGACGCCCGAACAGGGCTGGAAGCTCCACCTGTCGGCGACGGTCGCCTCCGCCCCGGCGATCCTCACCCAGGCGCTGGGTGTGCTCCTCGCGGAGGACTCCGCGTTCAAGTTCGCCCGGTCGCGGGAGAAGGTGAGCGTGCTCAACTCCCGCAGCACGCCCCGGGGCAGCTCGGGGAAGTTCCTCACCGTCTACCCGAACGACGACGCCGCCGCGGTCCGTATCGCGGAGGAACTCCACCGGGTCACGGCCGGACTCGCCGGACCGCAGATCCTCTCCGACCGGGCGTACGCGCCGGGCAGCGTCGTGCACTACCGCTACGGGGCGTTCGTCGCCCGGCGGCGGTTGTCGGACGAGGGCCTGCTGGTGACGTACATCAAGGACCCCGACGGCAATCCGGTGGAGGACCGCCGGACCGGCCGGTACCTGCCCCCTTCCTGGGCGGTCTGCCCCTTCCCCACCGCGCCCGCCGCACCGGCCGCCGACCGGCAGCCCGCCTCTCCCACCCGGGACGAGCAGGCCCCCACCACGGCCACCGCGGCCCCCGGCACGACCGCCCGCCCCGCGGGGCCCCTGACCCTCGGCGGCCGCTTCACCGTGCGGGAGGCCATCCGGCACACCAACAAGGGCGGCGTCTACCGGGGCACCGACCTCCGTACGGGCGACCCGGTGGTCATCAAGGAGGCCCGGCCGCATGTGGAGGAGGACGCCGCCGGCCGCGACGTACAGGACTGGCTGCGCGACGAGGCCCGCGCGCTGGAGCGGCTGGACGGGCTCGGACTGGCCCCCGCACCGCTGGCCCTGTTCGAACACGGCCGGCACCTGTTCCTCGCCGAGGAGGAGGTGCCCGGGGTCACGCTGCGCACCTGGGTGTCGGAGCAGTTCCGCCGTCTCGGCGCGGACCGCTACCGGGCCGACGCACTCGCCCTGGTCGAGCAGTTGGTGGATCTGGTGGCGGCGGCCCACGCCCAGGGCTGCGTACTGCGGGACCTCACGCCGGGCAACGTCATGGTCCGCCCGGACGGCAGTCTGCGCCTGATCGACCTCGAACTCACCGTCCTGGACGAGGAGTCCGCCCCGCCGACCCGACTCGGCACCCCTGGCTTCAGCGCGCCCGAGCGTCTGGTCGACGCGCCCGTGTCCCGGACCGCCGACTACTACAGCGTCGGCGCCACCGCCTGCTTCGTCCTGGTGGGCCGGGTGCCGATCCTGCTGGACGACGAGCCCGCCACCAAGCCCGTGGAACAGCGGCTCGCCTCCTGGCTGACCGCCTGCGCGGCCCGGCTCGGGCTGGCCGACGGCCTGGTGGCGATGCTCCTCGGGCTGATGCGAGACGAGCCCGCCGCCCGCTGGGACCTGCCCCGGGCGCGGACAGCCCTGCGCACCGTCGCCGCGGCGCCCGCACGCCCGCACACCCCGGCCGGTGCCCGCGCCGCCCGGCCGCCCGCGCCGGACGGCGAGCAGGACCCGGTGGACGGGATCGTGGAACACCTCATCTCCACCATGACACCGGGCGAGAACGGACGGCTGTGGCCCGTCTCCACCACCGCCGGGGAGACCGCCCCCTGTACCGTGCAGCAGGGCGCGGCGGGTGTACTGGCCGTCCTCACCCGGTACTTCGAGCTGACCGGCGATCCGCGTCTGCCCGAGGTGATCTCCACCGCGGGCCACTGGATCACCCGGCACACCGACGTCCGGCGAGCGCGCCCCGGGCTGCACTTCGGCGACCGCGGCACCGCGTGGGCGCTGTACGACGCCGGTCGTGCCGTGGACGACCCACGGCTCACCGACCACGCCCTCGCGCTGGCCCTCGCGCCGCTGGAGAACTCACCCAGCCACGACATCACGCACGGCAGCGCGGGCAGCGGTCTGGCCGCCCTGCACCTGTGGAACCGCACCGGCGACGACCGTCTCCTGGAGCTGACCGTCGCCGCCGCCGAGGAACTGGCTGCGGCGGCGGAGCCCGAGCCGACCGGGGTGAGCTGGGCGGCGCCCGCCGAGGCCGTCTCCCGGCTGGCCGGCAAGCGTTACCTCGGCTTCGCGCACGGCGTCGCGGGCATCGGCAGTTTCCTCCTGTCGACCGCGCTGGCCACCCGGCGGTCCGACCTGCTGGACCTGGCCGTGGACGCGGGCGAGCACCTGACGGCCAACGCCGTCCTCATCGGCGAGGCCGCGCACTGGCCGGCGCAGGCCGCGAACGAGCCCACGACCCCGTACTGGTGCCACGGCTCCGCCGGGATCGGCGCCTTCCTGGTCCGGCTGTACCAGGCCACCGGCGACGACCGCTTCGGCGACTACGCGCACCGCGCCACCCGTGCCGTGGCGGAGTACGCCTCGCGCGCCCCGCTCACCCAGTGCCACGGGCTCGCGGGCAACGGAGACTTCCTGCTGGACATGGCCGACGCCACCAGGGACGACACCCACCGGGTGCTGGCCGAGGAGCTGGCCCACCTGCTCCTGACCCAGCGCGCCCACCGGCACGGCCACCTCGTCTTCCCCAACGAGTACGGGGACGTCTCGACCAGCTGGAGCGACGGGTCCGCCGGGATCCTCGCCTTCCTGCTGCGGCTGCGGCACGCCTCTCCCCGGCTCTGGACGGTCCCGCCGCCGGTCCGGGCCGACCGCTGCCCCACAGACCCCCGGGTGGTGCGTGCACCGCTCCATCCGGTCGCCACACCCTGAGCAGCGTCCCTTCGCCGCTCAACCTTCCCCCACAGAAAGGAACACCCATGGAAAACCTGGACCTTGAACTGCTGGCCGAGCTGCACGCCCTCCCCGAGACGGAGCCCGTCGAGATGGACGGCGCCTCGTACGGCGGCACGTGTGCCTGCGTCGGTCTGCTGACGGCGCTCAACACCATCTGCATCGGCATAACCTGCGCCTGATCGCTTGTTATCGCGAGCCCCGGCGGGCCGGCGTCCATGACGGCGGCCGGCCGGACCGCTCCTGAGGGGTTCGGACCCGCTGATGGGGTCCGAACCCCTCGGCCGTACCTACGCGCCGCCGCCCCGGTCCATTCGGGGCGGCGGCGCGCGCCGGCCGTGGGCGGCTCCGGGTGTCAGCCGCGCCAGGTGTCGTTCAGCGTGACCAGGCCGCCGGAGCCGACGGTGGCGGTGCGGTTGGCGCCGCTCTCCCAGGTGACGTTGCCGCTCGCGTCCTTGCGCAGGTACTTGTACGCGAAGGACGTGCCGGCGGGCAGGGGCACCGACAGCTTCCAGACCGGGTAGCTCGCCGGGTCCAGCTTGAGGGCGCTCGCGGTGTTCCAGTTGCCGAGGGCGGCGTTGTTCCCGGTGACGTAGATGTTCTCGCCCCACTGGGTGGTGGCGTTGACGTTGAACGACGCGCCGGTGGCCGTGCTCCCCCCGCCGTCTCCGCCGCTCGTGCCGCCGCAGGTCTTCGCGCCCACGTGCAGGGCGACGGCGGTGTCGGCGCCGAGGGTGGCGGTGAACTGGCCGGCGGAGTTCACCGTGACGCCCTTGCCGCTCTGCACGTCGCAGTAGTCACCGGCGGGCAGCGAGGTCTGGAAGGTGCGGGTCAGCGAGGAGCCCTCGTGGTTGATGGCCACGTATGCCTTGTCCCCGCGCCCGAAGGCGATCTGGTTGCCGCCGTTGTCCCACCAGTTCGTGACCGCGGTCCCGGCGGCGGTGTTGCGGAACGCGACCATGCTCGCGATCTCGCGCCAGGCGTGCTGGCACTTCCAGCCGTCGGTGTAGCAGGCGCCCACCTGGCCGTTGTCCGGTCCGGCGGCGTCGTTGTCGGTGAACTCGTAGCCGGAGTGCACGTCGGGGGAGCCGTAGGGCCAGGCCAGCATGAAGACATGGGCGAGGGTGTAGGCGGCGCCGTTCTTGTAGGTGAGGGTGGTGCCGTTGCGTTCGGTGTCGTGGTTGGTGACGAACACCGACGCCTTGCCGCTGGGCACATAGCCCCAGGCCTCGCCGAAGTTCTTCAGCTCGGCGAGCTTCTCGCCGGTGAAGACCCGCTTGAGGTCGTAGGCGTAATGGAACTCCTGGACGTCTCCGGTGTTGTAGTACTCGGACGGCTGGACGGCCTCCCCGGCGGCGCCGATGGTCTCCTGCTTCCAGTAGACGCCGGGGTTGGTCAGCCGGGACTTGATGTTCGCGAGGTCGTCCTCGGCGATGTGCTTGGCGGCGTCGACGCGGAAGCCGTCGACACCGAGGGAGAGCAGGTCGTTGAGGTACCCCGCGATGGTCTTGCGGACGTATTCCTCGTTGGTGTCGAGGTCGGGCAGGCCCACCAGTTCGCAGTGCTGCACGTTCCAGCGGTCCGCGTAGTTGGTGATGGTGGAGGTGCAGTCGTCCATGTCGGCCGCCGAGTAGAGGCCGGGGTAGTCGTACTTGGAGAACGACGAGCCCGCGGTGCCCGTGCCGGAGGCGTTCGCCATGTGGTTGATCACGGCGTCGGCGACCACCTTGACGCCCGCCGCGTGGCAGGTGTCGACCATGTTCTTGAAGGCGGCGCGGTCGCCGAGCTTGGTGCCTATCTTGTAGCTGACCGGCTGGTACGCGGTCCACCAGGTGCTGCCCTGGATGTGCTCGTTGGGCGGGGAGACCTGGACGTAGCCGTAGCCGTCGGGGCCGAGTTCGTCGGTGCAGGCCTTGGCGACGGAGGCGAAGTTCCACTCGAACATCACCGCGGTGACGTCCTTGCCGCCGGGCGGGCTCGCCTGCGCCGGCGTGGGTGCCGTGACGGCCGCAGCGGCTCCCGCCAGTACGGCGAGTGCAGCGGCCACGGTCTTTCTGGCCATGGTTTCTCCAGTGGTGAAGTGGGGTGTACCGGAGCAGCAGCCTCGAAGGCAACGCGCCGTGCCGGAGAAGGCCGTGTGCCGTCCCTTGCCGCGGACTGGTTCTTGCTGCAAGAGATTGCGGCCGAGACCGTACGGCGCGGTGCACCGCCGGTCAACCCCTCGCGCGAAAAAGGCAGTTCAGCAGGCAGCTACCAGGTCGGCCTGGTGCAAGCCCTTTCGCAAAGGTTTCAACGATGCTACGTTCATCGAACTCCGGCCCTCGGCCGCGGGGTTGGCCGATGAACACCCCCAGCCCCTACGCGCCCGGCCGGCGGGCCGGAGCCTCAAGGCGCGCACCCCGTCCCGTCAAAACGCGGACGCCACTCGATACGGCGGTTTTCCGGCGGCGCTCCCACCGCCCCGAACCGGCTCAGCACACCTCGTCGGCCCATGTGGCCGGGGGTGTCGCGGGTCCGCGCCGCGCACCGCGTTTGGTCCCCGACCCTCGGCACGGCCCGTACACCCCAGTAGCATGCGCAGCGTCATCCACACAAAGGGAGTGAAAGGCTGTGCCCACCAAATCAGCCACCGCCACGGTCCGGTCGCGGTATGCCGAGCAAGCGGCTTCGGATCTCGCCGAGAACCGCCGTCAGCAGCAAGAGCTGACACGTCAGTTGGAGACCCTCCAGCAGGAGGAGACCCTGCTGCTGGACATCCTGAGCCTCGCGGGACACCCCGCCGCCGACGCGGCACACGTGCCGCAGCAGGCACGCAACGAGCCGGAGCCCGCCCCCCGGCAGGCGCCGTCCGCCCCGGAACCGGCCTCGGCCGCGCCGGACGCCACCGCCGAGGACGCCCCGGCCGAGCAGCCCGCGCCCGCGGGGGACGAGGAGACCACGAAGGCCGCCACCAAGAGCCCCGCGAAGAAGCGGGCCGCGAAGAACACCGCCAAGCCCGCCACGAGGAGCACGGTGAAGAGCGCCCCGAAGGGCGCCGCGAAGACCGCCGCCAAGGGCACCGGCAAGGCCGCCGCGAAGAAGGACGAGTCCCAGGTCCTCCTGCGCGACCTGCTGCTGGACCTGCTCGGCGGGCACAGCGAGCCGCGGCTGGCGGCCGAGCTGCGCGAGGAGCTGCTGGCCAAGCACCCGGACCGCGAGCCCACCCCCCAGGTCGTCCGCAACACCCTGGAGGCCCTGGTCGCCAAGGGGCGCATCCAGCGGCACAAGCAGGGCCGTTCGGTCATGTACACCGTGGTGGGACAGGAGAAGGACGGGGCGCAGGCCGGCGCCGCCTGATCCGGCGGCGCCGGCACATGTGGCCCCGGCCGCCGACGGCCGCACCCCTCGACGTCCGCCGTCGCAGGCCACACCCGACCCGTGCACACACCTTCGTGCACACACGTGGGGCCGGGCGGGGGCCGTCCGCAGCACGCACGGCCTCCGCCCCGGCGCACCCGTCGGCACACCCTCGGTACGCTGGTCCCGCGTTCAGGAACTGGTGAGCACGACGAGTTCACGGGTCGCCCGCGTCATCGCGACATAGCGGTCGACCGCTCCCTCGACACCTTCGCCGAACTCCTCCGGATCGACCAGGACGACCAGGTCGAACTCCAGTCCCTTCGCCAAGCGCGGTGTCAGCGACCTGACTCGGGACGTTTCCCGGAACGCGGGCGCACCGATGACGCAGGCGGTCCCGTCCGCGTTCCCGGCGAGCCACGCTTCGAGCACCGACTCCAGCTCCGTGACCGACCCGCGGCGGACGGGGATGCCGGTGGCGCGCACGGACGTCGGCACGTTGGCGTCCGGCAGGGCGGCCCGGACGACCGGCTCGGCCTCGGCCATGACCTCCTTCGGTGTGCGGTAGTTGACGCTCAGCGAGGCGAGGTCGATCCGGTCGAACCCGACCCGCTCCAGCCGTTCCCGCCACGACTCGGTGAAGCCGTGCCGGGCCTGGGCGCGGTCACCGACGACGGTGAAGCTCCGGGACGGGCAGCGCAGCAGCAGCATCTGCCACTCCGCGTCGGTCAGTTCCTGTGCTTCGTCCACGACGACGTGTGCGAACGGCCCGGCGAGCAGGTCGGGTTCGGCCACGGGCAGCGCACCCTCGTCGACCAGGCTGTTCCGCAGGTCCGTCCCGTGCAGCATCGTCACCGCGCCCTCACCGTCGTCGTCGGCGGCGAGCACGTTGTCGATGACGGCGGCCATCCGCTCGCGTTCGGCGGCGAGGGTGGCCTTGCGCCGGCGGGCGCGGCGGGCCGCCGCCGGGTCGCCGAGCCGTTGCCGGGCCGCGTCGAGCAGCGGCAGGTCGGACACCGTCCACGCCTTGGCGTCGGCGCGTTGCAGGGTGCGCACCTCCTCGCGGCTGAGCCAGGGTGCGCACATCCGCAGATACGCGGGCACCGACCACAGGTCCGACACCAGGTCGGCCGCTTCGAGCAGCGGCCACGCGCGGGAGAGGGCCCCGGTCAGTTCCTCGTCGTGCGCCAGCGCCCGGCGCAGCAGTGGGGGCGACACCTCGCCGTCGTGCTTGTCCGCCAGGATGGTGATCAGGGCCTCCCAGACATGCTCGCGGGCCTCGTTGTGCGGTGTGCCGGGCTCGGCCGCCCCGAAGGCCTCGGCCCAGTCGTCGGCGGTGAGCCGGACCTCGGACCAGGGGGTGGTGACCGTCATCGGCTCGGTGGGCGGCTCCTCGTAGAACCCGACGGCCTTCTCGATCGCCCTCACCAGGTCCGCCGACGACTTCAGGCGGGCCACCTCCGGGTCCGTCTCCTCCACCGCCGTGGCCCCCTCGGCGACCAGGTCCCGCAGGACGCAGGTCTGCACACCCTCCTCGCCGAGACTCGGCAGCACATCGGCGACGTAGGCCAGGTAGGGGCGGTGGGGGCCGACGAACAGCACACCGCCGCGGCGGTGGCCGAGGCGCGGGTCGGAATGGAGGAGGTAGGCGGAGCGGTGCAGGGCGACCACCGTCTTTCCGGTGCCCGGGCCGCCGTCCACGACGAGCGCGCCGCGCGATCCGGCGCGGATGACCGCGTCCTGGTCGGCCTGGATGGTGCCGAGCACGTCGCGCATCCTCTCCGACCTGGTGCTCCCCAGGCTGGCGATGAACGCGGACTGGTCGTCGAGCGCGGCCCGCTGCCGGAGCCCGTCGGCGGTGAACACCTCGTCCCAGTAGTCGGTGATCCGGCCGCGGGTCCAGCGGTAGCGGCGGCGGCTCGCCAGGCCCATGGGGTGGGCGTGGGTGGCGCCGAAGAAGGGTTCGGCCGCGGGGGAGCGCCAGTCGACCAGCAGCCGGCGGCCGGTGCTGTCGGTGAGGCCGAGACGTCCGACGTACACCGGTTCGGCGTCGTCGGCGCCGACCATGTGCCCGAGGCACAGGTCCACGCCGAAGCGGCGCAGGGTGCGCAGCCGGGCGGTGAGCCGGTGCACCTCCGCGTCCCGGTCCATCGCCTGCCGGCCCACACCGCCCGGCGCCCGTCGCTCGGCGTCGAGTGCTTCGGTCAGTTCGGCGATGGTCTGTTCGAGGGTGGTCGCGATGGCCGCGAAGTGCCGCTCGTCGCGGCCGATCAGCCCGGGGTCCGCCTTCGCGGCGAGGCGGTCGGGCAGGTCGAACACGCTGGTGGTCAAGGAGGTCATGTCTGCTGCTCCGCTCAGAGTTCCGCCCGCAGGGTCCGCGCTGCCCGGTGATGACAGGGAGTGCACTCGGTGAGTCCCTCGTTTCCGCAGGTCGGTGGGCCAGACGAGCGATTGTGCGGCATGACCGGGGCCTTGCCGCAAGGCCCCCGGTGCGCTATACGTTGAGAGTGGCGAGGAGTGGCTGCTCCTTCTCGGGCGCCTGCGCCACCTTCCGGCGGAGCCCGACGCGCCGCGATCACAGCGGACACAGACGGGGAACAGTACGTCTCGCTCCCCGCGCGCCGTTCCCTCTTCGAGTCTCCGTACGAACCCGAACCGTCCCGCCGAGCCTCGCCGACACCGCGTCGAGGGTCGTCCGGCGCCGCACCCGGAGTCGGTCCGCGCCCGCTCCCGCGCAGCGGCCGACACGCTGTCCGAGGTCAGCGGCGTTCGCCTCCCCCGGCTCCTCCCGAGGCGCCTGATGTCCGTTCAGGGGCGGCCTGTTGATGGGGCAATGGGGACAAATGAGGAGTAACTCATCGTCTCTTTTTGCTTTCTAACGTGTCGCTGCGGCGAATGATCAAGCACGTTAGTAAGGTGTCCCCCATGAGTTCGCCAGCCACCTCCAGCGACCGCGAGAAGGTCGTCTCCAAACTGCCGGGATGGCTCCGGCAGAACCTCAAGGTAAGGGCCGCCCAGCACGGCGTCGAGATCCAGACGGCCGTGGAACAGGGCATCGACGCATGGCTCGCCCTCGCCTCCACGCCCGCCACGGTCGACACCGCCGGGGCCGACTCCTTCTCCACCTTCCTGCCCGAGGGCCAGTGGGAGAGGTTCCGCGACGTGGCCGCCGACCGGCGGGTCTCGCTCATCCAGGGTCTGGCTCAGTCGGTGCAGTTGTGGCTCGACACCACCCCGGCGCCGGACATCGAGCGGCCGGCCGTCACCCGCCGCATCATCGTCTGCAACCAGAAGGGCGGCGTCGGCAAGACCGCCATCGCGGCCGGTGTCGGCGAGGCCCTGGCGGAGGACCCCGGCAAGCTGCACCCGGTGCGGGTCGCCAAGGCACTCTCCACGGCCCTGCGCGCCAGCGACCAGATCGCCGGCGGCGGGGACAGCGACGCCCTGGACGTGGAGAGCCTGCCCGGTCTGGGGCTGCGGGTGCTCCTGGTGGACTTCGACCCGCAGTGCCACCTGACCAACCAACTCGGCGCCACCCCGCTGCCGATGAACGGCGACAGCCTCACCAACCACATGGCGGGCGACCCCAAGGGCGATCTGCGCGACCTGATCGTCTCCATCGACGACGACACCTTCGGCGGCCGGCTCCACCTGCTGCCCGCCTGCCACGACGCCTTCCTGCTCGATGTGCGCCTGTCGGCGGTACGGGCCCGGGAGGCGGCGCTGGAGCGGGCACTGCTGCCGCTGGAGAGCGACTACGACGTCATCCTCGTCGACTGTCCGCCGAGCCTCGGCCTGAGTATGGACGCCGCCGCCTACTACGGCCGGCGCCGCGAGGGCGAGCGCCCCGGCCAGTCCGGCGCCCTGATCGTGGTCCAGGCGGAGGACAGCTCGGCCGACGCCTACGACCTGCTCACCAACCAGATCGAGGACCTGCGCGGCGACCTCGCCCTGGACCTGGACTACCTGGGCATCGTCGTCAACCTCTACGACGGCCGCCGGGGTTACATCGCCACGTCGTCCCTCCAGGGCTGGGTCGACATAAAGGACCCCCGCGTGGTCGGACTCATCAGCGACCTCAAGGAACAGAAGGAGGCCGTACGCATGAAGCAGCCTCTTCTGTCGTACGCCCCCTCCTCGCAGCAGGCGGTGGGCATGCGGGCCCTCGCACGGGAGATCTCATGAGCAAGGCCGACCAGCTCGGAACAGGCCGCTTCGGCGCCACCGCACGACCGGTCAGCGCGCGCCGGGCGGCGATCGGCGCGGCGACCGGAGTCCCCACGGAGGGCGTCGCCCCGCCCACCCGGCTGCCCCTGGACCGCATCAGCCCCAACCCGGACAACCCGCGCACCAGCCTGGGCGATCTGACCGAACTCACGGGCAGCCTGCGCGAACACGGCCAGAAGCAGGCCATCACGGTGATGAACCGCGACGCCTATGTGAAGGCCAATCCCGAGCGCGAGCAGGAACTGGCCCCTGACGCCACCCATGTCGTCGTGGACGGCAGCAGCCGGCTGGCGGCGGCCCGTGAGGCGGGACTGACCCATCTGAACGTGATGGTGGACGACGACCAGGGAGCCGACTCCGAGGCCATCCTGGAGTCCGCCCTCGTCGCCAACGTGCACCGCCAGGAGCTGGAACCCCTGGACGAGGCCAGGGCGCTGCAACGGCTGCTCGCCATCCACGGCACCCAGACGAAGCTGGCGAAACGGCTCCACAAGTCGCAGGGCTGGGTGTCGCAGCGGCTGGCCCTCCTCAATCTCGCGCCCGCGCTCCAGGAGCGCATCGGCGAGGAGCGCATCGATCTGCTGCGCGCCGTGGGCAACAAGCCCCCGGAGGAGCAGGAGGCCGCCCTGGAAGCGCTCAAGCGCGAGCAGGCGCGGGTGGAGGCGGAGAAGGCGGAGCGACGCAGGGAGCGGCAGGCCGCGACTGTCGAGGACCCCGCCTACGCCGAGCAGCCCGTGGCGGCCCACCAGGCCACGGCGGCCGACCCCTCCCCCGCGGCTGCGGCCGCCCTGGTCACCGAGGACACCGCGGCCACCGGTCCGGCGTCGGACCCGGGCGACACGCCCGGCCGCGCGGACGGCTTCTCTTCTTCCTCGCACGGTTTTCCGCAGGGTCCTTCGTCCGGGGGAGGGGAGGAGCCGCGGCAGCCGGCGGCCGGGGGAGGGGAGGGGCAGGCACCGTCCGAGGCGGACGAGGCGCGCTCCGACACGGAGACCGAGACCGACACCGAGCACGGGACCGTCGCCGGCGCCGAGGGCGCGCAGCCGCCCGCCGTATCGACCGAGTCGACGGAACCGGCGCGTGCGACGGGACGGACGGAGCAGACGCAGGGGACGGAACCGGCCGCATCGGCGGTCCCTGGCCCGGCCGAGTCCCAGGACGACGGCGAGCAGCGCCCGGTGTCCCCGGCACACCTCACCCCGGTCCCTGCCATGGCCCCGTCCGGTCCCTCGCCGGCCCTCGCCGCCCCGGCGGCCACCGCTTCCGTGGACGCCGTCCCGGAGCCGCGGGGTGCCAGGACGGGTGTGGACGGCGATCACGCGGAGAGCGAACACCCCCAGGAGGAGCGGGGGATCGGCGACCACGCGGGCCCGGACACGGCCGTCCCGCCCCGGCTTCCCTACGACGACGGGGTCTTCCTCGCCCACCATCTGATCCGCAAGATGCCGGACACCGCGTTCGACAGGATGCTGGAGCTCCTCAACGAGCACCAGCGGCAGCGTGACGCGGCACGTCAGGACAGTGCCTGAGCCGAGGCGGACGGGGAACCAGGGACCGAAATCCCTGCGTCCCTGCCCGACGGGGCCGCTGTTCGTGCGTCGTTCGCGCCGGTCAGGGGCCCAGGACAGGTGTGTTCAGGGACCGGAGGGACCCGGTTCCGAAAGAGAGCCCGACAGGGAGTCCGCCCTTCCGGACGGCTCCGTGACCCCGGGAGGCAGGGTGCCGGACACCCCTCAGCAGGGTGAAGCGCGGGCAATTCACCCGCATGGTGACTCCCGTCCAGGGACCAAGGGACTCAAGGGACCGAGAAAACTGATAGAAACGGCACGCGGGGGGGCTGCGGGATCCTTCGGGCCAGTGAGCCCTACACTCTTTCTGGATTACAGTCCCTTCGGTCCCTGACAGGGCGTCACCTCCCGACCGGGCCGCCGTGGAGTGACCGAAGACGAGATGTGACAAGGACGATTCGCGTGCCGCGCCATGGTGAGATCAGCGAACGCACCGCTGCGGGCGGCCCCGTGCCGCCGCGCTCGGTCGCGCGGTGGTGCGCCGCCCAGGGCTGGCCGGTCCATCCGCTGGCCCCGGGACGGAAGACACCCGCGGCCAACTGCCCGGAGTGCCGCGCTCGCCGGCACGCTCCGGCGGACTGCCCCTGTCTGCCCGCCGGGCGTCCCTGCCACGGTTTCCACGCGGCCACGACCGACCCCGGGCGCATCGACGAGTGGTGGACCGCCACCCCGTCGGCGGGCGTGGGCGTCGCCTGCGGCCCGGCCGGGCTGGTCGTCATCGACATCGACGCCCACGCTGCCGAGGTGCCCGACCGCGCCAGGCTGCTGCCCGGCATCCCCATCCCCGAGCAGGTGAGCCTCGCCGGGCTCGCCTCCGGCTTCGACACCCTCGCCCTGCTGGCCGCCTACCGCGGCCGCCCCGACCCGGCCGCCGACGAGGACACCCTCAGGGTCCGTACGCCCTCCGGCGGGCTGCACGTGTGGTACCGCACCCCCGATCCGGACACCCGGCTGCGCTGCTCCACCGGCTCGGGCAGCAGGGTCGCCCTGGCCTGGCAGGTGGACGTCCGCGCCGACGGCGGCTACATCGTGGCGCCCACCACGCGCACGGCACAGGGTGTGTACCGGCCGGTGGGCCCGACGCGCGTCCCGGCGCCGCTGCCGGACTGGCTGCGCGACGAACTCGTCCGCACCGGCCACCTCGTCGCCCCGGCGCCGTCCGAGCCTCCGGAAGGGCCGCTGACGGGCTCCGCCGAGGGTGCGGCGCACGACGGGGCGAGCGGCGCCCCGGACGGTACGGCCCGTCGGCGGGCCACCCGCTCCGGTCACGTGCCGTCGGCCCGCCGGGCCCCGCGGACCGGCGCGGCGCACCGGATCCTCGATCCACTGATCGCCCAGGTCGCCCGCTGCGCCGAGGCGCGCGAGGGCACCGCGTTCACCGAGAAGCTCAACCGGGCCGCCTACACCGCGGGCGGACTGATCGCGGCCGGGCACCTGGACCACGCCGTGGTCCGGGACCGGCTCGTCCGGGTCGCCCAGCACGCCAGGCCGTGGCAGCAGGCGCGCAACGAGGCGATCGTCGACGATGCCCTCGCCGTGGGGTCCGCCCGTCCGCTCCATCTCGAAGGACGTTCATGAGCAGCGCCGAGAGCACGCCGCGGTTCGACCCACAGGCCGCCGCGCAGCAGATGCTCGACCTGCAGATGCTCGAGCAGCCGGTCGAACAGTCCTCGCCTGCCCTGGTGCCCCCGCAGGCCTCGCCGGACGCCGCCGCGGCCCCGGCCCGCCCGGCGGGCTCGGGCATGCCGACCGCTCCCCTGCCGCCCTCGCTGACCGATCGCGGCAACGCGCGACTCTTCGTACGGCTGCACCGCGACCAGTTCCGGCATGTGGAGGGCCTCGGCTGGTTCGTGTGGGACGGCTACCGGTGGAAGCGCGGCGGCGGTGAGAAGGCCGCACTCTGGGCGGCGGGCGAGATGGCCGAGGACATGCCCGACAGCGACCCGCGCGGTGTGTTCAGCGAGCGGGAGATCGCCCACCACAAGCGGCGCACCCTGTCCACGGCCGGCATGAAGGCGCTGCTGACCCAGGCGAAGGCCTCCCCCGACCTGTCCGTGGACCCCGACGACCTGGACGGCGACCCGTACGCGCTGTGCACGCCCGCCGGCGTGGTCGACCTGCACAACGGCCACATCCGGAAGGCCGACCCGACGCGCGACTTCCACTCCCGCGCCACCAGCGTGGCCCCGCAGCGCATGGAGACGCCCCGCTGGCACCGGTTCCTCGCGGACACCTTCGGCGACGACGCCGAGGGCCGGGAGATGATCGACTTCCTGCACCTGATGCTGGGCTACTCCATCACCGGCGACGTGGGCGCGCAGGTGCTGCCGTTCCTGCACGGTGAGGGCAAGAACGGCAAGTCGGTGCTGCTGGACACGATGATCCAGATCCTCGGCGACTACGCCGACGCCGCCCCGCCCGGCTTCCTGATGGACCGCGGCGCCTTCTCCGAGCACTCCACGGAGCTGACCGAACTGCACGGGCGGCGGCTGGTGGTGTGCAGCGAGCTGAAGCCCAACGACAAGTTCGACGAGGCCCGGGTGCGGCTGCTGACCGGCGGTGACAAGATCAAGGCGCGCCGGATGCGCCAGGACTACTTCTCCTTCACGCCCACCCACCACCTGTGGCTGCTCGGCAACCACCGGCCCGAGGTGTCCACGGGCGGGTTCGCCTTCTGGCGCCGTATCCGCCTGCTGCCCTTCACCCGGACCGTCCCGGCCGAACGCCGGATCGACAACCTGGCCTTCGAACTGGTCCGCGACGAGGGACCCGGTATCCTGCAATGGCTGATCGAGGGCGCTCAGCGCTATCTCGCCACCCGGGACCCGCTGGAGGGCCCCGACCGGGTGCGCATCGCGACCTCCGCCTACGCCTCGACGGAGGACCACATCGGCCGGTTCCTGGCCGAGTGCTGCACCCGTGACGGCGAGAACGCGCGTGACCTGCGGGTCGAGCAGGGTCTGCTGTACACGGAGTACAGCTCCTGGTGCCACGCGGGCGAGGGGATCCGGCCCGCCACCCCGCGTGCCTTCGCCAACCGCGTCCGGCAGGAGGTCGGAGTGGCCTCGCCGGCCGACATGATCAAGTCGAACGGACGCAAGTACTACCCCGGTATCGCACTGCTGGAACAGGCATGATGACAGTCGCTTTCGGGCACTCCCTAGCATGCGGCCTACACCGCCGTCCGCATGCGCTCTACCATGGTGACCGGGCCCCGCACACGGCGACCGCCACACAGCGGCCCGCCACTGGCCGGTGCGCAGGCCACCCTGGAGCGCACATGCACACATGCCGGGCCACGTCCCCCAAGGTGGGGACCGAGCCGATGAAGGAGGGGCTGCAGCCATGAGCTCGCTGTTGACCGAGAGCGACCTCATCCACGAGGAAGAGGTGGTGTGGCTGGAGAACCCGGAAAAGCTCGACTACGTCCGTCAGGCGCTCGACAAGACCAAGCGCCGCAACACCAAGCCGCCCTACGCCCGCGACGGCCGCATGGTCGGCTACGCCCTGCTCGACGACCAGGCCGCCCCCGACCCGGACAGCGGTCTGTACAAGCGGCGGGTCTTCTTCCTGCTGCCGCACGACCGGGACAGCCTGCCGGACGGCCTCTACCGCGAGGGCGCCCCGGGCGAGGCCATCGACCCGCGCACCATCGAGCCCGGCAAGCCCGGCGCGAAGACGCCCCGCTCGCAGCGGGGTCCGGTGGCGATGGCCTCGTCCACTCCGTGAGGCTGTTCGCGGCCTGGTAAGGCCCTCGGGATCCTCCTCCGGCCCGTGTGGGGCCCCTACGGGGGCAGGGGGGCTCAGATCGTCCCGACGCCGTTCTGAGGGCCGGACAGGGGCCCGGAGGGGCTCGAAAGGACTGACCGGCGGTCACCGGCTCTCCATGTGCGGGCCGGTGACCGTCGCTGTCGCAGGAACCCAACTCGCCGTTACCCGGCCCCTGTTCCGCGGGGCACAGTTCGAGAAGCAGAGCTTGAGAAGGGGGCGGGGCGGCCGGATTCGAACCGGCGTCCTCCGAGATGCTGTCGCGGCGCACTACCTCTGTGCTACGACCCCGCCCTGAGGATGATCATACCCTCCTCCCGGAATGGCCGACCAGGCGATTACCCACCCCTCCCCCGCCCCGGGTGGGGCAGCCGGCCGCCGCTGCGGCAGGCTCCGCGGGATGCGTGATCATGTGGACACGACCTGGGGCCCACCGCTGCGCCGCCGGCCGGCCGCGGGCGTACGGGCGGTACTGACCGCGTTCTCCGAACCGTCGATGACGTGGCAGACCGCCGAACCCGCCTCGTCACCGGCCGCGGCCCGGCGGTGGATCGCGGCCGAGGCCGCGCAGCGGGACTCCGGCACCCGTCTCGCTTCGCCGTGACCGACGAGGCGGTCACGGTGCTCGGCAACGTCGCGGTGGGGGCCGTGGACCGGCGGCACCGGCCGGGATGGGTGACGTACGGGACCCGGGCAGCGGCCCGCGGGCAAGGCGTCGCATCCCGCGCCTGCCGGCTGGTCTTTCGAGGAAGTCGGCCTCTCCCTGCCGGAGTTGGGGCATCGGGTCGACAACCCGGCCTCCTGCCTCATGGGCAGGGCCGCCGGCTTCGCCGTCAAAGGGCTCCAGTGTCGGAAGCTGGAGTAAGACGGCGTCCGCTGCGCCGTCGAACTCCACGCCCGGCCGACCGCGGACGTCCAAGTCCCCGGCCCGGTCACGCCCGGGCGGAGGCGTCCGCTGCCGTCCGGTCCGGCCAGGCGGGGACGAGGGCTGCCAGCGTCAGGAACGCGGTGAGCACGAACGCCCAGGGGTAGCCGGTCAGTCCGGCCAACGCGCCGAATCCGACCGCGCCGCACCCCATCCCCGCGTCGTAGCCGACGTTCCACAGGGCGCTCACCGTCCCGTACCCCGAGGCCGGGACCCGGGAGTACATCAGCGTGATGGTCGCGCTCTGGATGATCCCGAAGCCCGCCCCGAACACGGCCGCCCCCGCGACGACCGCGGTGGGGAGGCAGGTGAGGGCGACGACGAGCAGGCCGGCGGCACAGACGACCAGCCCCGGTACGAGCAGGCCGGCGGCGCCACGGCGGTCGGCGCGACGGCCGGCGAACCAGCGGAACGCCGTGGCGGCGGCCGGTTGTGCGAAGAGAGCCGCGGCGATCGCGCCGGAATGGCCCGGTGCGACGGCCAGCGGCAGAAAGGTGACGACAATGCCCGCGCCCACCGCCGTCACGGCGAACACGGCCGTGGGACGGCCGAGCGCGCCGGTGCGCGCCCCGGCGAAGAGTCCCAGCTGGGGTCCCTGTGCCGCGTCCCGGCCGGGCAGGCCCGGGACGGCGGCGACGGCGACCAGGGCAGCCGACGCCGCCACCGTCCACACGGGCCCGTATCCCGAGTGCGCCGCCAGCCAGGTACCGAGCGGCAGCCCCACCAGCGACGGCACCCCGGCCACGACGCCGATCAGGGCCAGCCCCTCCCCCCGGCGTTCGGGCGGGATCAGCGACGCCGTCAGCGCCCCGCCCGCCACCAAGGTGAACGCGAAGCCGAGCCCCCGGACGAGGCACACCGCCAGGATGCACGCCATGCTCCGCGACATGCTCAGGGCCGCCGCCGGAGCGCCCAGCAACACCAGTCCCGCCCCCAGCAGCACGCGATGACCGCAACGTGCGGCGAGCCACGGAGCCATCAGTTCGCCCGCCACCGTGGCCAGCATCAGCGCACCGGTGACGAGACCGGCGACATCGCTCCCCCGCCCCGGGACGCTCTGCGCGTACGCCGGGACGACCGACAGCAGCAGATAGAAGCTCGCCGAGGAACCGACGACCGTCACCAGGCGCAACAGCAACGGGCGGGTCACCAGCGGCGGCCGCGCCCCGCGGGTTCGGTGTTCAGGATCGACGGATGAGGCCATGAGCTGAAAACTAAGGGACACGGCCGTCGCCCGAGTACCGCATTTTCCACACACCCGACCCGTGCACCGAGGAGAAGACGCCTTGCTGAGCCTGGATCTGCACCCGCTGTTCCGCAACAACCGCGACATCGAGCTGGCCCTGCGTCAGTTCGTCTTCCGGGCACACCGGTCGGGCGAGCCCGTCGCCGAGATCATCCCCGGCAAAGGCACGGGACAGCTCCGCAACCGGGTGCTCGCCTTCCTCGGCCAGAAGCACATCAGACGGCTCTACGACCGGGTCGAGGTCAGCGAGGCCAACACCGGCCGGGTGCTGGTGCACTTCACCCCGCGCTGAGCCGGGCGGGACGGCGGCGGTCGGGACACCGGAACCACGGCGGGGCGCGCGGTGCGCCCCTCCCCCCTCCCCCCTGCCCCCCTCCCCCGGCATCCGCCCCGGGGGCGGGAGGGCTTCACGGTGCGTCCAGGGCCACCTAGCCTGGAGACGTGACCCAGCAGACCGCCGCTTCGGACCGCCCCGACGAGAGCGACGGGACCGAGTCCGCGCGATCCGAACACCACGGTCCCCCGGGACCGGCGGACCCGCACGACCTTGGGGGTGCGCTGTACGACGCCATCGGTCTCATCGCGCGGCGGCTTCGGCACCGCAGGGCCCCCGGCGAACTGTCGCTGCCCGAGCGCTCGGCGCTGTCTCGGCTGGCCGGCGCGGGACCGGCCTCGGCGGCCGAGCTGGCACGGGCCGAGCAGGTCACCGCACAGGCCATGGGCACCGTCGTGAACGGGCTGGAGACGCGCGGCTTCGTCGAGCGACGGCCCGACCCACGCGACGGCAGGCGGATCATCGTGTCGCTCACCGAGACCGGCGAGGACGTACTGCGGCGCAAGCGCGAGGCCCGTGGCCGCCAGCTGGCCGTGGTGCTCACCGAGCAGTTCAGTCCGGCCGAACTACAGACCCTGGCGGCGGCCGCACCCCTGCTGGAACGTCTGGGCGAAAACCTCTGACAGCGCATGAACACCGGCCGGGAATGGGCACCCGGCCCCCATGAGCAACAGCACCATGCAAGCCGTCGGCTACCGCAAGAGCCTGCCGATCGGTGACGAGGACAGTCTGATCGACCTGGAGCTGCCCCTCCCGGAGCCGGGCCCGCACGATCTGCTGGTGGAGGTGGCGGCGGTCTCCGTGAACCCCGTCGACTACAAGATCCGGCAGAGCAGCGATCCCGGTGGAGAGCCGAAGGTGCTCGGCTGGGACGCGGCGGGCACGGTCGTCACGGTCGGCGAGCAGGTGGAGCGCTTCAAGGCCGGTGACGAGGTGTACTACGCCGGTGCCGTGGACCGCCCCGGGGCGGACTCCGAGTACCACGTCGTGGACGAACGTCTAGTCGCCCTCAAGCCGACCAAGCTGTCCTTCACCGAGGCAGCCGCACTGCCCCTGACCTCGCTCACCGCCTGGGAAGGCCTGTTCGAACGGCTCGGTCTGGAGAACGGGGGCCTGAACCAGGACGGCGCCCTGTTGATCACCGCGGCGGCCGGCGGCGTCGGGTCCATCACGGCTCAGCTGGCCCGGTCCCTGACCAGCCTGACCGTCATCGGGACCGCCTCCCGTCCGGAGACCGTGGAGTTCGCCACCCGTATGGGTGTGCAGCATGTCATCGACCATCACAAGCCGCTGGTCCCCCAGCTCACCGAGGTGGCCGCGGACCGGCTGACCCATGTGTTCAGCACCGCCCACACCGACCGCAATCTGGCCGACTACGCGGAGGCGCTCCAGCCCTTCGGCCGGATCGTCGCCATCGACGACTTCGACTCCCTGTCGGTCGGAGTGCTGAAGCCGAAGAGCATCTCGTTCCACTGGGAGTTCATGTTCACCCGCTCCCTGTTCCGCACCCCCGACCGTTCCAGGCAGGGGCACATCCTGTCCCAGGTCGCCCGGCTGGTGGACGCCGGCGTCCTCACCTCCACCGCCACCCGGGACCTGGGCCCTGTCAACGCGGCCAACCTCCGAGAGGCGCACCGCATCCTGGAGTCCGGCACGGCCATCGGCAAGATCACCCTCACCGGCTTCTGAGCACCCGCCGCGGGCCAATCCCCCGCTGAAGGACGGGACCGCCGTCCGAACGGCGGGGCCCGCCGTGGCCGGAGCGGCGCATCGCGGGTGGGAGGTGTGTCAGGGACGGCAGAGAGGGCAGGGAGGGCCGGAGAACGAGAAAAGGGCCCTGGTCGACACCGAGACATGGTGTCGACCAGGGCCCTTCCCGACAGGGCAGGCGTCAGGGACCTGGTCCGCCCCACTCCCCCACTGACGAACGCCCCCGGGAACTGCTCAGTCGGTGCCGAACTCCATCGCGGCGCGGTCCAGCATCTCGTCCTCGTCGGAGACCTCGCCGCGGGAGGCGATGGCCTCCGCGCCGCCCTCCGGCAGGGAGCCGATCAGCCCGGTCGCGGCAGCCTGGGCCGCGCCGATGGCGGGGTTGGCGGTCCCGATGAGACCGATCGCGGCGTACTGCTCCAGCTTGGCGCGCGAGTCGGCGATGTCGAGGTTGCGCATGGTGAGCTGACCGATCCGGTCCACCGGGCCGAAGGCGGAGTCCTCGGTGCGCTCCATGGACAGCTTGTCAGGGTGGTAGCTGAAGGCCGGGCCGGTGGTGTCGAGGATCGAGTAGTCCTCACCGCGCCGCAGCCGCAGGGTCACCTCACCGGTGACGGCCGCGCCGACCCAGCGTTGGAGCGATTCCCGGACCATCAGGGCCTGCGGGTCGAGCCAGCGGCCCTCGTACATCAGGCGACCGAGCCGACGGCCCTCGTTGTGGTACTGCGCGAGCGTGTCCTCGTTGTGGATCGCGTTGACCAGACGTTCGTAGGCCGCGTGCAGCAGGGCCATACCGGGGGCCTCGTAGATGCCGCGGCTCTTGGCCTCGATGATCCGGTTCTCGATCTGGTCCGACATGCCCATGCCGTGCCGACCACCGATGGCGTTCGCCTCGATGACCAGGTCGACGGGCGAGGCGAACTCCTTGCCGTTGATCGTCACCGGGCGGCCCTGCTCGAAGCCGATGGTCACGTCCTCGGTGACGATCTCCACCTCGGGGTCCCAGAACCGCACGCCCATGATCGGATCGACGGTCTCCACACCGTTGTCCAGGTGCTCCAGGGTCTTGGCCTCGTGAGTGGCGCCCCAGATGTTGGCGTCGGTGGAGTACGCCTTCTCCGTGCTGTCGCGGTACGGGAGGTCGTGGGCGAGAAGCCACTCCGACATCTCCTTGCGGCCACCCAGCTCGGCCACGAAGTCCGCGTCGAGCCAGGGCTTGTAGATCCGCAACTGCGGGTTGGCGAGCAGGCCGTACCGGTAGAACCGCTCGATGTCGTTGCCCTTGAAGGTCGAGCCGTCACCCCAGATCTGGACGTCGTCCTCGAGCATCGCCCGGACCAGGAGGGTGCCGGTGACGGCGCGGCCGAGCGGGGTGGTGTTGAAGTAGGCCCGCCCGCCCGAGCGGATGTGGAACGCCCCGCAGGTGAGTGCGGCCAGACCTTCCTCGACGAGCGCCGCCCGGCAGTCGACCAGGCGCGCGACCTCGGCACCGTAGGTCTTGGCACGGCCGGGCACCGAGGCGATGTCGGGCTCGTCGTACTGGCCGATGTCGGCGGTGTAGGTGCAGGGGATGGCGCCCTTGTCACGCATCCACGCGACCGCGACCGAGGTGTCGAGGCCGCCCGAGAAGGCGATGCCGACGCGCTCGCCGGCGGGGAGGGAGGTTAGGACCTTGGACATAGGAAGATTATGCAGTATCTCGCATGGTCATGCAAAGAGGGGGGTCAGGCGTGCTTTCCGTCGCTGCCTCGGTCTATTACGGCGTAATAGACCGAGGCAGCCTGTGGGGGCGGGCTCCTATGTCTTTGGTCAAGGGAAACGGGGGTGCGTCGACTCGGTGAGCCGGGGCAGCATGGCGAGGTGGCTGATCTGCCGTGGGATGACCTGAAGTGCTTCTTCGACCCGGACTTGATGGGGTCGCTGCCGTACGTGCGTGTCCCGGATGCCTCGGTGAAGGACTGACGGTCCTTGATCTTGTCGCGGAGAAGGGCTGGAGGTGCTTCCGGTGCCTCGGGCGGAGGCCGTGCTGTCCCGTCCGGCGGGGGCCGAGTCCCCGGAGCTGCGGGACTGGCCGGTTGCCGGTGTGTTGGCGATCTTTCGTTTCCATGCTGCCGATGAAGTCGACTTTGACGTCGACCTGCGGAAGTCTGCAGGGCCAGGAGCGACTGGATGTGTTCTGCGGCTTCCTCCGGGAGATCGGCCGGCGGCTGGGCAAGCCCGTGCTGATGGACCCGGAGGGCGACGATGGCCATCCGGTGCTCGGCTTCGACGTCGAGGCCGATCGAGTCGTCCTCCTCGGAGACTCACAGGTCAGGTGACTGCGGCCGACGGCTGCGGCTTCATAGAAGGTGCCGTTCGCGGAGCATCGCGAACAGGACGTCGGCCCGGCGTCTGGCGAGGCAGAGCAGGGCCTGGGTGGGGGCTTGCCCCGGCGGTCTTCTTGTCGTAGGGGGCCCGCGATGCCGGGTCACCCAGAGCGGCGGACGCGGAGAGGAAGAAGGCCCGTTTTGAGCTGCTTGATTCCTCTCCTGGAGGGCTGTTCACCACGGATCGACGACCCGGAACTGCGGGGCGCGGGTGCGAGTCCTGCAGAGGCGGCGAGGTGGGCGGCGGTCGGGAAGGTGCTGCCGTCACCGACCTCGATCAGGAGGCGGGCTCCGGTTCTGACGCCGATGTCCGGCATGGACGTAAGGACCTTCGAAAGAGGGTGGTCCTCCAGCAGTTCCTCGATCCGCCCGGCCAGCAGCTTGCACTGATCGAGCACGGCGGCGAGCGATCCGGCCAGGCTCGAGACGATCAACGCGGCCGCCTCGGCGCCTTCGGCCGCAGCAACATGACCAGCCGCCGACGGCCCGCCTTGCGTATCTGTGCCGGTGAGCCGGTCCGCTCCAGCAAAGCCAGGACGGCAGGGGGCTGTAACCACGGTCCCAGGACCCGTTCCAGCGACGGGGGGATCTGGGTCAGCAGGCCGTGCAGCCGGTTGGCGCCGCGGGTGGCCTCGCCGGCCAGATCGTCGCCGAAAACGACGGTCATCTCCAGCTCGGCGATCGTCTCGTCCTCGCCGTCGATCGCCCGTAGCGTGGGCTGCATCGCGCGGGCCGCGACCGCGACGGTGAATGCGTCTCTCGCATCGGTCTTCGCCTCGCCCGGATCATGAACAACAAGGGGGAAAGTCATGCCGGACCCGAAGGCCGGAGGCCCCATTGCCGGGCCACGAAAAAGGTAACGAGCGGCGGAGGCAGAGACCGGCTCGGCTTGCGGGCAGCGGGGACTGCCGGGGGCGGGTCACCGGGACTGAAGGGACCAGAGATCGGCCTGAGCGGTGTCGTCGCCCCGGGGCGCGGGGAGGACCCAGCCGCTCCTATTACGGCGTAATAGCTTGGACCGCTGGAGGGAACAGCCGGGCGGCGCGGCACGGCGGCTTGAGTCCCTGCCGGGGGCGCGGCACTCTCCCCCTAGAGCGCTTCCTCTCAGCCCCTGGTCCCTCACCTCTCAGCCGCTCGGTCCCTGAACCTGATCGCTGGCGGTTGCGTCCCTCACTTCTGGTCCCTGGTCCCAGGACGGAAAGCAACTCCCTGCAGGGACCTGCACCGCGAGGGACCCAGCGCAGGGCGGGAACAGGGTCTGCAGCTTTTCGGTCCCTGAGCCTTAGTCCCTGGTATTTCCGCAGGTCACAGGCTTGTGAAGCTCTCCAGAGGGACCGGAGGGACCAAAATCGCTAATTATGACGTGCTCAACTACTTGTTTGTATGCGCGCGCGCATATGAACACACAAACAAGATTCAGCTCATAATTAGCGGGTTGGGTCCCTACAGTCCCTCAATCCCTAGCTAAAAGCCCTCTGACCTGCGGAAACGTGCCAGGGACCGAATGTGGACCCCGCCACTGTCAGGCCCTCCGTTTTGGTCCCTGGTCTCTGAGGGTCCCTCGCTGCACAGCCCCCGCCGCCGCGCCGCGCCGGGAGTCCCGGTCCCTGCCGCCCTCCCAGGCCAATCCCGAGGGGATTCGGTCCCTGATGCCTTGAGTCCCTGGCACCGTCCTCGGAGGGAAAACGCCAGTCCCTAGGGACTGAACCGCACGTGCTGCCCCTGGCTCTTTTTCCGGATCATGCAGGGACTCGCAGGTCCTGACACCGCACCTCGCCGCGCTGCCGCCTGAGCCCCCTGGCCGGTGCCGCCTGGCGGCCCGCGCTCGTCCTGCCTCCGCGCCCCGAAAACGGAATCCGAGTCACTTCGGTCCCTTCGGTCCCGCAGCCGATTCTGCGGGCGCGAGCTCTGGGAAACGGCGTGACCGCCGCTGCCCGTCCGTTCTCTGACGGGTGGTCTGGTCGCCACAGCTATTACGCCGTAATACTCACGTGCCGACAAGCCCTGCGGAGGCAGGATTCTGACCCTCCCTCACTCCCAACCGGGGTTCACATTATGTGAATCCACTGCTCTCCGGCAGACTTCTCTGTATGGCGAAGCGCAGGCAAGCAGCGGCCCGACCCACAAAGCCGCTGGTCAAGCCGCCGATCCGAATCGGCTTCCTGGATGCGGCCGCAGTGGTCGCGGAGTTGCGTGAGGTGCACGAGGCAGCAGGCGACCCGGACATCGAGCGCATGCCGGGGGACGAGGAGATCTACGCGGCGCTCCTCTACACCGAGAAGCACGCGTCCGCACTGCGGCACTGCGCGGCCGAGGTTCAGCGGTCCGCCGCGCTCAAGCGCGTGCAGCTGTGGGAGTACCTCAGGGAACAGACCGATCTGCATCAGCTCCGCGCGGTGACGGACGCCCGCAGTACGGGAGTCCCCTGGGCGCAGCTCGCGCCCGCCCTGGCGGTGGCGGCGCCGAGCGCGGCGTACAACAAGACGAAGCGCTTGCAGGCGGTCACCCTGACCGACGACACCCCCGACGCCCGCCCGGTCCGCCGGACGCCGGAAGCGGTTCTCGAAGCCGAGCGCCGCCGAGCACTGGAGGCGGAAGCGGAGCGGCGCCGGCAGGAAGCCGCCGAACGTTCTCATCGGCTGTTGCTTCCCGTCGCCCGTCGCCTCGTCGAGCAGCGTGAGGCCCTGGTACTGGACGAGGATGCGGAGTACTGGCTGGACGAGATCTCGGCCGTACTTCCCGACTGCGTCACTCCCACTCAGATGCTCAGCCTCAACCGCTATCTCGCCGCCGCTGTACGGTCCCTGCGCAAGCTCGAACAGCGCACGGCCTCGCCCGTCACCACGACACGGGAGGCGCGTGCGGCCTACCTGGCCGCGGCCGCCCTCTGGTCCGAGCCGGACTTCTCGGCCCGTTCCTGAGCCGCAGATCTATTACGCCGTAATAACCCGGAGAGCGAGCGGGTGGTGCGGGGGAGGCCTTGGCGTGCCCCGCCCGCCGAGCCCGGCACCGCCTCCGCTGTTCCCGTTGGGCCTCTTTTGAGGAGGCTCCGTACGGTCGTGTCCCCGTCGGGTTATTACGGCGTAATAGCCCAGCCGCCCCCCTCAGAGGGCCCGACCACTGTCTCGGCGACCATCTTCTGATTTTGAGGCCCTTCAGACCCTTCGGACCCTGTTCAGGAGTCCGCTCTCTGAAGTGTTGAAGCCCTTAGTAATTGAGTGCTAACTTACTTTCATGGTCAGGATGAGTGCCCAGGAACGGCGCGAGAGCGTGATCTGTGCGGCGACGAGCGAGTTCGCGCGAGGCGGCTACCACGGGACCTCCACCGAGGCGATCGCCCGGCGCGTCGGGGTCTCGCAGCCCTATCTCTTCCGGCTCTTCCCGGGCAAGAAGGCGATCTTCCTCGCCGCGGTCGATCGCTGTACGGAGGATCTGTTCCGCATCTTCCAGGAGGCCGCGGAGGGACTGGAAGGCGAGGAGGCCCTTCAGTCCATGGCGGCGGCGTACAGCAAGGTCATCGTCGAACGGCCTGAGTTGCTCACGCTCCAGCTGCAGACGTATGTGGCGGTGGCCGCCGCCGAGGCCGAGGGCGACCAGGAGTTCGGCGAGGCCGTGCGGGCCGGCTGGATGCGGATGTGGGAGGTCGTGCACCTCCCCCTCGGTGAGGACGTCCATGAGACGACGTCCTTCCTGGCGTACGGCATGCTCATCAACGCGCTGGTGGCGATGGGCTTTCCGCCCGAGCATCGGGTGTGGGAGGGACTCTCGCCGTTCGCCCGCGTCAAGGGCCGGCTGCTGAAAGCGGAGCTGGCCGGAGAAGCGGACGAAGGCTGAGGGGCAGCAGAGCAGCGGCAGGAGCAGGGGGAGAGGCGCGCCTGTGACGGTGTGCCGGGGCCGTTCTGTGTCCTGGAAAGTCAGTCATCGCGGTAACCGATCCGAGATCACGCAGGCGATCACTCGCATCGCTGGGGGAGAGATGGCACAAGAGAACGCTCCAGGCCGTGGGGCCACGGCCTGGGCCCTGATCATCACCGGTGTCGCCGGATTCATGGCGGCCCTCGACAATCTCGTCGTCACCACCGCCCTGCCCTCCATCCGCAAGGATCTCGGGGGAGCGCTGGACGACCTCGAGTGGACCGTGAGCGCCTACACGCTCACCTTCGCCGTCCTGCTGATGTTCGGGGCCGCCCTCGGTGACCGCTTCGGCCGTCGTCGGCTCTTCATAGCCGGACTGGCCGTGTTCACCGGCGCCTCAGCCGCCGCTGCCCTCTCGCCGGGCATCGACTCCCTCATCGCCGCCCGCGCGGTCCAGGGGGTCGGTGCCGCTGTGATGATGCCGCTCACCCTGACCCTGCTCACCGCCGCGGTACCGCCCGCCAGGCGCGGTACCGCGTACGGGATCTGGGGCGCCGTGAACGGCCTCGCCGTCGCCTCCGGCCCGCTGATCGGCGGCAGCCTCACCGAACACGTCTCCTGGCACTGGATCTTCTGGCTGAACGTCCCGCTCGGCCTGGCCGTCATGCCGCTCGCCAGGCTGCGCCTGGCCGAGTCCTACGGCACCGGCGCGGCCCTCGACATCCCCGGCACCCTCCTCGCCAGCGGCGGTCTCTTCGGCGTCGTCTACGGCCTGGTGCGCGGCCCTTCCGACGGCTGGACCAGTTCCCTGGTGCTGACCGGGCTGTTCGCGGGCACCGCGCTCCTGATGGGCTTCGTTCTGCACGGCGCCCGGGCCAAGAACCCCATGCTGCCGATGCGCCTGTTCCGCTCGCGCGCCTTCGCCGGGATCAATGCGGCGAGCCTGCTGATGTTCCTGGGCATGTTCGGCTCGATCTTCCTGCTCAGCCAGTACATGCAGGGCGTGCTCGGCTACTCGCCCACCCAGGCAGGTCTGCGGATGCTGCCCTGGACCGGGATGCCGATGATCATCGCGCCGATCGCGGGCGTTCTCTCCGACCGTGTCGGCGGCCGCCCGGTCGTCGCCGCCGGCCTCTTGCTCCAGGCGGCGGGCCTCGGCCATCTGGCCTACGTGGTCACCACGGACGTCTCCTACGGCGTCCAACTGCCTGGCCTGATCATCAGCGGTGTGGGCATGGCCCTGTACTTCGCCCCGGCCGCCAACTTGGTGATGTCCAGTGTCCGCCCGGAGCAGCAGGGCATCGCCTCCGGCGCCAACAATGCTCTGCGCGAGGTGGGCGGGGCGCTCGGCATCGCGGTGATGGCCTCGATCTTCGCCGCGCAGGGCGGCTACGAGAGCGCACAGAGCTTCGTCGACGGTCTGCGGCCCGCCCTCGTGGTCGGCGCCGCGGTGGTGGCCCTCGCCGCGGTCGCCGCCCTCGTGATCCCGGGGCGGCGGGGCACCGGCCCGGACCCGGCGGTGCCCGTTCCGCCGCAGGCCTCCGGGGAGAACACCGACCGTGTCCAGGCGGAACCCACGCTGACCTGACCGGCCGCGCGCGGGCGCTCCCGCCTGGCTCCGCGCCGGTCCGCTCGGCGTGGGCCCGGCCGCTCCACGCCGGCCGCTCCACGCCGGCCGCGGGGGAGCGGCCGGCGCGGTGAGTGCGTGGGCACACGTGGCTCCAGAGGTGGTCTGGGACTTCTGGAGGCCCCCGCGCGCCGTCCGCGGCCCCATCCCGACCGGGGGATCGTGGAGGACCGGCCTGCGGGGGCAAGGGGACCGGCAGGGTGCCGGACCAGGGACGCACCCCGCCGTACGCCGGTCTGGGCCTCAGGACGCGCGGCCGACCGTGTCGAAGCAGCGGCCCGCATCGATGTCCGTGAGCAGATCCGCCCGCTCCGGGGGCCACCGGAGGATTTCCCGGGTCCGGCTGCGGGAGGTCGGGTTGTCCAGCGCGGCCATCGCGCCGGGGAAGCCGAAGTGGGCCTCGGCCTCCTCGCGGGACACGCCGGTCACCGGTACGCCCACATGGCGGCCTGTGGCCTCCGCGATGTCCCGGAAGGGCACCCCCTCGTCTGCGACGCCGTGCGGCCGCGTCCCGGCCGGAACCTTCTCGAGCGCCAGCCGGAACAGCCGCGCCGCGTCCAGCGTGTGCGCGGCGGGCCAGCGGTTCGCAGCGTCGCCGATGTACGCGGACACGCCCTTGTCCCGAGTGGTCGCGACGAGGCGCGGGACGAGGCCGTGCAGATCGAGCGAGCTGTGCACGGACGGCGGCAGCCGTACGACGGACGAGCGCACTCCGCTCTCCGCCAGCGCGATCGCGGCGTTCTCCGCCTCGACGCGGGGGACGGGCGGCGCGGCCACGTCCGCCTCCGTGCCGAGCTGCCCCGGAGGCAGCACGAACGCGAGCATCAGCGTGCCCGAAGTGACCACGAAGGGCTTCCCGGACCCCGCCGGCCCGGAGCCCGCCAGCCCGGAGCCCATGGCTCGACGGCCCGCAGATCGGAGGCCATCGCCCCCTCCGACCGCCGTTCCCCGCCGGCCGCCGAGCCGACTTCCGGGCCCCGCGTTCTCTGACGGTCATAGACATGCCATACAATCCGCGATCACTGGCTTTGACGGACCTTCAGAAGTCGGCCAGAACTTCTACACATTCAGTGGGGGGCTTTTGTCCATATCAAGCCTGTACGGCAGAGTACGTCGTTCCCGGCTGCTGGGCTGCACCGCTCTCGCGGTGGCGGCGGGCATGTTCCTGAGCACGCCCGCCCTCGCGGCCGACCGGCCGTCCGGGGACGTGAGCGTGCCGACTCCGAAGTCCTCGGTGCCCAAGCTCGAGCGTTCGGCACCGCAGAAGGGGCTTCGGGCGCGCCCCGCCATCAAGGCAGGTGCCAACCCGCAGTTCGACGTGGACGGCGACGGCATCGACGAGACCCTCGTCCGGCTCATGGACGGCACGACCGGCGTCTGGCTGAGCAGCGAGAGCGGCGCGTTCTCGACGTACACCATCGGCACCGACGACCCGTCGGTGCAGCAGAAGGACATCATCACCCCCGGAGACCTCGACGGTACCGGTGGTCCTGACGTCCTCACCCTGTCCACGACGGGCACCCTGTCCCTGTACCACAGCGCGGGTGCGACCGGCACGGGGTACGCCGTCTGGAGCGGCAGCGGCTGGCAGATCTACAACAAGGTCTTCGCCCCGGGCGACGTCACCGGCGACGGCAAGCCGGACCTGCTGGCCCGCACGTACGCGGGCGACCTGTACCTGTACGCGGGCACGGGCAGCGAGAGCTCCCCGTTCCGCGGCCGGGTCAAGGTCGGCGGCGGCTGGGGGGCCTACGACCAGCTGGTCGGCGTCGGCGACATGAACAAGGACGGGCTCGGCGACGTCGTGGCCCGCAACACCAACGGCGACCTGTACCTGTACGCGGGCACGGGCAGCGCCACCGCCCCGCTCGCGGGCAAGGTGCTGCTCGGCGGGGGCTGGAACACGTACAACCAGATCGCCGCCGCCTACGACTGGAACGGCGACGGCCAGAACGACCTGGTCGCCCGGACCACTTCGGGCGACCTGTACTTCTACCTGTCGGACGGCGCGGGCAGGTTCCTGTCGCGGCAGAAGGTCGGCAGCGGGTTCAACGGCATCGACCTCCTGGTGGGCAGCGGGGCCAACCCGCGGTTCGGCAAGACGTCGCTGATCGGCATGGACACCAAGGGCACGCTGTTCTGGTACGGGGTACAGAACAACGGCAAGCTGTCGGCCCGCGAGCAGATCAGCGACACGGGCGGCTGGCTGGGCGCGAAGATCGCCTACGCCTCCTCGCTCGACCCGGACGGGTACGCCGATCTGCTGGAGGTGTACGACGGAGTCCTGTACAACAACGGCTCCATCGCCAGTGGTTGGGGCAAGGTCAACCTGTTCCTCGGGCCGGGCGACCTGAACGACGACGGCAAGGGCGACCTCCTGGCCCGGGACAGCTCCGGCGTCCTGTACCTGGAGCGCGGCAACGGCGCCGGCACCGGCGTCTCCGCGGTGAAGATCGGTTCCGGCTGGAACGCGTACGACAAGATCGTCGGCGGGGGCGACTTCACCGGCGACGGCCGTACCGACATCGTCGCGCGCACGCCCTCGGGCACGCTCTACCTGTACCGCGGTACGGGCAACTCGTCCGCGCCGTTCGCCTCGAAGGTGAAGATCGGTGACGGCTGGCAGCAGTACAACAAGCTGGCCTCGCCCGGCGACATCGACGGAGACAACCGCGCCGACCTCGTCGCGGCCAACTCCAAGGGTGAGCTGTTCGTCTACTCGTCCACCGGCACGGGCAAGTTCAAGGCCCGGGTGAAGCTCGGTACGGGCTGGAACACCTACCGGGACCTGTACTGACAGTAGTACCGGTCACCGTGCCTCGCGGCCGTCCACAGGAACGGCGTTGAGGAGGGGGCCTCGCCCCGGCGCTTCGGCGCCGGGGCGAGGCCCCCTTTCCCGTCTCCGGCGGTTGTCAGTGGTCGCCTCTACGGTGTGAGCAGTGGGATTCGCCGGAACGGCCGGGGGAGCCACGGCCCGGGGAGGGGTCTGCCATGTCTGCGGGGAACTCGACGACGTATCTGGAGCTGTCGCAGGACGGCGGCGGCGCGCACAAGTTCTACGAAGTGGCCGTCGTCGGCCAGGTCGTGACGGTCCGTTACGGCCGGATCGGTGCCGCCGGGCAGGCCCAGACGACGACGTTCCCCTCGGTGGAGAAGGCGCGGGCCGCCGCCGCGAAGAAGGTGGGGGAGAAGGTCCGCAAGGGATACGCCCCAGCGGTCCCCGGACAGCGCGCCCCACGCGCGGTGACCCGCCGTCAGGTGTCCTCCGCGCCCTCCACGGCGCGTGCCGTGGCGCCCGTGCTGTGGCGGTTCGCCACCGGCTCCGCCGCGTTCGGCATCCACGTGGACGACGAGCACTGCTGGGTCGGCAACCAGGCGGGCGACGTCTACACCCTGGCCCACGACGGCGGCGTCCTCGCCCGCTTCAGCCTCCCCGACGGGGTGAAGTGCCTGGTCGCGGACGACTTCTGGATCTACGCCGGCTGCGACGACGGCAAGGTCTACGACCTGTCCTCCAAGCTGCCGTTCGCGGCCTACGACATCGCGGCCGACGTCGACATCTTCTGGCTGGACATCCACGAGGGCGTGCTGAACGTCTCGGACCGCGACGGACGGATCACCGTCATCGACCACGAGGACGAGCACCAGTGGGCCCGCCGCAGCCAGGGCGAGCACGCATGGATGGTGCGCGCCGACGACCGGGCCGTCTACCACGGCCACCAGCGGGGCGTCACCGCCTACGCGCCCGACGGCGGTGGTGAGCTGTGGCACAGCCCGACCCGGGGCGGCGTCCTGTTCGGCTGGCAGGAGGACGACACCCTGTACGCGGGCACGGCCCACCGCGTGGTCCAGCGGCTGTCCAAGACGACCGGCGCGATCGAGGCCACCTATGCCTGCGACAGCGCGGTCTACTCGTGCGCCACCTCGCCCGGTGGACGGTTCGTCTTCGCCGGTGACGCGGCCTCGTCCGTGTACTGCTTCGACCAGGACGGCACCCGGCTGTGGAAGCTGGCCACCGGCGGTGGCTCGGCTCTGTCGATGCAGTACCACGACGAGCGGCTGTACCTGGTGACCACCGACGGCTCGCTGCTGTGCGTGGACGCGAGCGAGGCCGCGGTCGCCGCCGCCCAGCAGGGCACGGTGCCCGTGGCCCGGGACGTCAAGCTCGCCGCGTCCCTGCCCTCCTACGCCCCGGCCACGACCGCCGCCGCGGTGGCCACCGTGGCGCAGGCCCCCGCCGGGGCGATCGTGGTCGAGTGCGTGCAGCACAGCGGCCGCCTGCGCGTCCACGTGGTGTCCGAGGGATACGACACCTCCTGGAACGTCCAGTTCCCCCGCGCGATACGCGAGCCGGGCGCCCGCTACGTGGTCGACGCCCTGCACCCGGCGGCCGGCGGCTTCTACCGGGTCCGCGGAGACATCCGCCGCCTGCTGTGACCGGCCCGGCGCGGACGGCGGTCGTCGTGGCCGGTGGCGGAGGTGACATCATGCTCGTCGAGCTACCGCGGCCGCGGGCGGGTACCCGCGCCCGCGGGCAGCCGTCCGGCTCCGGCCCGGCGGCCCGCCCGGACAATCCGTACCCGCACCCGATCGAGGAGCAACCGTGACCGACGTGGCGTCCATGTCCCTGCAGCAGGAGATCGCCCGAGACCTCCAGGTGAGCGCGTCCTTCGACGCCGAGCAGGAGATCGAACGCCGGGTGGCCTTCCTCGCCGACCGGCTGATCTCCACGGGGCTGCGGTCGCTGGTGCTCGGCATCAGCGGCGGTGTGGACTCCACGACCGCCGGGCGGCTGAGCCAGCTCGCCGTCGAGCGGGTGCGGGCCACCGGGCGGGAGGCGACGTTCTTCGCGATGCGGCTGCCCTACGGCGTCCAGGCCGACGAGAAGGACGCGCAGCGCGCGCTGGACATCATCCGGGCCGACCAGGTCCTCACCGTCGATGTGCGACCGGCGAGCGACGCCGCCCTGGACGCGGTGCTGGCCGGCGGGGCGGTCTTCCGGGACGCACACCACCAGGACTTCCTGCACGGCAACATCAAGGCCCGCCAGCGCATGATCGCCCAGTACGCGGTGGCGGGCGCGCACGACGGCCTGGTCGTCGGCACCGACCACGCGGCCGAGGCGGTCTCCGGGTTCTTCACCAAGCACGGTGACGGCGCGGCCGACGTGGTGCCGCTCACCGGTCTGACCAAGCGGCGGGTGCGGGCCGTGGCCGAGGCCCTGGGCGCCCCGGCGGAGCTGGTGGGCAAGACGCCGACCGCCGACCTGGAGACGCTGGACCCGGGCAAGTCCGACGAGGACGCGCTCGGCGTCACCTACGACGACATCGACGACTTCCTGGAGGGCAAGCCGGTCGCCGAGGCGGCCTTCGAGGTGATCGTGCGGCGGTACCGGCTCACGGAGCACAAGCGGCAGCTGCCGATCGCGCCCTGAGAGCGCGGCTCTCCTCCGCTGTTTCGGGGGTGTCCTCTCCGCCGCCGTTTCGGGCGGGTCGGGGATCCTCTTCCGGAGGGGCCGGGTGAGTACGGAGGGGGACACCCGGGAGTGCGATTGAGTACGACGACTCAGTCGGGGGAGCGGGTGGACTGGAAGGATCGCGGGCATGACGACCACTCCGCCCGCCTGTCCTCCGCCCGAGCCCGGTCATCCGGCGCCTCAGCCCGGGTTCCCTCCGGCGCAGGGCGGCTACCAGCAGGCCCGGTCCGGCTTCGGGGCGCCCTCGGTGCCGGTGCCGGTGCAGCCTGGTCTCGGACAGCCGTCCGAGCCTGTCGGGCCTCCCGCTCCGCCCGCGCGGCGGTCCTCGCGTGCGCTGCTCGCCGGTCTCGTCGCCGTGCTGGTGCCGGCCGTCATCGGGGGCGCCGTGTGGTGGGTGAACCGCGGCGAGGACGGTCCCCTGGCGGGCCGGCCCCGGGTGACCGACGCCGAGGCCGGTCTCTCCTACGCCGTACCGGAGGACTGGCGGCACGACGCGGCCAAGGACGAGGACCTGATCGACTCCTTCTCCTCCCAGATGACCAGGAAAGCGGAAGCGGACGGCCCGAGCAGTGCCTTCATGGCCGGCCCGGCCGGCCGGCCGGTGGCCCCCGCCGATCTGACAAGGGCCACGGAGACCGCCGCCCGGTCCAACGCCGAGTTCTTCTTCCCGGACCAGTCCGCCACCCTCCAGGAGTCCCGGTCCGCTACGGTCGGCGGCCGGCCCGCCCACACCACCGTCCTCCGCGTCACGACCGGCGACGGCGACACCGCCTACTTGGAGATGACCGTCGTCACGGTCGACAGCACGCACACCGGCTTCCTGCTCGGCGTCACCACCGGCGGCGCACCGCAGGACTCCGCCTTGCGGGAACTGGACGAGATCACCGCCAGCGCCGACACCGTCACGGCCGCGGGCTGACCGCCGGGACCGAAGGCCTCACGGCCGCCGTGCGCCCCGGTGTGGGTCAGTAAGGCGGTCGCGACCCACCAAAGAGGCCTACGTGCCGTCCGGTCCCCTCGGCGAGATGGATGAGCATCCAGCGGAGGCCGGCGGTGCGGCAGTCGGGGTGGCGGCCGACGTCATCCCGAGAGGCCGCGGCCACGATCTCGTTGTCTCGGGCGCACTGACCTCGTACGACGCACACGCCCGGCCGGGAGTGCGCCCCGTCGCTTCGCGGGAACCGGATGCGCACCACCGGCCCTCGTTCAGGCCCGGGTGTAGCCGCCGTCGGCGAAGAGTTCGGCGCCGGTGACGAACGACGAGGCGTCCGAAGCCAGGAAGAGGGCGGCCTCCGCGATTTCCTCGGCGTCGGCCAGCCGCCCCAGGGGCACGGTGGCCTCGGCGAACTGATCGGCGGCCGGCCCTGCGGCACTCAGCAGGCCGGGGGTCCGCGTGGGACCCGGGCTGAGGACGTTGATCCGGAACCGGCGTTCCCGTGACTGCCGGGCCCAGTTGTGCACGAGGTTGCTCACCGCCGCCTTCGAGGCGCTGTAGACCTCGAGCTGCTCATTGGGCCGCACGCTGTTGCTCGAGCCGACGACCACGATGGAGGCGTTCTCCCCCAGCAGCGGGAGCGCCTTCTGAACGGTGAACAGGGTGCCCTTGACGTTGACGGCGAGCGTCAGGTCGACGTTCGCCTCGGTGTGGGCGCCGAGTGCGGCGTCCGCAGCGATTCCCGCGTTGGCCACCAGCACGTCGATGCGTCCGGTCTCCTCACGGACGCGCGCGTAGAGCGCATCCAGGTCGGCCAGGTTCGAGACGTCGGATCGTACGCCGGTGGCCGCAGGGCCCATCTCCTTGACTGCCGCTTCGAGGCGGTCGACGTCCCGGCCGGTCACGAAGATCCGTGCGCCCTCCCGGACGAAGCGGTGGGCGATGGCCAGCCCGATCCCGCTGGTGCCTCCGGTGATCACGGCCACCTTCTCCTGCAGTACTCCTGGCATGTCGAACCCCTTCAGTTCTGGAACGGATCGTCCACAACGTAGGCGGTAATGGACGATCGAGTCAAGAATGGTTAGGCTGGGACCATGCCCAGACCACGCGCATTCGACGAACGCCAAGTCCTGGAGCGGGCCCGGGAACAGTTCTGGACGACCGGCTATGCAGGGACCCGGATGGACGACATCGCCCAGGCGACCGGCCTGGGCAAGGGCAGCCTCTACGGCGCGTTCGGCGACAAGAGCAAGCTGTTCCACCGCGTGTTCGGCGACTGGTGCACCGCAGTCGTCGAGGTGGCCGAAGGGCGGCTGACAGGTGGCCCGGACGCAGAGGCCCTGGCCCGGCTGTCGGGATACGTCCACCTCATGGCGGAGAACACCGCCTCCGACACCGAGCGCCGCGGATGCCTGTTGGCCAAGGGCGCGGCGGAACTGGCGCAGTGCGATCCGACGGTCGCCGGACGGTCGGCCGAGACCATGACGGCACTACTGACCCTGCTGCGGACGGAGATCAGCGCCGCCCAGCGCCACGGCGACATCGACAGCGCTGCCGATCCGGAGCGGTTGGCGGCACTGCTGCTGGCGGTGGTCCGCGGTATCGAGGCGGTAGGCAAGGCCGGCCTGGACCCGGAGACGCTGCGGAACATCGCAGACACCGCACTGGCGGTCCTGCCCATGCCCGGGGGGCGCGATCGCCTCGCAACCGGGCGCAGTCCGGCACGCGAGAACTGACTTGGTGCCCTCACGGCCGCATGACCCGCCGGACGGCGCCCAGCCCACGACGGCAGGGCCCGCGACGGCGGGACCACCCCCCGCCCCGACGGATGGAGAGACGATGAACACGGCCTCGAGGACGGACACACGCACGCCCGGGCAGCCGTCCGCACGGCACCCCGCCGACAGCCACGACGTGATCCGTGTGCACGGGGCCCGGGTGAACAACCTCAAGGACGTCAGCATCGAGATCCCCAAGCGTCGGCTGACGGTGTTCACCGGGGTCTCCGGTTCGGGCAAGAGCTCCCTGGTGTTCGGCACGATCGCCGCGGAGTCGCAGCGGCTGATCAACGAGACCTACAGCGCCTTCGTGCAGGGTTTCATGCCCACGCTGACCCGGCCCGAGGTCGACGTGCTCGAAGGGCTGACCACCGCGATCATCGTGGACCAGCAGCGGATGGGCGCCGACCCCCGCTCCACCGTCGGCACCGCCACCGACGCCAACGCGATGCTGCGCATCCTGTTCAGCCGGCTAGGCAAGCCGCACATCGGCTCGCCCAAGGCGTTCTCCTTCAACGTGCCCTCCGTCAGCGGGGCCGGCGCGGTCACCGTCGAGCGGGGTGGCAAGAAGGTGAAGGAGCGGCGCGAGTTCAGCATCACCGGCGGCATGTGTCCGCGCTGCGAGGGGCGGGGCCAGGTCACCGACCTCGACCCGGCCCAGCTCTACGACGCCTCCAAGTCGCTCGCCGAGGGCGCGCTCTCCGTCCCCGGCTACAAGGCGGGCGGCTGGAACCACCGGCTCTACAGCGAGTCCGGCTTCTTCCCCGCCGACAAGCCGATCCGCGACTTCACCGCGACCGAGCTGCACGACTTCCTGCACCGCGAACCGACCAGGATGAAGATCGCGGGCATCAACATGACGTACGAGGGACTCGTGCCGCGCATCCGGAAGTCGATGCTCGCCAAGGACCGTGAGGCGATGCAGCCGCACATCCGGGAGTTCGTGGACCGGGCCGTCACCTACACCGACTGTCCCGAGTGCGGCGGCACCCGGCTCAGCGAGGCCGCCCGGTCCTCTCGGATCGACGGTCTCGGCATCGCCGACGCCTGCGCCCTCCAGATCAGCGACCTGGCCGCCTGGGCCGCCGGCCTGGACGAGCCGTCCGTGGCGCCGCTGCTCGCCACCCTGCGGCAGACGCTGGACTCGTTCGTGGAGATCGGGCTCGGCTATCTCTCGCTCGACCGGCCCGCGGGCACGCTGTCGGGTGGCGAGGCGCAGCGGGTCAAGATGATCCGCCACCTCGGCTCCTCGCTCACCGACACCACCTACGTATTCGACGAGCCCACCACCGGCCTGCACCCGCATGACATCCAGCGGATGAACGACCTGCTGCTGCGGCTGCGCGACAAGGGCAACACGGTGCTCGTCGTGGAACACAAGCCGGAGGTCGTCGCCATCGCCGACCATGTGGTCGATCTCGGTCCCGGCGCGGGTACGTCGGGCGGCACGGTGTGCTTCGAGGGCGACGTGGAGGGGCTGCGCGCCGCCGGCACCGTCACCGGCCGGCACTTCGACGACCGGGCCGCGCTCAAGGAGACGGTGCGCAAGCCCACCGGCGCGCTGGAGATCCGTGGCGCGAACACCCACAACCTGCGCGGGGTGGACGTGGACGTCCCGCTCGGGGTGCTCTGCGCGGTCACCGGCGTGGCCGGTTCCGGCAAGAGCTCCCTCGTGCACGGGTCGCTGGGCGGCGGGGCCGCCGGGGTGGAGGTGGTGACGGTCGACCAGAGCCCGATCCGCGGCTCCCGGCGCAGCAACCCGGCGACGTACACCGGGCTGCTCGAACCGATCCGCAAGGCGTTCGCCAAGGCCAACGGCGTCAAGCCGGCCCTGTTCAGCGCGAACTCCGAGGGCGCCTGCCCTGCCTGCAACGGCGCCGGCGTCGTCTACACCGATCTGGCGATGATGGCCGGTGTGGCCGTCACCTGCGAGGAGTGCGAGGGCAAGCGGTTCGAGGCGTCGGTGCTGGAGTACCGGCTCGGCGGGCGCGACATCAGCGAGGTGCTCGCGATGCCGGTGCAGGAGGCGGAGGAGTTCTTCGGCGCGGGCGAGGCGCGTACACCCGCAGCGCACCGCATCCTGGGGCGGCTCGCGGACGTCGGGCTCGGCTACCTCACGCTCGGCCAGCCGCTCACCACGCTCTCCGGCGGCGAGCGGCAGCGGCTGAAGCTGGCCACGCACATGGCGGAGCAGGGCGGCGTCTACGTCCTGGACGAGCCGACCGCGGGTCTGCACCTCGCCGATGTCGAGCAACTCCTCGCTCTGCTGGACCGGTTGGTGGACTCGGGCAAGTCGGTCATCGTCATCGAACACCACCAGGCGGTCATGGCGCACGCCGACTGGATCATCGACCTCGGCCCCGGAGCCGGTCACGACGGCGGCCGCGTCGTCTTCGAGGGCACCCCGGCCGACCTCGTCACCGCCCGCTCCACCCTCACCGGCGAACACCTGGCGGCCTACGTGGGCACCTGACACCCATCGGCGTTCGCCCCGCTCGGCGACCGGACGGGCAGCCCGGCCGCCGAGCGGGACGCAGGACGGCCCCGGCCGGTCTCAGGGCCTGTCCGGCCAATCCCGTCTGCCGCGCGACGTCACGCCCGCTCCCCGAAGTCCTCGAGCAGGGGGACCCCACTCGCCGCACCGGCCCCTGACCCGGGTTCGTCCCGTACGAGGGCCAGGAGCCGGTCCTCCCCCAGGCTCTTCGAGCAGGGGGACCCCCAGAGCACGCACCTGACGCCGCGCGGCCGACCGTCGGGCGACGACGCGAAGGGTCGGACAGGCCTGCCGTGCAGGAGTTCGTCAGTGCACGGAGAACCCGCCGTCCACGAAGATCGTCTGGCCGGTGACGTAGGCGGAACCGCGGCCGGCGAGCCAGACCGCCGCGCCCGCGAAGTCCTCGGCCAGGCCGTTGCGGCCGACCATCGTGCGTGCGGCCAGCGCCGCCACCTTCTGCGGATCGGAGGACAGGCGTGCGTTGAGCGGTGTCATCACGAAGCCCGGCACCAGGGTGTTGCAGGTGACGCCGTACGGCGACCACGCCTCGGCCTGGGAGCGGGCCAGCGACTCCAGCGCGCCCTTGGAGACGCCGTACGCGCCGCTCTGCACGAACGCCCTGTGCGCCTGCTGGGAGGTGACGTGGATGATCCGGCCGAAGCCGCGCTCGGCCATGCCGGGGCCGAACCGCTGCCCCAGCAGGAAGGGCGCCTCCAGGTTCACCGCCATGGTGGCGTCCCAGACGTCGTCGCCCAACTCGCCCATCGGCGGACGCAGGTTGATCCCGGCCGAGTTGACGAGGATGTCCGGCTCGCCGAACACCCCGGCCGCCGCCTCGGCCGCCGTCCGCACTCCCTCGCGGGTGCTCAGATCGCCGGCGACCCACCCCGCCTGGCAGCCGTCGGCCGTCAACTCGTCTGTTGCCTCGATGAGTTGTTCCTCCCGGCGGGCCACGACCACCACACTCGCCCCCGCATGTGCCAGCGCCCCGGCGATGGCCCGGCCGATGCCGGAACTCCCGCCGGTCACCACGGCGGTCCGGCCGTCCAGCGAGAAGAGTTCGGAGAGGTAGGTCTGCGCGTTCATGCGCGCAGTCTAGGCGGCGTGTCCGTGCCGGCAACCGGCAGGGTGTTCGCGCCGGAGGCTCCGGCTCAGACGCGGAACAGCGAGCCGATGAACTCCGTCAGCAGGCGTTCCTTCAGCCGTACCGGGAGGGCGTCCAGCAGCATCAGCACCGGGGCCATCCGGGTGGGCAGTGGGCCGGTGCCGTCGAGGCCCGCGAAGGCGAGGACAGCGGCGACCTCCTCAGGGCCGAGGCCGTCGGGATCGAGTCCGGCGGCGAACTCGGCCAACGCCGGGTCGGGTCGGGCGGGTTCGCTCGCGCGGACCGTCTTCACGGCGTCCGCGAGGTCCGCCAGCAGGGCCTCCACCCGGTCACCGGTAGCCGGTGTCAGGGTGAGGTGCAGGTTGGGCGGCAACGGGCCGAACGACAACTGCGGCTGGAGGTACCAGCCGCGCTCGCGCATCTCGTCCGCCAGGTGCAGCACCCGCCCGAGGTCCGGGGCGCCGTCCGCGCCGGTCACCGTGAACGCCACCAGGGAGCCCGCCGGTTCGCCGAGGACGCGCACACCGGGCAGGGCGCGCAGCGCGGGGAGGAGCCGGTCGGCGGCGTCCGCGATCCGCCGGGCCAGCGCGGTGTAGCCGTCCTCGCCGATGTGCCGCAGCACCGCCCACGCCTGGGCCAGCAGCCCGGCGGACTTGGTGCCCTGCACGGTCGGGTTGACCACCGGATAGCCGGGCCAGCCCGCGTGCGCGAAGTACTGGTGCCGCCGCAGCTCCGCGTCCCGGTACAGGACCACGGAGGCCCCCTTGTCGGCGTAGCCGTACTTGTGCAGGTCCACCGAGAGCGAGGTCACCCCCGGCACGGAGAGGTCGAACGGCTCCACCTCGCGGCCCGTGCGGCGCAGGAACGGCAGGAACCAGCCGCCGATGCAGGCGTCCACGTGGCACAGCACCCCGCGCGCGGCGGCGGCCGCCGCGATGTCGGCCACCGGATCCATCACGCCGTGCGCGTAGGACGGCGCCGACGCCACCACCAGCGCGGTCCGCTCGGTCAGCGCTGCCTCCACGGCCGCGGCCGGGGCCCGGAAGCTCACCGGGTCGACCGGCACCACCACCGCCTCCACACCGAGATAGTGGGCCGCTTTGTGGAAGGCCGCGTGCGCTGTCGAGGGCAGCACCAACTGCGGTGCAATGACGCCGCGTTCGGCGCGGGCGTGGTCGCGGGCGGCCTTCACGGCGAGCAGCACCGACTCGGTGCCGCCGCTGGTGAAGGCGCCCTGCGCGCCGGGCGTTCCCAGGACCGCGGCGGCCGCGCCCACCAGATCGTTCTCCAGCCGGGCCACGCTCGGGAAGACCGTGGGGTCCAGGCCGTTGACGGTCGCGTACGTGCCGTACGCGGCGGCGGCCAGATCGTCCAGACCGGGCAACCCCGCGTCGTAGACGTAGGCGAAGGTACGGCCGCCCCGGGTCGGGGCGTCACCGGTGCGCAGGCTGCGCAGTTCGGCCAGCAGTTCGTCGGCCGGACGGCCCGGCGGCAGTGCGGCGGGGGAGGGCGAGGGGTCGGCGTCGGGTTCCTGGGGCGTCCACACGCCGCCGAGCATGGATCAGCGCCGGGCGGTGTGACAAGGGTGCTTCGGCGTACGTGGGCGGCGGTCCCGGCCGGGGGCGGCGGTCCGTACCCGGCCGGGACCCGGTGCGGCCGGGGCGAGGCGCGCCTCAGGAGGTGTGCCGGCGGAGCAGGAGGTCGGCGACGACCGGCCGGTGGTCCGAGGCCGCCGTGTCGACTGCACGCGCGCGGGTGACGGTGACCTCGGGGGAGACTGTCACCAGGTCGATGCGCCTGACCGGGTCGAGCGCGGGATACGTGTCTCCGGCACCCGGCGCGGCGTCGGCCAACGGCCCCCAGAGCCGCACCAGTTCGGGGGCGGTCGGCTCGGCGTTGAAGTCACCGACCAGGACCTTGGGCCCGCGGTCCTCGGCGAGGATGCCCAGCATGTCGTCCACCTGGGTGCGCCGGACCGACGGGTCGGGACGGTAGTCGAGGTGGGTGCAGTAGACGTGCACCAGCGTGCCGTGGGCCCGGACCGTGACCTCGGCGAAGCCCGGCGCGGGCTCCGGCACCGGGTCGGAGGACTGGGTGGACAGCCGGGTGATCTCGTGGTTCTCGGCGTCGACCATGGGCAGGCGGCTGAGCACCGCGACCCCGAACTGCTGCCGCCGGGTGTGTCCGGCGGCGGGCGGCAGGTCGTAGACGGGTGCGAAGAAGACCCGCATGCGCAGTCGCCGGGCCAGTTCACGTGCCTCGTCGGTGAAGCCGCTGCGGTCGCCCCAGTGCACGTCGACCTCCTGGAGGCCGATCACGTCGGCGTCCAGGTCGCGGATCGCCGACGCGGTGCGGTCGAGATCGAAGACGTCGTCCTCGCCCGCTCCGGCGTGGATGTTGTACGTCGCCACCCGCAGCGGCACCGGCGGGACCGACCGCCCTCCGGTGGACGGCTGGTGCCCGGAGGCGACGCCGGGGGAGGCCGCGCCGAGCGTGACGGCGGCGGCGCCCACGACGGCGGCCAGGATGCGACAGGCGGACGTACGGCTTCTGTGGGACACGCGATCCTCCATACGGAGTGGGTGGTTGAGGTGCCGAGTCACCGGGCGGGGACGATCCGCAGCCGCGTCGGTGCGACGGCGGCCGGCGGGGGCAGGCCGAGGGGTGTGCGGCCGGGGGTGATGCTGCCGAGCAGGGAGGCGTGCCGGGCGCCGGTGCACGAGGGAACCGTGGCGGGCAGCCCGTGCACGGTCAGGAAACCCAGCACGGCGAAGGCGAGCGCCTCCTTCGCGACGGCCGGCAGTCCCACGGCCTCGCTGGTGAGGACCCGTACGCCGGGCAGTTCGGCGCCGATCGCGCGCATCAGCGCCGGGTTGCGCGTCCCGCCACCGGAGACGACGAGTTCGGTGACGCCGTGGGCGCGGCAGGCGTCCGCGACGGTCACCGCGGTGAGCCGGGTCAACGTGGCCAGTACGTCGACGAGTTCGGTGACGGGCCGGGCGGCGAGCGCGGCCAGCAGGTACGGCAGGTGGAACAGCTCCTTGCCGGTGGTCTTCGGCGCGGGCCGCCGGTAGTACGGCTCGTCCAGCAGCAGGGCCAGCAGCCCGGCGTCCACCCGGCCCGCCGCCGCGCCGCGCCCGTCCTCGTCGTAGTGGCGGGCGCCCTCGGTGAAGTGCCGTACGGCGGCGTCGAGCAGCGCGTTGGCGGGGCCGGTGTCGAAGGCGACGGGTGCGGCGGCGTGGGGGACGACGGTCACGTTGGCGATGCCGCCCAGGTTGAGGGCGGCGGCCACACCCGGCCGGCCGCGCAGCAGCAACGTGTCGACCGCGCTGACCAGCGGAGCGCCCTGGCCGCCGGCGGCGACATCGCGGCTGCGCAGGTCGGAGACCACGGGCAGGCCGGTGACCTCGGCGATCCAGGCGGGGCTGCCGAGTTGGAGGGTGCCGCGGACTGTCCCGTCCTCGACCCAGTGGTGGACGGTCTGCCCGTGCGAGACCACCAGATCGGCGGCCCCCGAACACAGTGTCTCCACGGCGTCCACCGCGGCGTCGGCGAAGGCCTGGCCGATGAGCGTGTCCAGCCGGCACACGGCCTCGACGGTCGTCGTGGCGGGCGGCAGGACGGCCCCGATGCTGTGGCGCGGTTCCCCGGACCAGGGCAGGCTGCGGGCGCCGAGGAGGGACATCACCAACTCATCGCCGTCGATGTGGAGTTCCACGGCAGCCGTGTCGATCGCGTCGTAGGAGGTGCCGGACATGAGGCCGATCACGCGCATGCTGTCTCCCGGGGAGGGGCCGGTTGGAGCGGGGCGGCTCAGCGGGACGGGGCGCTCTGCGGCTCGGTCCCCTCGGTCCCGTCGGCCGCGCTGGTCGCGCCGGCTTCACCGGGCTCGTCGCCGTCGGCACCGGTCGCCGGGACGACTGCCGGCGGCCGGTGGAAGAGGCTCATCGTGCCGCCCACGGCCAGCGTGAGGACGACACCGATCGGCACGAGCCACTGCGCGGCGATCCCGGCGGCCACGGTCGCGCCCGCGACCTGGGTGTCGATCCTCACGCCGCGTACGACATACGTCATCACCGCCACCGTCACCACGAACGCCACCAGGGAGTCCGCCTCGTTGGCCCGCTGGACGAGACGGCCGAGCAGGAACGCACCGAGCAGGGCGCCGTAGGTGTAGCCGGCGATGGTCAGGCCGGTGAGGTAGACATTGCCCGTGCTGGTGCTGAAGGCGCAGGCGAAGACCGCCATCAGCACCGCCCAGACCAGCGTCGCCGCCCGTGCCAGCCGCAGTGTCGTCTCCTCGGTGGGAGCGCGTCTGAGGAGGGTGCGGAGCAGGTCGGAGACGGTGGAGTTGGACATCGAGTTCAGCGCGGAGGACAGCGAGCCCATCGCCGCGCCCAGGATGCCCGCCACCAGCAGGCCCGAGACGCCGACGGGCAGGCCGTGCAGGATGAAGTCGGGGTAGAGATCGTCCGAGCTGCGCAGCCCGAGATCGGTGAAGCTCCGCCCTTCGTCGTACGCCCACAGCAGCGCGCCGACCAGGGAGAACGCCGCGAACTGGACGGTGATGAAGACACCCGAGCCGATCATCGCCTTCTGGCTGTCGCGCAGTGAGCGGGTGGACAGGATGCGCTGGACGATCAGCTGGTCCGAGCCGTGGCTCGCCATGGCGAAGACGGCGCCGCCGAGGATCGCCGTCGGCAGGGCGAAGGAGTTGGTGAGCACGTGGCTGAGGGAGAAGTCGGTGTCGAAGACCCGGAGACGGCCGCTGTGCAGCGCGTCGCCGAAACCCTGGGTCCCGACGTGCCCGGACAGCACCGCGATCGCGAGGACGGCGCCGCCGAGGTAGAGCAGCATCTGCACGGCGTCGGTCCAGATGACCGCCTTGATGCCGCCGAGATAGGTGTAGAGCACGGTGACGGCGGTGATCGCGACGGTGATCGTCCGGTAGTCGGCGCCGACGCCCAGCTCGTCCAGCAGCAGCTTGATCGGGATGGCGGAGGCGAACAGGCGGACGCCCTCCGCGAGCAGCCGGGTGACCACGAAGGTGACGGAGGCCAGCCCTTGCAGCCGCGGCCCGAACCGGTCCCCCAGATACGCGTAGGCGCTGACGAAACCGCCCCGCTTGTAGAGCGGGATGAGCAGCGTGGCGACGACGACGCGGCCGATGACGTAGCCGAGGGCGAGTTCGACGTTGCCGAAGGCCTGGTCGCCGTAGGCGCCGCCGGGGACGCTGATCACGGTGAGGACGCTGGTCTCCGTGGCCACCACCGAGAAGCACACCGTCCACCAGGGCATCCGGCCTTCGCCGACGAAGTACTCCGTCGCGGACTTCTGCCGCCCGGACAGCCGCAGACCCAGCCAGGCGATCGCGACGAGATAGACGATGATCACTACGAGATCGAAGTGGCGCACGGGCACCTGCTCCTCAGCGGAAGGCGTCGGCAGCGGAAGGGCGTCGGCGAGATGGGGGGGGTGGAGCGGTGCCGTCGCGCGGAGGCGACATGCGGTCGGCGGAAGACCCACGGCGGCGGACATCGCTCGCTGTTGACGGTGTGTCAAGTATCAGAATCCCTCGCGGGTGTTGTCAATGAGCGACACCCGCGCCTCTGGGCCGCACGGATCTCCGACGTACCAGCTCAGTCGGCGCCTGCCTTCGGTCCTTCGCAGGCGGCCGGGCCGGTGAGCCAGCCGGCGTCCTCGAACTCCGGAGGGATCTCGTCCTCCCACGGGTCGATCCCGCGGCGTTCCAGTTCGTCGAACCAGCGGTCCCGCTGCGACTCGGGGAGGCGCCGTCCGCACCAGGGGCAGAACTCGATGGTGATGCTCGACGTGCCGCCGTCGTGGACGACGAGCCCGTACTCCTGGAACCTGGCGCTGAAGTCGATCAGCGCGTCCGGGCAGCTGAAGGGGGCGTCGTGCTGGTCGCAGTGCGTGTTCACGCGGGCGGCCATCGCCTCGCAGCAGTGCGAGGCGTGTGCGCTGTGGGCGGTCATGATCTCGGCTCCCCGTCGTCATGCGTCGTGACCGGAAGCAGATCACGGCGCGGACCGACGGGGAGCCTCACACCTACTTGATCCCCGTCGTGGCGATCCCCTGCACGATCTGGCGCTGGAAGACCAGGAAGACCGCGATCAGGGGGAGGAAGCCGAGGACGGAGGAGGCCATGACCTCGGCGTACTGGATGTTGGTGTTGTTCACCAGGGAGGCCAGCCCGACCGGGATCGTCTGCGACTTGGTCTGGTTGAGGACCAGCAGGGGCCACAGGAAGGAGTTCCACGACGTGATGAACGTGAGGATCGCGACCGTGGACAGGGCGGGGCGGCAGATCGGCATGCACACCGTCGCGTACACCCGCCACCAGCTCGCGCCGTCGATGCGCGCGGCCTCGATCAAAGGCATCGGGATGCCGCGGAAGAACGCCTGGAAGACGAAGACCGAGACCGGCGCCGCGACCGAGGGAAGGACCAGGGCCCAGAAGGTGCCGAGCAGATGGAAGGAGCGGTACTCGATGAACTGCGGCAGCACCAGCGCCTCGCTCGGCAGCATCAGCCCCGCCGCCACCAGCGCCATGACCACGGCCCGGCCGCGGTAGCGCAGGAAGGCCAGCGCGAAGCCCGCCATCGAGCAGAAGGCCACCGTGAACACGACGGCGAGGGTGGAGATGACCAGGCTGTTGAGGTACCAGGTGCCGATCGGATAGTTGTCCCACGCGTAGGAGTAGGCGTGCAGGGACCAGCCGCCGGCGAACGGCGAGGTCGGGTTCTGGGTGATCGAGCCGTCCGAGCGCAGCGAGGTGATCAGCGCCCAGGCGAACGGCACCAGCCAGATCAGGGCGAACAGGGTCAGACACACGGCGCAGAGGCGGTTGAAGAGCTTGGCGCCGTTCACGGCCGGTGCGCTCCGCTGCCCGGTGGATGTGGGCTGGGTGGTGAGGGTGGTCATGGGTCAGGTCCTCCGCTCAGACCGCGGTGCTGCCGGCGCGCCGGCGCCGCAGTCCGTACCAGGCCGCCGATACCGCGACGATGACGACGAAATAGACCATGGTGGCGGCGGCGCCGTAGCCACCCCGGTACGAGGTGAAACCGGTGTCGTAGATGTATTCGATGACCGGGCGGGTGGACTGGTTCGGACCGCCGCCGAGGAGCAGGTAGATCTGGTCGAAGACCTTGAGGGACGCCAGGATCTGGAGGATCAGGACGAGGCTGGTCGTGCGGCCGAGCAGGGGCACCGTGATGTGCCGGATCTGCTGCCAGGGGCTCGCCCCGTCGATGGCCGCCGCCTCGTACACGTCCGGCGGGACGTCCTGGATGGCGGCCGTGTAGAGGACGAAGTTGAAGCCGAACGTCCACCACAGGGTCATCAGCGTCACCGCGGTCCAGCCGCCCGAGGTGCTGCCGATGAAGTCGGGCACCGGCAGCCCCACCGCGCCGAAGAGCTTCGGCAGGAGCCCGATCTGCGGGGTGTACATCCACAGGAAGATCAGCGCGACCACGGACGACGGCACGACGTACGGCGCGAAGAAGGCGATCCGGTAGAAGACCCTGCCGCGCCGCATCCGGGAGGCGAGGATCGCGACGACCAGGGCGAGGACCACCAGTGGGGGCGTGGTCAGCAGGGTGAAGACCACCGAGTGCCACATGGCGTCCCAGAACAGGGAGTCGGTGATCACCTCGCGGTAGTTCGCCAGGCCGACGAAGTCACCGAGCCCGCTCTTGACGGTGGTGGTGTTGAAGAAGCTCAGGACCACGCCCACGAGCAGCGGGCCGATCAGGAACAGCAGGTAGATCACGAGGAAGGGGGCGGTGAGCAGCGCACCGGCCCGGCGCTCGGAGCGGGCCGGCCGGTCGGCCGGCGGGGCCGCTGTGGACGCCGTGGGCGCCGGTCGCGTCGAGACGACGGTCGTCATGGTGACTGCCTCCTACTTCATCGTGACCGGCGGTCGGGCCGTGGTGTAGCGCTTCAGGTCGGAGCGCATGCGCGAGGCCATGCCCTTGGGCGAGACCCGCCCGGCGAGGGCCTCGATGATCGTTCCGCCGACGACGTTCTGGAAGTCCGAGCCCGCGCCGGTGTACCAGGCCACCGGGTCGTACTGCGCGTCGAAGGCCGCCTGGACGTAGTTGCGCTGCGGCGACTGGTCGAGGAACGCCTTGCTGCGCTGGGTGGGCAGCCAGGCGGGGATGTGCCCGCCCTCGGCCCATACGGCGCTGTGGTCGAGGAGGCTCTTGATGAACTTCGCCGCGGTGCGGGTGCGCGCGTCCGAACGCCTGGCGCTGCGCGGGACGACGAGCGCGTGCGAGTCGGCGTACGCCACCGGTTTCGCGCCGAGGAGCGCCGGGAAAGGCACCACGTTGAAGCGCAGGCCCTTGACCAGCCGGTAGGAGGGGATCTGCCACTCGCCGTCGAAGAGGAAGCCGGCCTTGCCCGTGCTGAACAGGGCGTTCGCACCGGAACCGGTGAGGTTCTTCGGCATCAGGCCGCCGGCGGTGAGGCTCTGCATGAAGGAGACCGTCTCCTGGACCGCCTCGTCGTCGAGGTCGATCCTCGTCCCGGAGTCCGTGACGACCGGCCCGGCCAGACCGGAGTAGATCATGCTGAAGTAGCGCCATGCCGTGGAGGGGTCCGCGGTGATGGACATGACCGCCCCGTACTGCGCGCCGGCCGTCTCCTTCATCGCCTTCACGGCGTCGAGGAAGTCCTCCTTGTCCTTGAGCGGGACCAGGCCGTCGCCGGCCGCGTTGAGGAGCCCGGCCTTCCTGGCCAGGTCCACGTTGTAGTAGAGGACGAAGGGGTGGGTGTCCAGGGGGACCGCGTACACGGTGCCGTCCACGGTGGCCTTCTTCCAGGCCGCGGGTGTGAACCGGTCCTCGGTCACACCCAGTTCGCTCGCCCCGGTCCGCTCGATCGGCTCCAGCAGCCCGGAGGCGGCCAGCAGCGGCAGCCGGGACAGGTGGGTGATGCCGACGTCCGGGGGCGTGCCGCTCGCCGTGGCCAGTGCCAGTTTCGTGTAGTACGGGTTGCCCCAGCCCAGGATGGTCGCCTCGACCGTCGTGCCGGGATTGGCCTTGCGGAAGGCGTCCTCCATCAGCACCATGTTGGCCCCGTCACCGCCGGTGAACAGGTTCCAGAAGATGACGTCCGCGGTGTTCGGCTGCGAGCCCGTGAGACCGGACGCGAGCGGGGAGGAGCACGCCGCGAGCCCTCCGGTCAGGGCAAGACCACCGCCAAGGGCCAGAAACCGACGGCGTGCCATCGCTCCGCTCATGGGGGTATTCACCTCGTTAATTCGATGTGAACTCGATGGCGCAGACCTTGGCACACGATTTGCAACGATGCAATAGGTTGCCTCGAAGAAGCCGGAAGCCCACGTCAGCGCGGGTGCGCCGCGAGCGGGCCCACGGGTGCGCGCCCTGCCCGCGGCGCGCCCGTAGCCGCACCTCCCCGCACCGCCCCGCCGGCCGTCACCTCACCGCCCCGCCGACCGCCACCGCGACGACTCGCGCACCACCAGCCGGAACGGCGTCGCCTCCTGCACGGCGGCGACCGGCGTCCCGGGCTCCTGCGCCGCCCCGGACTTCCCCGTCTGCTCCTCCAGCAGGGCCAGCGCGCGTTCGGCGATCACGTCCAGGTCGGGCGCGATCGAGGTGAGCGGCGGGTGGGTGTACGCCGCCTCCTGGATGTCGTCGATGCCGACCACCGCCACGTCCTCGGGCACCCGCACCCCGGAGGCGTCCAGCGCCCGCAGCGCGCCGACGGCCAGCGCGTCGTTGAAAGCGAAGACCGCGTCGGGCAACGGGCCGTCGCCCTCCAGCAGTTCCCGCACCGCCGCGTAACCCTGCTCCCGGGTCCAGTCCTCGACCGGCACCACCAGCCAGTTCACCCGCCGCACCCGGGCCGCCGACATCGCCTGCTGGTAGCCCTCGGTGCGCTGGCGGCCGTTCTCGCTGCCGTTCTGCCCCAGCGCGACGATTCGGCGACAGCCCTGCTCCACCAGGTGCTCCACCGCCGTGCGGGCCGCCGCCACATTGTCGATGCCGATCCGCGGGAACTGATCCCCGACGCTGTGCTCGCCCAGCATGACCAGCGGGAAGTCCGGTGTGCGGGCCCCGATGTCGGCCGCCGGCACGGTCAGCGCGCTCAGCAGCACCCCGTCGGCGACATTGGTCAGACCGCCGTCGAGGATGCGGCGCTCCACCTCGCTGTCTCCCGCCGTCGCCTCCACCAGCACCGTGATCCCGCGCCGGCCGGCCGCCCGGATGACCGCCTGGGCCAGCTCCGCGAAGTACGGCTCGGCGAGGAACGGCACCGCCAGCGCGATGAACCCGGTCCGCCCCGAACGCAGGCCGCGCGCCAGGTAGTCCATCCGGTATCCCAGCTCGTCCAGCGAGCGCTGCACCTTGGCGCGGGTCTCCGGGCTCACGTGCGGATAGCCGCTGACCACGTTCGACACCGTCCGCACCGAGACGCCGGCGTGCTCGGCCACATCCCGCATCCGCACCCTGGCCACTGGGGCTCCTTCCCGTCGAGTCGGCCCTCTGAGTCTGCCGCACCCGCGGCACGGGCAGTCGGCCACGCCCTCCCTCGCACCTTCCACTGGGCCTTGCATCGATGCAAACGATCACTCATGATGGCAGGGCTTCGATTCTGAAAACGCCGATCAGCGCCGATACCCGGCATGCCCCCATGTTCCTGGCATACCGGATCCGGCAGAAGGAGGACTCGTGAGCGCGAGCGAGCAGGACGGGACGTATCCGAGGCCGATCCTGCGCCGGGAGCGGTGGCAGAGCCTCGACGGCGTCTGGGACTTCGCCTACGACGACACCGGTGCCGGCGAGCGCGAGGCGTGGTACGCCGAGGACGCCGCCGGCGCCTTCGACCGGCGGATCACCGTCCCGTTCCCGCCCGAGGCCCCCGCCTCCGGGATCGGCGAGACCACCCCGCACCGAGTGGTCTGGTACCGCCGCAACGTCCCGCACGACCTGCTCGCCGCAGGCGACGGCCACCGGGCCCTGGTGCACTTCGGGGCCGTCGACCACCGGGCCAAGGTCTGGCTGGACGGCCGCCTGGTCGCCGAACACATCGGCGGGCACAGCCCGTTCACCGCCGACGTCACCGACGCGCTGCGCCCCGGCGCCGACCAGCACGTCCTCGTCGTCCGTGCCGAGGACGACCCCGCCGACCTCGCGCAACCGCGCGGCAAGCAGGACTGGCAGGACCGGCCGCACGCCGTCTGGTACGAGCGCACCACCGGCATCTGGCAGACCGTGTGGACCGAGACGGTCGCCGCCGCGCACATCACCGACCTCGCCTGGACACCCGACCCCGCGCGCGGCGTCCTCGCCGAGATCACCGTGGCCGAGGTCCCCGCCGCCGGGCTCGCGGTCGACATCGTGCTGAGCCACGACGGCGTCGTGCTGGCCGAGAGCACCACCACCGTCCGCACCCCGCGCAGCCGCATCGACCTCGTCGTCCCCGCGCTGCGCAACGGCATCGACCGCGAGGACCTGCTGTGGAGCCCCGAGCGGCCCACCCTGCTCGACGCCCGCGTCACCGTGCGCGACCCCGGCGCCGGCACCGTCCTCGACACGGTCGACAGCTACGTCGGACTGCGCAGCACCGGCGTCGGCGACGGCGCCTTCCTGCTCAACGACCGTCCCTACTACGTCCGTTCGGTCCTCAACCAGGGCTACCGCACCGACACCCTGCTCGCCAACAGCGGCACCGACGAGCTGCGCCGCGAGGTGGAGCTGATCAAGGCCATGGGCTTCAACGCCGTACGCATCCACCAGAAGGCCGAGGACCCCCGCTTCCTGTACTGGGCGGACCGGCTGGGCCTGCTGGTGTGGGGCGAGGCCCCTGCCGCCTACGAATTCGGCCCGTACGCCGTGGAGTTGTTCACCCGAGAGTGGCTGGAGCTGGTCCGGCGCGACCGCAGCCACCCCTCGATCGTCACCTGGGTCCCCGTCAACGAGAGCTGGGGCGCCTCCGACATCCCGCACGACCCCGCGCAGCGCCACTACTCCCTGGCCCTGGCCCACCTCACCCGCGCCCTCGACCCCACCCGCCCGGTCCTGTCCAACGAGGGCTGGGAGCACACCGACAGCGACATCCTCGGCGTGCACGACTACTCCTCCGACCCCGAGGAGCTCACCCGCCGCTACGGCGACGCCGCCGCCTTCGGCACGGTGCTGGCCGGCCCGGGCCCGCAGGGACGCGCGCTGGCGGTCACCCGGCGGCAGACCGAGCGGTACACCGCGGGCGACGCCCCGCTGATGATCACCGAGTTCGGCGGTCTGTCGCTGCGCGCCGACGAGGACGACTTCTCCTACACCCGGACCAGCTCCGACACCCAGTACGCGGCGCTGCTGGGCGACCTGTTCGCCGCGCTGCGCTCCAGCCCCGTCGTCTCGGGCTTCTGCTACACGCAGTTCATGGACACCGCGCAGGAGACCAACGGCCTGCTCTTCCCGGACGGTTCGCCGAAGCTGCCGCTGGAGACGATCCGCCGCATCGTCACCGGCGAGAAGGAGGCAGCCGCGACGCCGACGGACTGAGCGAACGCGGCGGGACGGGGGCCACGCCCCCGCCCCGCCGGACGTGACTCAAGTCGTCGTACACACTGTCCCGTTGAGGGTGAACACCGTAGGCGCAGAATCCGCCCCCGAGTTGGCCCCGGTGAAGCCGAACGACACCGAGTTGCCGCCGTGCGCGGCCAGCCTGGAGTTGTACGACACCGGAGTCGCGATCACGTGCCGGCCGGACTGGCTCACCTGTGCGTTCCAGTACCCCGTCACCGAGACCCCGCTGTCCGGGAACGAGTACGCGAGGGTCCAGCCGTCGATCGGGTTGGGACCGGTGTTGGTGACCGTCACCTCGGCGTTGAAGCCGTTGCCCCAGCCGCCGGTGAGCCGGTACGCCACCTGACAGGTCGACTCGGCGGGCGAGGTGGTGCGTACCGTGACCGGGTCCGAGGCGCGCGACAGCCGCCCGTCGGCGTCCCGGGCCAGCACATTGAACGTGTACGTGGTGCCCGGGGTCAGGTTGCGCACGGTCGCCGAGGTGGCGCTCGTGCCGCTCAGCAGCTCACTGGTGGTGCCCTGCTGCCGGTACACCTCGTAGCGGACCGGAGTGCCGCCGGTGGACGGCGCCCACGACAGGACCGCGGTGGTGTCGGTGACGGAGGCGACCTTCGGGGACCGCGGGGCGCCCAGAGGGGACGTGGTGCCGCTCTTGGGGTGCAGGGTGACGGTGGTGATCGAGTAGGGCGGCAGGGTCTGCGCGGAGCCGTCGCCGGTGCCGGTCTCCACGGCCGACCCCCGGTCGCGGAAGACCGCCACGTCGGCGGGCGAGCCGTCCGCCGTGTAACCGCTCAGCCGCAGGTTCGCGGTGTGCGCCGCCGAGGGGTCCTTGTTGATCAGGAGCACGCTCAGGTCCCCGTCGGCCTGCCGTACGGCGTGCGCGCTCACCAGTGCGTCGTCCGTGGCCGCGTTGACCAGCTGGTCGCCGGGACGGCCGGCGTGGCTGAGCATCTGGATGCCGTAGTAGGGCGGGAAGGGCGTGTTGACGGGCGGCTCGCAGACCGAGCCGGTACAACCCCCGCTGGACAGCAGGCCCATGTCGCCGTAGTCGGTGGCCCCGTCCGGGGCGGTGGAGATGGTGCCGGCCCCGTTGTGGGTGTCCCACCAGTCCACCGTGAACACTCCGTTCGCGAGCGCGGTGAGATAGGTGTCGGCGGCGAACAGCGCGTTGGGCTGGGTGTCCATCAGGACGTTGGAGTTGGTCTCGGTCAGCGCGATCGGGGTGTCCGCCGCGCCAGCCGCGTCCAGTTCGGCGCGTAACTGCTGAAGCTCGCCCGCCAGTTGCGCGGGCGTGTCGAGCATGCCTGCCGCATCCGAGCCGCCCGGGTACCAGTGCACGATCACGAAGTCGGCCTTGCCCGCGACCAGCGGGACGACGGTGTGGTTCCAGTCGGCGCCGTCGCCGTCCGCCACGACGCCGTCCGGCCAGTTGCCCGGCGTGGTGAGCACCGCGCCGACCTTGATCGTCGGGTCCACCGCCTTCATCGCGGAGATGTAGTCGAGGACGCCGTGCGCGTATGCGGCGGGGGAGCGGTCGGCGTGCTCGTCGGTCTCCCAGCCGGAGCCGTAGTGCCCGTTGCCGTACAGCTCGTTGCCGACCTCCCAGAACTTCGCGCCGTACTTCTTGGTGACGTTGGCGTACTTTACCCAGCCGGCCGCCTCCTCCGGGGTGCCCGAACCGTAGTTCGCGATCAGGATCGGCTGGGCGCCCACCTTCCGGACGGTGCCCATGAAGGAGTCGAAGTCGGTACCGGGGGCGACGTAGCCGCCGGGCGCGGTGTGCGTCTGCCAGTGGTAGATGTCGCCGTAACTGCCGCCCGGATAGCGCAGCATGCCGATGCCGGCGGCCTTGACCAGGTCCTGGGTGTCGGGGGTGTTCATGTGCGCGTCCCAGATCGCGCTGTTGAGCCCGAACGCGGTGTCCGGGATGGTGCCGAGACCCTGATCAGCGTTGACGGTGACGTCGACGGCGGTCGTGTCGGCGGGGGCGGGCGCCGCGGCGGCGGGCAGCCGGCCGGCGGTGGCCAGCAGGGCGGCGGTCAGCGCCCCCGCGGCCAGGGCCCGGCGTCCGGGTCCCTGGCCGCGCAGCAGCGGCCGGGCCGGCCGGCCCGTCGATCTGCGGACGTGCGGTTCGGCAGCGTGCACGGCGGTTCTCACCTTCGTCGCGTGGAGGTCGGCGGGACGTGCTGCGTGCGGGCACTCCCGGGGTGGTGCCGGGTTAACCGTGGGAGCGCTCCCATATTGATAGGGCTTGGTGGGGTGGCTGTCAATAAGCGTGCGGAGAGGTGGTCCGGGGCGTGCGGGGCGGGGCCGGCCCGGGAGCGGACCGGGTGCGCGTGACCTGCCGGGTCGGGCGGGCCGCCGGGACCGGCCCGTCCGGCCGGGCGTGCCACGGTGCCCGCGTACCCTGGTCCCGTGTCCGCCTCCGCCCTCCGCCGTGTCGCCGTTCTCGTGCTCGAGGGTGCGAAGCCGCTCGACGTGGGGATTCCCGCGCAGGTGTTCACCACGCGGGCGAGCATGCCGTACGAGGTACGGGTGTGCGGGCCCGCGCCCGGCCTGGTGGCCGGCGGCGACGGGCTGTCGTACCACGTGGCCTACGGGCCGGACGCCCTGGAGTGGGCGGACCTGGTCTTCATCCCCGGCTACCGGTTCCCCGACCGCGACGATCCGCCGCCGGCCGTGGTCGAGGCGCTGCTCGCGGCCCACGCGCGGGGCGCGCGGCTCGCCGCGATCTCGACGGGCGCCTTCGCACTGGCCGCCACCGGCCTGCTGGACGGCAGACGCGCCACGACCCACTGGCACTATTCGGCGGCGCTCGCGGCGAAACACCCCTCGGTGGCGGTGGACGAGAACGTCCTGTTCGTGGACGAGGGCAGCGTGCTGACCTCGGCGGGCGCGGCCTCCGGCATCGACCTGTGCCTGCACATCCTGCGCGGCGACCTCGGGGTGGCCGCCTCCAACCACGCGGCGCGGCGGCTCGTCGCCGCGCCGTATCGCAGCGGAGGCCAGGCGCAGTACGTGCCGCGCAGCGTGCCCGAACCGCTCGGCGAACGGTTCGCCGCCACCCGCGAGTGGGCGCTGCACCGGCTCGGTGAGGCGCTGACCCTCGACGTGCTGGCCCGGCATGCGGCGGTGTCGCCGCGCACGTTCTCGCGGCGCTTCGTGGAGGACACCGGGTACACGCCGATGCAGTGGGTGATGCGAGCCCGGATCGATCTCGCCCGTGAGCTGCTGGAACGGTCCGAGCGGAGCGTGGAGCAGATCGCGGCGGACGTCGGTCTGGGCACCGGGGCGAATCTGCGGCTGCACTTCCAGCGCATCCTCGGGACGACACCGAGCGAGTACCGGCGGACCTTCGCACGCGGGGAGTGAGGAGCGGCCGTCGCGGCTTCTTCCGGTGGGCGTGCGGACCGGCTTCTGCGGCTGCTTCCGGCGGGTGTGCGGAACTGCCTCCCGCGCGCGCCTTCTCCCGGCGGGTGCGACGCGTGACGGGATCCTTCGGGGGTGCACGTGTGGCGAGATCCTTGCGGACCCTGGCACTCACGCCGCTGTCCCGGACCGGCGCGGCGCGCGATCTTGGAAGAGAACCAGCCAGAAGGGACACCATTCATGACCCGCATCGCCATCAACGGATTCGGCCGCATCGGACGCAACGTGCTGCGCGCCCTGCTGGAGCGCGACAGCGAGCTGGAGATCGTCGCCGTCAACGACCTCACCGAGCCCGCCGCTCTCGCGCGGCTGCTCGCCTTCGACAGCACGGCGGGCCGGCTCGGTCGACCGGTGACCGTCGACGGTGACACCCTCGTCGTGGACGGCCGCCGGATCAAGGTGCTCGCCGAGCGCGAGCCGGCGCGGCTGCCGTGGGCCGATCTCGGCGTCGACATCGCCCTGGAGGCCACCGGCCGCTTCACCTCGGCCAAGGCCGCCCGCGCACACCTCGACGCGGGCGCGCGCAAGGTGCTCGTCAGCGCGCCCTCGGACGGCGCCGACGTCACGCTCGCGTACGGCGTCAACACCGACGCCTACGACCCCGAGGCGCACACGGTGATCTCGAACGCGTCGTGCACGACCAACGCGCTCGCGCCGCTGGCCGCGGTGCTCGACCGGCTGGCGGGCATCGAGCACGGGTTCATGACCACCGTGCACGCCTACACCCAGGAGCAGAACCTCCAGGACGGTCCGCACCGCGACGCCCGCCGCGCCCGCGCCGCCGGCGTCAACATCGTGCCGACCACGACGGGCGCGGCCAAGGCGATCGGCCTGGTGCTGCCGAACCTGGACGGCAAGCTGTCGGGCGACTCGATCCGTGTGCCGGTGCCGGTGGGCTCCATCGTGGAACTGAACACGACCGTCTCCCGCGACGTGACACGCGAGGACGTGCTGGAGGCGTACCGCGTCGCTGCCGAGGGACCGCTCGCCGGCGTCCTCGAGTACTCGGAGGACCCGCTGGTGTCCTCGGACATCACCGGCAACCCGGCCTCCTCGATCTTCGACTCGGCGCTCACCCGTGTCGACGGCCGCCATGTCAAGGTGGTCGCCTGGTACGACAACGAGTGGGGTTTCTCCAACCGCGTGATCGACACCCTGGAACTCCTCGCCGGCCGCTGACCGCGAAGGCCCTCGCCGCCCTCGGCGCTGACCAGGGCGGCCCCCGCCCGGGCGCGGGGCCGCCCACTCCGGCGCCGGGGCAGTCACCCTTTCGGGACTTCCCCGAGGGCTCCGGCGTCCCGGCCGCTAGTCTTCCCCGCGTGATGGTGGGCGCCGAACACACTCGGCTGATCGTGCTGCGCGGCAACAGCGCCTCGGGGAAGTCGTCCGTCGCTGCGGGATTGCGGGAGAGGTTCGGGCGGGGGCTGGCTCTGGTCGGGCAGGACAATCTGCGGCGGGTCGTGCTGCGCGAACGCGACCGGCCCGGCGCGGCCAACATCGGCCTGATCGAACTGACCGCGCGCTACGCCCTGGACGCCGGGTACCACGTGGTGGTCGAGGGCATCCTCAGCGCGGACCGCTACGGCGGGATGCTGGCCCGGCTGCGGGCCGACCACCGTGGTCACACCCACGGCTACTACCTGCACGTGCCGTTCGAGGAGACACTCGTCCGGCACGCGACCAAGCCGATCGCCGACGTGGTCACCGAGACGCAGTTGCGGGAGTGGTACCGGTCGCTTGACCTGCTGCCCGGTGGCGCGGAGACCGTCGTCGGTGCGGACAGCGGCCTCACGGCCACCGTCGACCGCATCCTGCGCGAGACCGGCCTGGCCGACCTCCCACCGCTGGACTGCTGACACCGCCCACACCGCGGCCCCGGCCGGCGACCAGGGCGTCCCGGCTCACGTCGTCAGCAGGACGCCGCCGTACGACACACCCGCGATGACCAGCCACGAGCACAGGCCGAGCGCCGCGACCCGGCCTCCGTCGCGCACCAGGGACGGCAGATGGACCGCGCTGCCCAGGCCCACGAGCGCGGCGGCGAGCAGCAGTTCCTGCGCTTGGTGGGCGGCGGTGAGGACGGGCTGCGGGAGCAGGCCCGTGGAGCGCAGCGCGGTCATCGCGAGGAAGCCGACGACGAACAGGGGCACGATCGGGGGCCGCCGCGTACCGCGCGCACCGTCCGGCGAGGTGTGCGCCGTACCGTCCGGCAGGGTCTGCGCCGGACCGCCCGCCCGGCGCAGGGACAGACCGACCGCCGCGACCAGCGGAGCGAGCATCGCCACCCGCATCAGTTTGACGAGGACGGCCTCGCGCAGGGCGGTCGGTCCGGCGGTCTGCGCGGTCGCCACCACCTGGCCCACGTCGTGCACCCCGGCCCCCACCCAGCGCCCGAACTGCGTGGCGTCCAGCCCCAACGGCTGGTGCAGCAACGGCAGTACGACGATGGCGAGGGTGCCGCACAGCGTCACCAGCGCCACCGCCGTGGCCACGTCCTCCTCCTCGCTGTCCGACACCTCGCTCATCGCGCCGATGGCGGAGGCGCCGCAGACGGCGTAGCCGGTCGCGATCAGCAGCGGCTGGTCGCCGGGCAGTCCCATCCGGCGGCCCAGCCACGCCGTCGCGCCGAACGTCGCGGCGACGGTGCCCAGCACCATGGCCACGGTCCCCCAGCCCAGGCCGAGCACGTCGCCGAGACCGACGCTCAGCCCGAGGAGCACGACACCGGCCCGCATCAGGCGTTTCCCGGCGAAGGACAGTCCGGGACGCGCCACGCCCCGCACGACGGCGCGCGGCCCCGGCAGGTGTGCGGCGGCGGCGCCCAGCACGATCGCGGCGGTGAGCAGGGGCACCGCGGGCAGCACCCGGTGCGCCGTCCAGGCGAGGGCGACCCCGACGGCGGCCACCGCGAGGCCGGGCAGCTTGCCGCGGACGGCGGCCGCCGGAGCCCACCCCGGCGCGCGGGGGGCCGCCGCGGCGGCGGGTTCCGGCCGGGTGCGTGCCGTGGTCGTCGTGTCGCGGCCGGTCACCGTTGGCCGGCCGGCGGTTCGTACACGCGGCGGACGCTGCTGCCCAGGCGGGTGATGTCGGCGCCGTAGATGTGCAGGGAGATCGCCTTTTCCTCGCCCGCGTTCCAGACCCGGTGGATGTCCCCGGGCGGCGCGAAGCCGCACACTTCGCCCTGCTCGTTGACGGCGTCCCGGGTGGCGACGAGGCGGGGGCCGCCGTCTCCGGGGACGAGCGCGTAACGGCGCTCGTGCTCACGGCCCACGTGGACGCCGGTGACGCACCAGGAGACGTGGTCGTGGATGGCGGTGCGCTGGCCGGGCAGCCACACCAGGGAGACGATCGAGAAGCTGCCGTCCGGCTCGGCGTGCAGGATGTGCTGGCGGTAGTGGCCGGGGTCGCCCTCGCGCTGACGGTCCGTCAGCAGATCGGCGGCGCCGAGGTGCGGAGCGAGGCGTTCGCCGACCAGGTGCGCGGTGCGGTCGGGTGGCAGGCAGAGCCCGACGGTCTCTCTCACCTCGTGGACGAGACGGTCCAGGCGAGCGGTCACCGCCGTACGCGTCTGGGCTTCGGAAGCGGTCATGTCGGCAGCGTCCGGCCTCGGGGACCTGTGCGTCCAACGACGGTTTCTTCTGCCGTGCCCAAGCCCTGCTTATGGATACGTGTGCGGGTGGCGGCCCCGGGACCCGTGGGCGCGCGGGGCGGCTCAGCAGCCGACGCGGCGTGCGGCGACCGCCTTGAGCGTGTCGATCACCAGGGCGGTGGCCGGGATGCGCAGATGCTCGCGCAGGACGTACGCCGAGATCCGGCGGCGCAAGGCCGGTTCCAGAACGCGGCCGGCGACCCGGTCCAGCCGGAGGAAGGACAGCACGAGGCTCGGCGTCAGGGCCACACCCAGACCCTCGGCGACCAGTGACTGCACGACGAGACCGTCGTCGGTGGTGAAGGCGATGTCGGGCGCGAATCCCAACTCGGCGCACTCGTGCAGGAAACGGGTACGGCAGCGGGCGCACCCGGCGATCCAGCGCTCGCCGGTGAAGTCGGCGAGCCGCACCGACCGTCGCCGGGCCTGCGGATGGCCGACCGGCATCAGCACCGTGAGCTGATCCTCCAGCAGCGGGACCTCCACCACCTCGTCCGGCACCGCCTCCCGCAGCCCGGGGTAGGTGAAGGCGAGCGTGATGTCGCACTCGCCACGCGCGAGTCGGTGCAGCGAGTCGGGTGGCTCGTCCTCCAGGAGCTTCACCCGTATCCCGGGATGGTCGGCGGCGAGCAGGGCCAGGGCCTCGGGGACGAGGGTGGCGCTGGCGCTGGGGAAGGCGCACACTCGCACCCGGCCGCTGTGCAGCCGGGTGATCGCCGTGACCTGCTCCTCGGCCACGGACAGGCTGTCGAGGATGGCCTCCGCGTGCCGGGCCAGGGTCTCGCCGGCCTCCGTCAGCCGCATCCGCCGGCCCACCCGGATGAACAGCGGGCTGCCCACGGACCGTTCCAGCGCCTTCATCTGCTGGGTCACCGCCGGCTGCGTATAGCCGAGCACCGTGGCGGCCCCGGAGTACGTCCCGGCCTGCACCACCGCGTGGAACGTCCTGATGTGCCGTGAATCGAACACGCGTCGAATCATAAGCAGAATTTGGGGTCCGGACCGAAGGGGGTGACTCTTCTTGCGTCAGCAACCCGATACGGGCCGAAAAGCGCCGTCGTGGAGGACGGCCGGGGACGTGGATCGCCCTACCGCCCGGGCGAGTTGTGCGGTGGCGCCGCGCCTCAGCGGTGGCCGTCGAGGTGGAGGGCAGGCCGCTGGTCGTCCTCGGGGACCTGGTGGCCGTTCGCCCACAGGCTGCGGATGTGGGCGAGGTGGCGGCGCATGCAGTCCTCGGCGGCCCGCGCGTCCCCGGCCACCATGAGGCCGAGGAGTTCGACGTGCTCCCGGGCGGAGGCGACCAGGCGTCCCGTCTCGTTCAGACTGCCCAGGCCGTACAGCCGCGACCGCTTGCGCAGATCGGCCACCACCTCCACCAGGCGGTCGTTGCCGGCCAGACCCAGCAGCTCCAGATGGAAGCGGTGATCCGTCTCCAGATAGCCCAGCACGTCGCCCTGCCGCGCCACCGTCACGATCCGCTCGGCCAGCGGCCGCAGGGCCTGCAGCCGCTCGACGCCCGCGGTCGCGGTGACCCGGCCCACGGTCGGGACCTCGATCAGGGCGCGCAGCTCCGTGAACTCGTCCAGGTCCCGGTCGGTCATCTCGGTGATCCGGAAACCCTTGTTGCGGACCGCTTCGACCAGGCCCTCCCGAGCCAGATCCAGCATCGCCTCGCGGACCGGTGTCGCCGACACACCCAGCTCCGCCGCCAGGGCGGGCGCGGAGTACACGACGCCGGGGCGGAGTTCGCCGGCGATGAGGGCGGCGCGGAGCGCGTCGGCGACCTGATCGCGCAGATGGGCCGGGACGGAGATCACCCGCGGTTCCAGATGAGGCATCGTCGTTCCTCCGTGCGCGCCGTCCCAGCAACCCCTCACCCTACAATGTCACGTTGCACCGCTGGCCAGCGTCAACGGCCGCCTCCGCCACCGGTGTTCAGGTCGGGGCTTCGCGCCCGGGACGGCGGTCACAGCAGGAAGCCCCCGGGGGGAACGGGTCGGCCGGGTCCAGGAAGAACCGGGCGGTGCCGGTGAGCCATGCCCGTCCGGTGATCGTGGGGACCACCGCGGGCCGCTCGCCCGACGCTGGTCTCCGCGACCAGGCGACCGGTGAACGAGCTGCCGAGGAAGGACTCGCCGACGAAGTCGCGCTCCAGCGGCAGTTCGCCATGGGCGTGCAACTGCGCCGTCCGCGCGCTGGTGCCGGTGCCGCACGGGGAGCGGCCGAACCAGCCCGGCCGGATCACCATGGCGTTCCGCGCCGCGTTCCAGCGACACGTGCCCGTCGCCGACCAGGATCGCATGGGCGCGCTGAACGGCGTCGGGGAGTGGCCGGCCATCCCCTCGGCTACCTCGGCACGGCCCGCGCGGCGCACGTCCGGGACACCCGGGCCGTGCTCCTGGCTTGCGCCGCGCTGATCGTCGTCACGGCCGTCTCCGACCTCTGCGTCCCGGACGTCCACCGCGTCCGCCGCGTCGGACCCGTGGATCGCGTCACCGGGAACGACGGTTCCCAGGTCAGGAGTTGACCCTCGCCCGGTCCGCCGCTCCCGCGTCCCGCGTCACCCGCCCCGCCTGCCGGGCGTCCAGCACGCCGTAGAGCACCGCCGGTACGACCAGGCCGACGATCCACGAGATGTCGGCGCCGCCCAGGGGTTCGACCAGCGGACCGGTGTAGAAGCTGGTGGCGAGGAACGGGAGCTGGACGGCGACGCCGATGCCGTAGACCAGCAGCGCGGTCCAGCGCCAGCCGCCGTAGCGGCCGTTCGGGTCGCTCAGCGCGGCCAGGTCGTAGCGCTCCCGGGAGATCAGGTAGTAGTCCACCAGGTTGATCGCCGACCACGGGGTGAAGAAGGTCAGCAGGAACAGCAGGAAGTCGGCGAAGGAGCCCAGGAAGGAGTTTCGTCCGGCGAGCGCCACCCCTGTGCCCGCGGCCATGATGCCCGCGATGTACGCGGTACGGGCCCCCCGGGACAGCACACGCTGACCGCGGAATCCGCTCACGCTGGTCACGATGGACATGAACCCGCCGTAGGTGTTGAGCACGTTCACCGTCAGCTTGCCCAGCGCGATCACGAAGTACAGGAACGAGGCGATCAGCCCCGTCCCGCCGAGGCCCACCACATAGCCGACCTGGTCGTCCACGAAGGCCGCCCCGGCGGTGGCCGCCACCAGCACGCCGAAGGTCATCGACCACTGCGCGCCCAGCACCGTGCCGGCCAGTGTCCAGCCGAAGGTCGCGCGGGCGGAGGTGGTGCGCGGCAGATAGCGGGAGTAGTCGGCGACGTACGGGCCGAACGCCAGCTGCCAGGACGCCGACAGGGACATGGCCAGCAGGAACATCGGCAGCGAGAAGTGGTGCCGGTGCGCCATGTCGGCGAGGTCCACATGGTCCAGGAGCCGTATCCCCAGGTAGACGAAGGCGAGGGCGCACACCACGCTCGCCACCCGCCCCAGGGCGTGGATCACGCGGTAGCCCACGGTCGCCATCACCCCGGTGACCAGCGCGAACAGCACGATGCCCGGCACCGGCCCGAGATGTGTCAGCTTGCCCACCGCCTGCCCGGCGAGCACCGAGCCGCTGGCGAAGAAGCCGATGTACATCACGACCACCAGGACCAGCGGCACCACCGCTCCGCGCACGCCGAACTGCGCCCGAGAGGAGATCATCTGCGGCAGGCCGAGCCGGGGACCCTGCGCCGAGTGCAGCGCCATGACGGCGCCGCCGACCAGATTGCCGAGCAGTAGCGCGGTCACCGACCAGACCACGTCGCCGCCGAAGACCACCGCGAGCGCACCGGTGACGACCGTGGTGATCTGGAGGTTGGCGCCGAGCCAGAGGGTGAATTGCGAGAACGCCGTGCCGTGGCGTTCGTCGTCGGGGATGACGTCGATGGACCGCCGTTCGACCATGGCCTGCGCCACGAGCTGCTCCGTCCTGCTGCGCGTCGGCCGGGGCCGACGGGTCGGATGCGGTTCGAGGCACTGGACGCCGCCGGTCGCGGACGTCCGGAACCCGGGCGGCCGCGACCGGCGCGAGGAGGAGCGCGCACTCACCGCTGCATATACTTATGCAGGGTTCCGCTTAGTTGAATGAAAAGCAATACCCTCCCGCGAATCACCGCAGCACGCGCTCACCGCAGCGCCACGACCGCCTCGTCCGTGTACACCAGGAACGTCAGCGTCTGCCGGAAGTACAGCTCGATTGCGGACGCGTCGTGCGCGGTGTAGCCGATCGCGAGATCCTCGCCGAGGCGCAGCTCGAAGTCGCCGCCCCGGGTGGACAGCAGGAACGCGCCGTCCAGCGCGGGCGCCCAGACGGGCGGCGCGTCCAGCAGCCGCCCCAGGTGTGCCGCGATCGGGTAGCCGTGGTCGGACGTCTCGCTCACCGCCGTGTACGCGTCGGCGCCCAGCAGCAGCGCGTACGGGCCTTCGACGCCCGCCAGACGCAGCGTCGTCAGCGCCCGGCTGACCGCGTCCGGGTATGCGCGCGGCTGCTCGGGAAGCGCCGGCACCGGATGGGACGTGCGCTCCCGCAGCCCGTCGACACCGGCCGCCGGATACCCCTCGAAGACGATCCGGTCTTCGGCGAACGCCATGGTGCGCACCGCGTCCTTGACCGGCTGCCAGTCGGAGTCCTGCGCGCCGCGCTCGACGTCGTCCACGGCGTCACGGGTGACCCGGAACGGCACCCGCAGTTCGACCAGCGGCCGCGCCTGGCGCAGCCGTGCGGCCACCCCGTCGGCCGGCGCCTCGATGCCCGTGAGGTGGCCGGTGCCCACCGCAGCCAGCTCCGGGCCGTCGGGTCCGGTCACGTCCACGGCGCGCCGGCCGCCGACGTTGCGCTGGAAGGTCCGGCGGGCCTCGTCCTCGATCTGCGCCCAGGCCGGCGCGGTGATCGGGGCGAGTTCGCGGTGCAGATTGCTCGGTGCGGAGGGCGTGGGCGTGGACATGGTCAGGCTCCTTTGAGGCCACCGATCCCCAGGGAACCCTCCAGCACCACGGTGCCCGTGGGCGCGGCCGGCGGGTCGTCGAGGAAGTCGGCGCTCGGCGCGTGGAAGAGGCAGCCGGTTACCGCGGTGGAGAAGTCGAGGATCCGGTCGTGCACACCCGGACGGTCGCCGAGGAACATGTTCCGCAGCATCTGTTCCGTCACGTCGGGCGTCCGGGCGTACCCGATGAAGTACGTGCCGAACTCCCCGTCCCCGACCCGGCCGAACGGCATGTTGTCCCGTACGATCTTGCGCTCGTCGCCGTTCTCGTCGGTGACGGTGTTCAGGGCGACGTGCGAGTCGACGGGTTTGACGTCGTCCGGCAGCTCGATGTTGTCCGGCTTGGTCCGGCCGATGACCCTCTCCTGCTCCTCCACCGACAGCGCCTTCCAGGCGGTGAGGTCGTGCAGGTACTTCTGGACGATGACGTAGCTGCCGCCCGCGAAGTCCGGGTCCTCGGCGCCGACGAACACCGACTCGTCCGCGAGGGCGCCCTCCGGGTTCTCGGTGCCGTCCACGAAGCCCAGCAGATCGCGTTCGTCGAAGGACTTGAAGCCGTGCACCTCGTCGACCACCGTGGCCGCTCCGCGCAGCCGCTCGCCGATCAGCTGCGCCAGCTCGAAGCAGAGGTCCATACGACGGGCCCGCAGGTGGAACAGGAGATCGCCGGGAGTGGCCGGGGCGTGGTGCCGGGCGCCGGTCAGCGGCACGAAGGGACGCAGGTCGCGGGGGCGCGGGCCGGCGAAGAGCCGGTCCCACGCGGTGGAGCCGATGGAGGTGACGCAGGTGAGCTGCGCCTCCGGGGCCCGGAACCCCACCGAGCGCTTCAGCCCGGCCAGGTCCGGGAGCAGATCCCGGACGACGGACTCGCCGCCGGAGGTGATGGTGCACACGAGGAACAGCGCGGACCTGGCCGGCGGGGCGATCACTGGTTGCGGTTCGACCACGGACCTGCCTCCCAGGGGGTGCGGCGGCTCCCGGGCGGTACGGCGGTTGCGTGCCACGCCCGCAGGGGACGCGCGGACCGGCGTTCAGCCGGACGCCTCCGCGCGTCCCGCACCGGGTTTCCCGCCCCGGCCCGGTTCAACCAGATCGCGGCCCGGTTCGCTCAGGTGTCGAGACAGGTCTTGGGTCAGGTCTCAGTCCCGGTCGGCCGGTGTGCGTCGCGCCATCCACGCGGCGACGACCGCGCCGGAGATGTTGTGCCACACGGAGAACACGGCGGCGGGCAGGGCCGCCAGCGGGCTGAAGTGCGCGGTGGCGAGCGAGGCGGCGAGCCCGGAGTTCTGCATGCCCACCTCGAAGGCCATCGCACGGGACGCGGGCCGCCCGAGACGGGCGAGCCGTCCGCAGCCGTAGCCGAGGGCCAGTCCGCAGCCGTTGTGGATCACGACCGCCAGCAGCACGGTGAGGGCGGCGGACTTGAGGGCGTGCGCACTGCCCGCGACGACCACGGTGACGATCGCGGCGATCGCCAGGGAGGACAGCCACGGCATCGCGCCGAGCACCCGGCGGACGTACCGTCCGGCCGCCAGACGCACCACCAGCCCCGCGATCACCGGCAGCAGCACGGTCTTGAGGATGTCGGTCACCATCGACCCGGCGTCGACGGGCAGGTACTGGCCCGCGAGCAGCAGCGTCAGCGGTGGGGTCAGCAACGGCGCGAGGACGGTGGAGACGGTGGCGACCGAGACGGACAGGGCCACGTCCCCCCGGGCGAGATAGGTGACCACGTTGGATGCGGTACCGCTGGGGGCGCAGCCGACGAGGATGACACCGGCCGCGAGGGTGGGGGAGAGGTGCAGCAGATGGGCCACCAGCCAGCCCAGCCCCGGCATGATGACGTAGTGGGCCACGAGGCCGAGCAGCACCACCCAGGGCCGGCGGGCCACGCCCCTGAAGTCGTCCAGGGACATGGTGAGTCCCATGCAGAACATCACCAGGCCGAGGAGGTACGGCACGTCCGTTCCGTAGCCGCTGAACGTGTCCGGGAACAGGAGGCCGGCGAGCCCGGCGGCGACGACGAGGACGGGGAAGACGGTGACGGCCCGGCGCGCGGCACGGTCGGCCGGGGCGGGGCCGTGGGTGGGCGGGGGGCCGTCGGCGTCCGTGGGAGTGCCGGAGGCGGTGTGGGTCTCGGAGCTGCGCATAAGATGCATGTAAATACCATGTAACGGCGGGCGGCAATCCCGTCTCGGGATCCGGGCAGCGGCCCCCGGCGCCGCTGCCCGAAACCGCCCGCCGTCGAACGGTCGCACCGGCCTGCGCGGATCAGACCGGCCTCCGCCGGTCACACCCGCACGCGCCGGTCACACCCGTACGCGGCCGGTCAGACCACCTTGCAGTGGCTGCCCCGCTGCCACGGGGCCTTGGTGCCGGCGCAGACGGCCACCGCCACGCCCTGCACCGAGGAGTTGCCCCACTGGAAGTGCTTCGTCTTGCCGTTGCGCGGGCCGGCGCCGGCCAGCGGGCCCGTCCACTCCCGCTTCCAGTGCCCGTCGACGAGCTTCTGGTACCGCACGTAGACGTACGCCTTGTGGCGGTCCGTCCGCGTGTCCTTGACGTAGGACGAGGAGTAGTCGATCCGGGCGTTGCGCCGGTTGTCCCAACACAGATGGAAGGCCGTGTACGCCCCGGACACACCGCCCTTGCGGTACTGGTGGTGCGGCCAGTTCCGGCCGCACTCCAGGCCGACGGCGGGCCGGGTGTGCTGCGTGGCCGTGGCCGGTGCGGCGGTGTTCTGCGGCGTGGCGAGCGCGCTGCCCGCCGGGGCGAGCAGGGTCAGGCCGCTGCCCAGCAGCGCCGGGCCGGCCACCAGGGCGAGCGTCTTCCGGACGGACATGATGAGGTCCCCCTGTCTTTCGAACGGTTGGGTGCGCCGAGCGAGGGGCGCGGAGGCCGCGCGGCCGTCGGACGGCGGCGTGCCTCAGCAAACCTCGGTGCCGGGGCGGTGAACAGCGACCGTGTGAAGGACTCGGTCAATGTCGTTCGGCCGGTTTCACTGCCGTATACGGGGGAAGGGCACGGCGTGTCGCCGAGGTGGCCCCGATCCGGGAGGCCGTTGCGACAGGGGAGACGGCGGCGGGACCGGGCTCCCGGCCGCGAAAGGACCGGAAGTCCCGGCAGGCACCAGCAGGAACCTCACCCTGACGGGTGAATCGCATGGTTAGCACATTGACGCATCAGCGGTGAAGCGCGCCCCGCTCAGTGTCGAGAGGCGCCCACTCGGTGACCGTCCGCGCTCAGCTCGGCGACCGTCCGCACTCAGCTCTGCGTTCGAGCGCGTACCCGGCTCAGCGCTCCAGTGCGTCCAGCGCCGCCAGCAGCCGGTCCACGTCCTCCGCGCAGCTGTACGGCGCGAGCCCCACCCGAACGCCGCCCCCGTCGCCCAGGCCGAGCCGCCGTGAGGCCTCCAGCGCGTAGAACGAACCGGCCGGTGCGTCGACGCCGTGGGCGGCCAGCTGCCGGGAGACCTCGGCCGACGGCAGGCCCGCCACCGTGAACAGCAGGGTCGGGGTGCGCCGCGCGGCCCGCGAGTACACGGTGATCCCGCCGATCTCCGCCAGCCCCCGTTCGATCCGCTCGCGCAGGCCGTCCTCGTGCTCCTCCAGCGCGGCGAACGAGGCCACCAGCCGCTCCCGGCGCGTCGCGCCCGCCCCCGGCGCCAGCTCCGCGAGGAAGTCCACCGCCGCACGGGCGCCGGCCAGCAGCTCGTACGGCAGCGTGCCCAGCTCGAACCGCTCCGGGACGGCGTCGGTGGAGGGCAGCAGCTTGTCCGGGCGCAGCGTCTCCAGGAGCGCGGGCGGCGCCGCCAGCACCCCCAGGTGCGGACCGAGGAACTTGTACGGCGAGCACACGAGCGTGTCCGCGCCCAGGGCGGCCAGGTCCACGGCGGCGTGGGAGGCGTAGTGCACGGCGTCCACGTGCAGCAGCGCACCGGCCTCGTGCGCCAGGGCGGCGATGGCCGGAAGGTCCGGGCGGGCGCCGATCAGGTTGGACGCCGCGGTGACCGCGACCAGCCGGGTGCGCGCGGAGAGCACCGCCGCCACGTGCTCGGGACGCAGTTCGCCGGTGGCCGGATCGAAGTCCGCCCAGCGCACCGAGGCGCCGACGGCCTCGGCCGCCTGGACCCAGGGCCGGATGTTCGAGTCGTGGTCCAGCCGGGTGACGACCACCTCGTCGCCCGGCCCCCAGCCCTTGGCCAGCGTCCGGGACAGGTCGTACGCCAGCTGGGTGGCGCTACGGCCGAACACGACGCCCCGCGGATCGGCGCCGAGGAGATCGGCGAGGGCGGCGCGGGCCTCGGCGACGGTGTCGTCCGCGTTGCGCTCGCCCTCGGTGGTGCGGCCCCGGTTGGCCAGCGGGCGGGACAGGGTCTCGGCGATGGCGTCGATGACCGGCTGGGGCGTCTGGGTGCCGCCGGGCGCGTCGAACCGTGCGGAGCCGGACTTCAGCGCGGGTATCCGCGCGCGGATCGCGTCGACGTCGAGGGCCATGGGAACTCCTGTCGGCTCGGGTGCCCGCGGACGAGCGGGCGGGCGGCGGCGGGCGGGCGGCGGCCGGTACGGCCCTGGAGCCGGGACCGCCGCCGCGCGTCCTTACGGGCCGTGCGGGCCGCACCCGCCACGTCAGCCACATGATCGCAGCACAGACGGGCCGACGACAGGGGCACCCGCGATCACCGCCCCGGCCGCACGTCCCCGTGCGATCCGCGCGAGCTGCGGACCTCGCTCCCAGCCCGCACGCTGGCTGAAGAGACCGACGGGACCAGAGGGACCATGAGGAGCGGTGAGCCGACGTGGACGACGACGAGCGCGAAGAGGTCCGGACGGACTTCCACGAGCTGGTGAACATGAAGCCGGCCCGGCTGGAGGAGTGGCTGGCGACCGACGCGTCGCGCAGCGCCGGTCAGCACAAGGACGGCGGGGAGTCCACCGGGCACGCCTCCGGCCGCCGCATCGTGGAGATCCTCCGCGCGAAGAAGGGCGACCTCACGGACGACGACTACGCCCACATGCGCAAGGTGAACGGCTACATCCGCCGGCACCTGGCCCAGCGGCCCTCGGGCGACGTCACGGACACCCGGTGGCGGCACTCCCTGATGAACTGGGGCCACGACCCGCTGGGGTGAAACCGCCCAGCCCCTCACCGCCGGGCGGCGCCACCACCCCCTCGCCGAGCAGGAGTTCGGCGTCCGTGGCCTCCCGCACCCGCTCCACCGTGACGCCGGGCGCTGTCTCCGCCAGCCGCAGCCCCTCGGGCGTCACGTCGAGGACGGCCAGGTCGGTGATGATCCGGTCGACGACGCGGCGCCCGGTGGCGGGCAGCGTCAGCTCCTCCACGATCTTCGGCGAACCGTCCTTGGCGGTGTGCTCCATGACCACGATCAGCCGGCGCGCGCCGTGGACCAGGTCCATCGCCCCACCCATCCCCTTGACCATCTTCCCAGGGATCATCCAGTTCGCCAGGTCGCCGCGGGCCGACACCTGCATGCCGCCGAGCACGGACACGTCGATCCGGCCGGCCCGGATCATGCCGAAGGAGAACGCCGAGTCGAAGTAGGACGTGCCGGGGACGGTGGTCACCGTCTCCTTCCCGGCGTTGATCAGGTCGGGGTGCTCCTCACCCTCGTACGGGTAGGGGCCGACGCCCAGGACGCCGTTCTCCGAGTGCAGCACCACGTGCACGCCCTCGGGCAGATGGTTGGGGATGAGCGTGGGCAGGCCGATGCCCAGGTTGACGTACTGGCCGTCGCGCAGTTCCCGCGCGGCACGGGCGGCGAGCTGGTCCCGGTCGAGCGGCATCGTCAGTTCTCCTCGGTGGCGGTACGGGGCGCGGGCGTGGTGACGGGAGTGTCTGTGCCGGCGGAGGCGGGCGTCGCAGTCGTACGGGCGTGAGGGGCACCGCCCTCGGAAGCACCACCCGCGGAGACACCGCCCCCGGGACCGGCAGCCGCCGGACGCGGACGTACCGTACGCCGCTCGACACGTTTGTCCAGCGAGGTGTCGACGGCGACCACCCGGTCCACGTACACCCCCGGCAGGTGGACGGCGTCCGGCGGCAACTCGCCTGCCTCCACGATGCGTTCGGCCTCGACCACGGTGACCCGGCCCGCCATCGCGCACAGCGGGTTGAAGTTGCGTGCCGCCGCGTGGAAGACGCAGTTGCCGTGCCGGTCGGCGACCTCCGCCCGGACCAGAGCGAAGTCGGCGGTGATGGCCTCCTCCAGCAGATGGCGGCGGTCGCCGAACTCCCGTACCTCCTTCGGCGGCGAGGCCACCGCGACGCTGCCGTCGGGGGCGTAGCGCCAGGGCAGGCCGCCCGTCTCGACCTGGGTGCCGACCCCGGCCGGGGTGTAGAACGCGGGGATGCCCGCGCCGCCGGCCCGCAGCCGCTCGGCGAGCGTGCCCTGCGGCGTCAGCTCCACCTCCAGCTCGCCGGCCAGGTACTGGCGGGCGAACTCCTTGTTCTCGCCCACGTAGGAGGAGGTCATCCGGGCGATCCGGCCGGCCCGCAGCAGCAGGCCCAGACCGTAGTCGTCCACCCCGCAGTTGTTGGACACCACCCGCAGCCCCGACGTGCCGGCCTCGACCAGCGCGCCGATCAGGGTCGACGGGATGCCGCACAGGCCGAAGCCGCCCACGGCGAGCACCGCGCCGTCGGGGACGTCCGCCACCGCCCGCGCGGCCGAGTCCACCACCTTGTCCATGCCGATTCCTTCCCCATCGGGATCTCCGTGCCGCCTGACGAGACGTCGTGAACCGTCGTCGGCCCGCCGCATGAGACGCGGTCCGGGCCGCGGCCGGCCGGTGCGTGACGGCCGGCCCGCGACGGAGGTCAGGCGGTCTCACGATGGCCGCCCCGGACGGCACCGGCCATGTGTGCCGATGCCATGACCGGGCGGACAGGAGCGGGTGCCGGCCACATGCCGTGCGCGCCGCGCCGCTCCTATCGTTCCGGCCAACCACCCACCGCGCCCCCACCGCCGCGGGCTGCGGGACGCCGTTCCCCGGGAGGGACGGCGCCCGGCGGCGGCGTACGGGCGACACACCTCAGGAGCCGGCCATCATGCGTTCCCCAGCCATGCGCACCCTCAGAACGAGATCCGTCTCGATGCTCACCCTGCTCGCCGCGGGCGCCCTGGTCGCCGGCTGCTCCTCGGCGGGCACGGCCGGCACCTCCGCCGCCGGCGACAAGGCGTCGGACCCGGTCAAGGTCGGGCTGGTCTACTCCCGCAGCGGGCTGCTCGCCGCCTACGGCAAGCAGTACGAGGAGGGCTTCAAGGCGGGTCTCGCCTACGCCACGCACGGCACCGACAAGGCCGGCGGGCACCCGATCGAGGTCACCGAGCAGGACGACGCGGGCGACCCGGCGAAGGCCGTCGCCGCGACCAAGACCCTGGTCGGCAAGGGCTACAAGATCATCGCCGGGACCACCGACTCGGGGGTGGCCCTCCAGATGGCGCCGCTGGCCGCCCAGAACAAGGTGCTCTACGTCAGCGGCCCCGCCGCCACCGACGCGGTCACCGGCGTCAACGCCTACACCTTCCGCTCGGGCCGCCAGTCCTACCAGGACACCCTGACCGCCGGTTCCCTGCTCGGCGACCCCCAGGGCAAGAAGGTCACCGTGCTCGCGCAGAACTCGGCGTTCGGGCAGGCCAACGTCGCCGCGGTGAAGGCCGTGCTCGGCGCGAAGGGCGCGAAGGCCGACGCCGTGCTGGCCCCGCCGAGCGCCACCGACCTCACGCCGTTCGCCCGGCAGGTCAAGGCCGGCAAGCCGGACCTGGTGTTCGTGGCGTGGGCGGGCGCCACCGCACCCGCGCTCTGGACCGCGCTGGACCAGCAGGGGGTGCTGGACGCGGGGAAGGTGGTCACCGGGCTGGCCGGCACCGCCTCGTACCCGATCTTCGGCTCGGCCGGCACCAAGGTGTCCTTCCTCGCCCACTACTTCCCGGGCGCCGGCGGCGGCAACCCGGTGGAGAAGGCGATGCTCGACGGCATCACCGAGTCCGGTGGCACCCCCGACCTGTTCAGCCCGGACGGCTTCACCGCCGCCCAGATGATCGTGCACGCCATCGAGTCCGGCAGCGCCACCGACACCTCCGCCATGGTCAAGGCGCTGGAGGGCTGGAGCTTCGACGGGCCCAAGGGCAAGGAGCAGATCCGCGCCGAGGACCACGCCCTCCTCCAGCCCATGTTCACCGCCAGGCTGAAGGGCGCGGGCGCGGCCGCCCGGCCGCAGCTGGTCGCCGACGTCCCCTCGGCCGCCGTCGCGCCCCCGGTGAAGAAGGCGGTGGGCTGAGCAGATGACCTCCCCGAACACGGCGCCGCCGAGCGCCGACGGGGCCCCGGCCGCCGGTGAGGCCCCCGCCTCCCCGGCGCCCGTGCCCGTGCTCGCCCTGCGCGACATCGGCTGGACGATCGGCGGCGCCACCATCGTCGACTCCGTCACCCTCGACGTCCGCGAGGGCGAGTTCCTCGCCTTCATCGGACCCAACGGGGCAGGGAAATCCTCCCTGTTCAACCTGATCAGCGGTATCAACCCGGCCACCCGCGGAACGATCGAGCTGGACGGCGCCGACATCACCGCCGAGGCCGCCTACGCCCGAGCCCGGCGCGGCCTCGGCCGCACCTTCCAGACCTCCAGCCTGTGGCCCGGCATGACCGTCGCCGACCATGTGCGCCTGGCCGCGCAGGCGGCCGGCGGCGGCTCGTACCGGGTGTGGCGGCGCGCCGACCCCTACACCGACCAGGTCACGCGTGTCCTGGCCCGCACCGAGCTGACGCACCGCGCCGACACCCCCGCCGACTCCCTGTCGCACGGCGAGAAACGCAAACTGGAACTCGCGGTCCTGCTCGTCGGCGAACCCCGGCTGATGCTGCTGGACGAGCCGATGGCCGGGGTGAGCGCCGAGGAGGTGCCCGCCCTGACCGAGCTGATCCGCTCGTTGCACCGCGAGGAGGGCCGCACCGTGCTCATGGTCGAACACCACATGGACGTCCTGCTCGGCCTGGCCGACCGGCTCGCCGTGATGCACCACGGCACGCTGCTCGCCCTGGACACACCCGCCGCCGTGATGGCCGACCCCACCGTGCAGCAGGCCTACCTCGGGGAGGCCCTGTGAACACCCAGCCGGAACGAGGTGCGCACATCCCCGCGACGCCACCCGCGCACACCCCAGCGGAGTCCTCCACGCACACCTCCGCCGCGCCCGCCGGGAAGACCGCGCCGCCCCTGCTGACCGTGCGCGACCTGCGCGTCGTCATCGGCGGGCGGCACATCCTGCACGGCGTCGACCTCGACGTGGCGGCCAGCGGCACCACCGCCCTGCTCGGCCGCAACGGCGCCGGCAAGACCACCACCGTGCGCGGTGTCCTCGGGCTCGTCCCGCGCACCGGCAGCGTGCTTCTGGACGGCGAGGAGACGGTGCGCCTGGCCACCCACGCCCTGGTGCGCCGCGGGGTGGGCTACGCCCCCGAGGACCGGGGCGTGTTCGCCGCGCTCACCGTCGCCGAGAACCTGCGCCTGGCCGAGCGGCCCGGTGCGGGCGAACCGGCGTACGGCCTGGTCCACGAACTCTTCCCCGAGCTGAAGCAGCGCGCCCGCCAGACGGCCGGCACCCTCTCCGGCGGCCAGCAGCAGATGGTCGCCATCGCCCGCACCCTGCTCAACGGCAACCGGCTCGTCATCGCCGACGAACCCACCAAGGGCCTGGCGCCCAAGGTGGTCGCCGAGGTCACCCGGGTCCTGGAGCGCGCCGCCGAGGCCGTGCCCGTGCTGCTGGTGGAGCAGAACCTCGCCGTGGTGCGCCGCCTCGCCCGGCACTGCGCCGTGCTCGCCGACGGCCGCACCGCGCACCGCGGCCCCGCCGCCGAACTCCTCGGCGACCCCGACGCCACCCGCCGCCTGCTCGGCGTCGGTCAAGGCGGCGGCCACGGGACCCGCGAAGGACAGGGGCACACCGGCGCCACCGCACCAGAACACACCGCGGCGCACCCCGCCGCCCGGACCGCGGAGGCGGACGCCTGATGTCCACCGTCGTTCTGCTCACCCTCACCGGACTCGGTCTGGGCGCGCTGTACTTCCTGGTCGCCTCGGGCCTCTCGCTCATCTTCGGCCTGATGGACGTGCTCAACTTCGCGCACGGCGCGCTGATGTCGGTCGGCGCGTACGGCACCTGGTGGGCCGCCTCCGGCCACCTGCCCGGCGCCGGTTCCGGCGGCGCGGGTTTCGTTCTCGCGGTCGTCTTCGGCACCGCCGTCGGCACCCTCGCCGCGGTCCTGCTCGAACTCGCCGTCATCCGGCCCCTCTACACCCGCCCGCGCGAGCAGATCCTCGCCACGGTCGGCGTCGGACTGGCCGTACCGGCGCTGCTGTCCGCGATCTGGGGCGCCGACGCCCGGCCCTTCCCCGGACCGCAGGCGCTGTCCGGCACGTTCGGACTGCTCGGCGCCGAAGTGCCGCTGAACCGGTTGGTGTTGATCGCCGCCGCCGTGGTGGTCCTGGCCGCGCTCAAGCTGTTCCTCAGCCGCACCCGGCACGGCCTGGTCGTCCGCGCGGGCGTCGAGGACCGGGCCATGGTCACCGCCCTCGGCATCGACGTACGCAAGGCCTTCACCCTGGTCTTCGCCATCGGCGGCGCCGCCGCGGCCCTCGGCGGCGCCATCGGCGGCCTCTACTTCGGCTCCGTCGACCCCGAACAGGGCACCTCGCTGCTGATCTTCGCCTTCGTGGTCGTCGTCATGGGCGGCATGGGCTCGCTCACCGGCGCAGCGCTGGCCTCCGTCGCCGTGGGCCTCGTCCAGCAGTTCGCCAACTACTACACCAGCGCCGGACTCGGCGACCTCGCCGTCGTCGTCCTGCTCGCCGCCCTGCTGCTCGTCCGGCCGCGTGGGCTGACCGGGAGACTCGCATGACCACCGCCACCCAACCGCGCGGCGAGACCCGCACGGCGGACCACCCCTTCGGCCCGCGCACCGGGCCGCTGCGCCGCGCCACCCGCTGGTGGCCGGCCCTGCTGCTGGTGGTCCTGTTCACCGCCCCCTACAGCGCGCTGCCGCTGCCCGGCCTGCTGGACGGTCCGATCGGCAGTCCCGGCAACCTCCAACTCCTCGCCCTCTGCCTGGTCTTCGGCGCCCTGGCCACCGGCTACGACCTGCTGCTCGGCCGCACCGGACTCCTCTCCTTCGGCCACGCCCTCTACTTCGCCGCCGGCACCTACGTCACCAACACCGTCATGCTGGAGGCGGGCCTGCCGTTCGCCCTCGCCGCCCTGCTCGGCCTGCTCGCCGGAGTCGCGCTGTCCGCCCTGCTGGGCGCGATCAGCCTGCGGGTGAGCGGCATCGGGTTCTCCATGGTGACCCTCGCCTTCGCGCAGGCCGGCTCGATCCTCGTGCAGCGCGACCCGGGCGGCGTCACCGGCGGCGAGGAGGGCCGCGCCGCCCCCGCCGACAAGATGCCCGCCGCGCTCGTCGGCATCGACCACACCGCCAACCTGTACTGGATCGCGCTGGCCTACCTCGTCGTGGTGCTCGCCGTCGTGCACTGGGCGGTCCGCTCGCCCACCGGCCGGGTCTGGGAGGGCATCAAGGAGAACGAGCGCCGCGTGGAGGTCCTGGGCCTGCGGCCGTACGGCTTCAAGCTGACCGCCTTCGTCCTGGCCGGCGCCCTGGCCGCGCTCGGCGGCATCGTCTACCTGCTGCTGACCGGCGGCGCCACCCCGCAGACCACCACCTCCGACTTCACCCTGTCGCTGCTGGTGATGGTCGTCCTCGGCGGCTCCGGCACCCGCTGGGGACCCATGGCCGGCGGCATCCTCTACACCTGGGCCGACCACCGGCTCGGCGACCTGGCCAACTCCGGCGCCGTCGCCGGCCTGCCCGCCGTGCTGCGGGTGCCGCTGTCCCAACCGCTGTTCCTGCTCGGCGCGCTGTTCGTCGCGGTGATATACCTGCTGCCCGGCGGCATGGCCCGGCTCCCGGCGCGCCTGCGCGCCGCCCGCACCACCACGGCCCGCGAGGAGGCGAACGACGCGTGAGCGACATGAGTCAACCGGACTGCGCACCGCCCGAGGAACTGCGGGTGCCGGTGCCCGGCGGTGAACTGGCCGTGCTGCGCTGGCCGGCCGCCGCCCCCGGCGCACCGGTCGTGCTGGCCCTGCACGGCATCACCGCCAACGGCCTGAGCTGGGCCCGGGTCGCCCACCACCTGGCCGGCCGGGTCACCCTGGTCGCGCCCGACCTGCGCGGCCGGGGCGGCAGCGGCGAACTCCCCGGCCCGTACGGCATCGCGGCGCACGCCGACGACATGGCCGCCGTGGTGAAGGAACTCGGTCTGGGCCGGGTGGTGCTGACCGGCCACTCCATGGGCGCCTTCACCGCGGCCCTGACCGCCGTGCGCCACCCCGGCCTGCTCTCGGGACTGCTGCTGGTCGACGGCGGCGTGGGCTTCCCCGCCCCCACCGACATGGACCCCGACGAACTGATCACCGCGGTCATCGGCCCGGCCATGCGACGCCTGTCGATGACCTTCCCGGACCGGGACGCCTACCGCGCGTTCTGGCAGAGCCACCCCGCCTTCGCCGAGGCCTGGTCGCCGTGGGTGGACGCCTACATCCAGCGCGATCTGGTCGGCCAGGAACCGGAGTTGCGCTCCTCCTGCCGGATCGAAGCCGTACGGGTCGACGGCATCGACCAGCTCGGCGAGCAGGTCCTCGGCGCGGTCCACCGGCTGCCCCGCCCCACCGTGCTGCTGTGGGCCGAACGCGGTCTCATGGACGAGCCGCAGGGCCTGTACGACGAACAGCGCCTCGCCGCCGCGCAGCTCGACCCGCATCTGGTCCAACCGGAGCGCGTGCCCGGCGTCAACCACTACACGATCCTCGTGGGCGACGAGGGCGCACGCCTGGTGGCACGCCGCCTGCTGGCCGAGGCGGGGGCGGCGTAACCTGTCAGCTGCTCGTCAGCAGGTGCAGTCGCAGGGCGAGTTGCAGCTCCAGAGCGCGCTCCGGACTGTTCCAGTCGGGACCCAGCAGGGTCTGCACCCGGTCCAGCCGCTGCACGACGGTGTTGATGTGCACGTGCAGTTCGTCCTTCGCCCGGGTCAGGCTCCCGCCACAGCCGAAGTAGGCGTGCAGGGTGTGGACGAGCTGGGTGCCGCGCTGGGCGTCGTAGTCCAGCAGCGGCCCCAGAGTGGCCGTGACAAAACCGTCCACGTCGTGGTCCTTGCCCAACAGCACGCCGAGAAAACCGAGTTCGGCGGCGCACGCGCCGGTCCCGTCCCGGCCGAGGACCCGTAGCGCCCGCAGACAGCGCGCCGCCTCGGCGTAGGCGTCGGCGATGGCCCGCGGCCCTGCGGCGGGCCCCGCGCCGGCCACCGTGACCGGGGCGCCGACCAGGTGGGTGAGCTGCCCGGCGGCGGCGCGGGCCGCCTCACCTGGACCGCCGTCCACGCAAGGCAGCAACAGCACGGAGGCGCCCGCGTGTTCGGCGCTGACGCTGCCGCTGCCGAACAGGTACTGCACGGCGGCCCCGGCCAGCCGCTCCCGGACGGCGGCGCCGGCCTCGGCGACGAGCAGGAGGTGGGGCCGGTTCAGATCGACGCCGAGCCGGCGGCCCCGGTCCACCAGGCCGACGGGATCCCGGTCGGGCGCGGTGAGCAGGTCTGTCATCAGATCGCCGCGGACCCGGTTCTCGGTCTCGGCCACCGAACGCCGCAGCAGGAGCAACAGCGCGGTGACGACACCGCTGCGCTCGAACAGCCGCCGGTCGGGGCCCTCCAGATCGGGCCGCCCGTGCAGCACCAGGCTGCCCAACAGCTCCTGCCCGGCCAGTACGGCGCACACCCAGCGCCCGTCGCGGAACACCGCGTGGGCCGCGGCCCGCGACTCCTCGGCGGCGGCGACCAGCGCGGCGGCGGTGTCCGCGCCCGCGGCGCTTCCGGAGCCCGAGGCATGAGCGTCCCCACCGCTCTCGCGGGCGGTGGAGCTGAGCGGCCAGCCGCCGCTGTCGTGGACGGTGACCTCGCCCTCCAGGAGACCGGCGACGGCGGCGGCGACCTCCGGGACGTCACCGCCGCGCAGCACCAGGTCGGTGAGCCGGTCGTGGGACTCCTCGGCGCGCTGCATGGCGGCGGAGTGCTCCCGGATCACGGCGTTGGCCTCGGCGAGCTCGGCGAGCGCGGCCCGTGCGTCGGCCATGGCCTTGGCGGTGTCGATGGCGATGGCGGCGTGGTCGGCCAGCGAACACAGCAGCGCGACCTCGTCGGGGGAGAAGGTGCGGGGCGCGCGGTCGGCGGCGAACAGCGCGCCGATGACCTTGCCGCCGCTGCCCGAACCCAGCAGCAGCGGCACACCCAGGATGGCGACCAGGCCCTCGTCCAGGACACCGGCGTCGATGCTGCCGGTGTGGCGGAAGCGCTCGTCGGTGCGGTAGTCGGGGGAGGCGTAGGGGCGGGCGGTCTGTGCGACGAGCCCGCCGAGGCCCTCGCCGAGCTGGAGCCGCAGGTTCTGGAACAGCTCCGACACCGAACCGTCGGTCACCCGCATGTAGGTGTCCCCGGCCGCCTCGTCGGGGAGGGTGAGGTAGGCCGTGTCGGTGCCGAGCAGCATCCTGGCGCGGCGCACGATCGAGTGCAGCACCGCGTCGAGGTCGCGCAGCGCCGCGAGGTCCCCGGCGGTGTCGAAGAGCGCGGTCAGCTCCGCCTCCCGCCGCCGGTGCTGGCGCAGAGTGCCGCGCACGCGCAGCGCCGCGGCGGCGGCCTGCTCGACCTCCGCGACGTCCCGGGGGTCCGCGCCGCCGCGCCGTGCCTCGGCGGCGACGGCGCCGAAGTCCTCGGGCGGGGCGTCAGAGGCGAGCAGTTCGAACAGCCGGCGCAGATGGGACACGACGGAGGGGTTCTTCTCAGGCATGGGCGGACCGTAGTCGGGAGAGGGCAGGTGTGGGGAGGGGGGAGACGGCGGGGGTGCCGGGAGGCGGCCCGGCGGAGGGGCGGAGGAACCGGCGGACGCGGCCCACCCCGGCCGCCACCGGGCGACGGGGGTGAGCCGTTGGACGGGGCTGCGGTGGCCGCCGAGACGGTCAGGCAGGCGGACCGGCGGGCGTCAGCTGGACGCAGCTGCCTGCTGGCCGGCGTCCGGGACCGCGTCCGCACCCGGGGCCGTTCGCTCCGCGCCCTCACCGGCGGGTTCCACGGCGGCCAGATCGCTGCCGCGGGTCTCCCGGGCGACGGCCACGGCCACGACGGTGATCACGGCGGACAGGCCGACGTACACCGAGATCGGCACGGAGCTGCCGTAGGAGCCGAGCAGGGCGGTGGCGATGAGCGGGGCGGGCGCACCGGCGGCCACCGACGAGAGCTGTGCGCCGATGGAGGCGCCGGTATAGCGCATCCGGGTGGCGAACAGCTCGGAGAAGAAGGCGGCCTGCGGGGCGTACATGGCGCTGTGGAAGACGAGACCGACGGTGACGGCGAGGACGAGCGCGGGGAAGGACTTGGTGTCCAGCAGCCCGAAGAAGGCCCAGGACCACGCGCCGACGCCGACCGCGCCCACGAGGTAGACCGGCTTGCGGCCGACCTTGTCGGACAGGGCGCCGAACAGCGGGATCAGGCAGAACTGCACGGCCGAGCCGATCAGTACGGCGTTGAGGGCGGTCTGCTTGCCGAGGTCGAGGTGCTCGACGCAGTAGGTGAGGACGAAGGCGGTGATGACGTAGTACGAGATGTTCTCGGCCATCCGGGCGCCCATCGCTACCAGCACGTCGCGCCAGTGGTTGCGCAGCACGGCGACGAAGGGCAACTGGTCGGCCTTCTGCCGGGCCTTGCGCTGTTCGGCCTTGGCGAGCGCGGCCTTGAACAGCGGCGACTCGTCGACGGACAGCCGGATCCACAGCCCGATCATGACCAGCACGGCGGAGAGCAGGAACGGCACGCGCCAGCCCCAGGAGTTGAACGCGTCGTCGCTGAGCGTCCCGGTCATCAGGGAGAGGACGCCGACGGCGACCAGGTTGCCGGCGGGTGCGCCGCCCTGCGGCCAGGAGGCCCAGAACCCGCGCCGCCGGGCGTCACCGTGCTCGGACACGAGCAGCACGGCGCCGCCCCACTCGCCGCCGAGCGCGAAGCCCTGGACCAGTCGCAGGGTGGTGAGCAGCAGCGGGGCGGCGACGCCGATGGTGTCGTAGCCGGGTACGCAGCCGATCAGGGCGGTGGAGCCGCCCATCATCAGCAGGCTGATGACCAGCAGCTTCTTACGCCCGACCCGGTCGCCGAAGTGCCCGAACACCACGGCGCCGAGCGGCCGCGCGGCGAATCCGATGGCGTAGGTGAGGAAGGAGAGCAGCGTCCCGGTCAGCGGGTCGGAGTCGGGGAAGAACACCCGCCCGAACACCAGCGCGGCGGCGGACCCGTAGAGGAAGTAGTCGTACCACTCGATGGTGGTCCCGATGAGGCTGGCGGCGACGATGCGCCTGAGGTGGTTCGGGGCTGGCGGAGCGGCTTCGGGCGACGACATCGGCACCACTTCCTGGCGTGTGACGGGGACGATTGCGTGTCGCCACACGGTAGGAATCCGCAGGTCAGGCGCACATGTGAAGGGGCACCATAGTTCGAGGGTCGGCTATGCGTGCAACCACCATGCCGGCTCGTGGACAGGCGGCTCAGGGGATCGATGGTGGTCGAAACGGGTGCCGTCCGGGACGCGTGGTTCAGGGTGATTTGACGGTGCGGTGCTGACTCCCGTGCTGGTTCGGTGCTGACTGAAAGCTCACGTCATCACCCGTGCTCACCCCTCCCGTGCTGACTTGGTGCTGACTGCGCTCCGTTGAACTCGGATATCTTGGGGCTGATCGGTTCGGGGCCATTGCGCGGTAAGCGACCTGACTGATAAGCCGACCCGGCTTTGCCGCTCTGCACTGCGGGACAAGGACAAGGTGAGGTTGATCCCCGGGAGTGGACACCGGTTTCATGCGGCGAGTGACAGCGTACGTGTCGTGATCAGTTGATGTTCGAATTCGGCTGGTGTGAGGTAGCCGAGGGCGGAGTGCCGACGACGCCGGTTGTAGTACGACAGCCAGCGAAACAGCTCGAGGCGTGTCTGTGTCTTTGAGGTCCAGTGCCTCCCGTGGAGCAACTCGCGTTTGAGGCCCTGGAAGAACGACTCGGCGAGGGCATTGTCGTAGCTCGAGCCGACTCGGCCCATGCTGCGCCGGATGTCGTGTCGGCGGCAGACTTCGGCAGAGGCGGCCGCACTGTACTGGGCGCCCCTGGCGGTGTGGAAAACGACGCCGCGAACCCGGCCACCACGGACAGCCACGGCCATCTCACGATCTCGGCGGCGACGATGTCTTTGCGCTGGGCGGTCTGGGAGGAGTATTCGGCCTCCCACTCGGTGCAGGCCTGCAGGGTCGGTCCGGTCAGGACGCGGTTGAGGTCGATGGGGTTCCTGCTGTCGCAGGCGGGCCAGGCAGCCTTGAGTGATTCGACCTCGGTGCCGGCGCCGCCGTCCCGTCCGGGCCCCGGACCCGGCCCGGCCACCCGGGGACCACCGGATTCTCGCCAGGTGTCTACTATGTCGTTCTCGCCGGCCCCCACGCTCCTCCGGCGAACCGGTGCGGCCCCTCTCCCCCGCGCCGCCCGAGCCCCAAGGACGAGTCAGAACCATGCGCGTGCTCCTGGTCGAGGACGAAGAAGATCTCCGGCATGTCATCGAGGCCGGTCTGCGGGGCGCCGGGTACGCCGTGGACGCGGTCTCCGACTGGCCGGACGCGGACGTCCTGCTCGACCTCGCGCCGTACGGCTGCGTGGTCCTGGACCGCATGGTGCCGTCCGGGGACACCCTGCACGCGCTGCGGGAGCGCAGGCGCCGAGGCTGGACGACGCCGGTGCTGTGCCTGACGGCGATGCACGAGGTCCCGGACCGGGTGGACGGTTTCCGCGCCGGGGCGGACGACTATCTGGCGAAGCCGTTCGCGATGGCCGAGCTGGTGGCACGGGTCGGCAGTCTGGTCCGCCGGGCGCCGGACCGGACGCCCGTGCACCTGCGCCACGCCGACGTCGAGGTGGACGAGGCCCGCCGCGAGGTGCGCCGGGCCGGAATCCTGCTCTCCCTCACGCCCAAGGAGTACGCGGTGCTGCGCCAGCTCCTCCTGCACCCCGAGGAGGTCGTCACCCGCTCGGCGCTGATCGAGCACTGCTGGGACGAGATGGCCGACCCCGTGTCGAACGTGGTGGACGCGGTCGTTGCGGGGCTGCGGCGCAAGCTCGGACCGCCCTCGCCGATCCAGACCGTGCGCGGGCACGGATTCCGGTTCTCCGGCAGCGCGGATCCGGTGTGACGGGCGGCCACGAAGAGCGGTGCTCGGCGGGGAATCCGCGCCGGGCACCCCGGCGCGGGCTCCTGACGCGGCTCCTCCCCCGGCGGGGCCGGGCAGCCGGGCCACGGCGCACCGCGCGTCCGTCGCCGGCCCGTCGCCGGCTCGGCCGGCTCCAGTGGCGGCTGACGCTGGCGTACACGCTGATCACGCTGGCCGGGGTGGGCGCGCTGTCGTGGCTGGTGATCCGTACGGACGCACGGTCCTGGCAGTCCGCCGAGTACGAGGACATGCACCGGCGGGCGGCGGTGGCCGTGTCGCTGATCTACTACACCGACGCGGGTATCCAGCTGGACGGCCTGTACGACGACGAGGCGACCAGCGCGGGCGCGCGGGTGATCGTGCTCCAGGCGCACGGCGGACGGCTGCGGCGGCTGTTCACCTCACACGGCCCCGGCGTGGACGTCGAGCCGGGCGCGGTCGACCGGATAGCGCGCCGGGCGATGAGGGACGACGGCACCGTGAGCACGCGGGCCCGTACCGGCGGCGGCGACCCCGTGTATCTGCTGGCGCTGCCGTACTACCAGGACCAGTCGCAGAAGACGGCCGGCGCGGTGGTGGTGGCCGGCGCCCCGGGGAAGGGGCGGGCCGAGCACCAGCGGCTCGAGGTGGCGGTGCTGTCGGGCTCCGGTCTGCTGGTCCTGCTGTCGGCGGTGACCGGATACGTGCTGTCCGGGCGGAGTATGCGGCCCGCCTGGGAGGCGCTGGACGCGCAGGAGCGGCTGCTCGCGGACGCGGCGCACGAGCTGCGCACCCCGGTGGCGGTGATGCGCGGCTCGGTGGACATCGCGGACACCGATCCGGGCGGCCTGCACTCGCATCTGCCGCGGCTGCGGCGGGCCGCGGACCGGATGGCGGACGTGGTCGACAACATCCTCACCCGCGGCCGGCTCCAGGCGGCGGACGCCTTCCGGCCGGTGCCGCTGCGCCTGGACCAGCTGGTCGAGCAGGTCTGCGAGGAACTGCCGGCCTCCCGGCACACGGTGACGACCTATCTGGAGGCGTCGGTGGCGACGGCCGATCCGGCGCTGGTGCGGATCGCGGTACGCAACCTGCTGGCCAATGCGCTGCGGCACGGGCGGACGCCCGGGGACCCGCAGGACCGCGCCGAGGTGGACGTTATGGTGCGCGGTACGGCGGTGACGGTGGCGGACCGGGGCGCCGGGGTGGACCCGGACGGTCTGCCCGGCCTGCTGGAGCGGTTCAGTTCCGAGGGCGGCGGAACCGGCATCGGGCTGTCCCTGGTGCGGGAGGTCGCCGCCACGCACGGCGGGGAGGTGACGGTCCGCCGCAGGCCGGGCGGCGGGTCGGCCTTCGTGCTGACACTGGGACCGCTCCAGCGGTCGGCCGGACACCGCCGCGCCCCGGGCCGGGCCTCGCCCCCCGGCCCTTCATGAAAACCTCATGGTCGGCGGCTCAGGATGTGCGGGTCAGTACGAACTTTGCACAGGAGTCCGTGTGTCGAAGCACTCCGCTGTACCTTTCTTCCGCCGCAGGAGCACCGTCGTCGCCGGTGCGGTCGGGGTCGCCGCCGCGCTCGGAACGGGGTTGACGCTGTCGAACGTCTTCGCGGACACCCCGGCCCCGAAGGGTGCGCCGAAGGTGGTGCTCCCCACGGCCGGCGCCACGTTCGACTACCAGATCGGCGGCGCCTACACCCCGGCCAAGGGCGTCATCGCCGTGTCCCGCGACCGGACCGCCAAGCCCGCCAAGGGCCTTTACAACGTATGTTATGTGAACGCGTTCCAGGCCCAGCCCGACGCGCTGAGCTGGTGGACGAAGAACCAGCCCGACCTGGTTCTGCGGGACAAGAGCAAGCGGCCTGTGATCGACGGCGACTGGGACGAGGCGCTCCTGGACACGTCCACGGCCGACAAGCGCTCCCGGCTCGCCACGGTCGTCGGCGCGTGGATCGACGGCTGCGCCAAAAGCGGCTTCCAGGCCGTCGAGCCGGACAACCTGGACTCCTACGAGCGTTCCGGCGGCCGGCTGACGAAGGCGGACAATGCGGCCTTCGCGAAGCTGCTGGCCGACCGCGCGCACGCCGCCGGTCTGGCCGTCGGGCAGAAGAACACGGCCGGCATGCTCGCGGACCGCGCCAAGATCGGCTTCGACTTCGCCGTCGCCGAGGAGTGCGGGCAGTACAACGAGTGCGGTGCGTTCGCCAAGGCGTACGCCGACCGGGTCTTCGTCATCGAGTACACGGACAGCGGCTTCAGCCGCGCCTGCTCGGGCTTCGGCCCGAAGCTCGGCATCGTCCAGCGGGACGTGGACGTGTCGGTCCGTGGCTCCGACGACTACACCTTCCGCACCTGCTGATCAAGTCCGGTCCGGAAGGCCGGTGTTCGGCCGCCCGCCGGGGCCGCCGGGCCGGTGCGGACCGGCGGCCCGGGGCGGTCACGGGCCCGGCGGGCACATGCGTCGGGCCTTGCCTCCCTTGATCACCGCGTCGACGCAGCCGCCGGGCAGTCCGTCGTGCGTGGCGGCGGAGAAGTTGGCCGTCGCGGTCGGGGCGCCGTCGCCGAAACTACGTCGAGTTTCTCGCCGAGTACAACGCCTTCACGCTCCACGACTTCGACAACGTCGCCCGCGTCGGCGAACTGTACGGGCTCGGCACGATGATCAAGCTCGACTACGAGCACGCCCACTATCTGGCGCAGCGCGCCGTCGGGTCTGGCTTCAACGGCGTTCTGTTCGCGGACATGCGGACTCGCAAGGACGTCGAGCGGGCTGTCGCGTCCGTCCGCCCGGACACTCCGGAGTACGGCGGCACCTATGGTGCTGCGGCCCGACGTAACGCTCGCCCGAACTACGGCGGCGGCCCGGAGTACGTCGCGAGCGTTGCCGGGACCGTCGTCGGTATCATGATCGAGAAGCGGGAGAGCTTTGATGACCTCGACTCCCTGCTCTCGGTCCCTGGCGTCGACTTCGTGCAGTGGGGCCCCACGGACTTCCGGATGAGTTCGGGCAGGGACACCGCAGACATCGACCTGGCCAGGTCGGAACTGTTCGACGCCTGTGCCCGCAACGGCGTGCCCGCAAGGATCGAGTTGTCCGACCTCCGTGAGTTCAGTGATCTGTGCGCGCGGGGCTTGCGGCACTTCTCCCTGGGCATCGACATCGAGATGCTGTTCAACGGATGGAAGCAGCTCGGAACCGAGGCCCGGAGCATCCTTCAGACGTCGGCAGAGGTGGCCTCATGACGTTCCGGATCGCTTCCACTGTCCCTCTGCCGACACGGTCCGTGACCATGCTCAACGAACACGGGATCGACCTTCTCCCCGTCGAAGGCGTCGCCAGCCTGGCAACGCTGACCGGTATCGACGCGGTCATCGTCACGATCACTGATCCAGTCGACGACTCTGCCACGACCACCCTGCGCGCCGCCGGTGTCCGGCTCATCGCCAATGTCGGGGTCGGGTACAACAACATCGACGTCCCCGCCGCGGCCAAGGCCGGGATCACGGTGACGAACACGCCCGACGTCCTCACCGATGCGACGGCCGACCTCACGATGGCGCTGCTTCTGGATGCCACTCGACGGGTGACCGAGGGCGATCGACTGGTCCGCAGCGGAACTCCGTGGTCCTGGGCGTTCGACTTCATGTGGGGCAGCTCCCTCGCCGGGAAACGTCTCGGCATCGTCGGCTACGGACGCATCGGAGAGGCAGTCGCCTGCCGGGCCCGCGCCTTCGGCATGACCGTTGCCTCCTCCTCCCGCCGCCCACGCACGGAACCGGACGTCGAGTGGATGAGCCTGGAACGGCTCTTCGCAGAGTCCGACGTGATCTCGCTCCACTGCCCACTCACTGAGGACACACGGCACCTGGTGGACGCCGATCGCCTGCGGAGCATGAAGAGGACGGCGGTGCTCATCAACACGGCGCGGGGTCCCATCGTCGACGAAGCAGCCCTCGTCGACGCCCTCCGGCAGGAAACCATCGCCGCCGCGGGACTCGATGTGTACGAGCACGAGCCGCTGCTCTCGCCTGGGCTGGCCGAGCTGGCGAACGTGACTCTGGCACCGCACCTCGGCTCCGCGACACAGGAGACCCGCGAGGCGATGGCCGACCTCGCGGTCCGCAATGTCGTTGCGCTGCGTCTGGGGGCGGACCTGCTCACGCCCGTCGTCGGCTGAAACGCCGAACGGAACCACCTCATCTCGATCACTCACACAACGAAGTGCGGAGTCGTCATGACCAACTCGCCCTCAACGGCCGTGCCTTGGTACCGGGAGGTGTCCCACCGTCAGTGGAAGATGTTCGCGGCATCGTGGCTCGGCTACATGCTCGACGGCTTCGACTTCGTGCTCATCACGCTCGTGCTGACGGACATCAGCAAGGAGTTCGGACTCAGCGGCGTCCAGGCGGCGAGCCTGGTCTCCGCCGCGTTCGTCAGCCGCTGGTTCGGCGGTCTCGCGATCGGCGCGATCGGCGACCGGTTCGGCCGGCGAACCGCGATGATCGCAAGTATCCTGCTGTTTTCTCTCGGCTCCCTGGGCTGTGCCGTCGCCCCAACCTACGGAGTCCTCTTCGCCGCGAGGCTGATCATCGGCCTGGGCATGGCCGGCGAGTACGGTGTCAGCTCCACCTACGTCATCGAAGCATGGCCGCAGCGGCTCAAGAACAAGGCGAGCGGCTTCCTCATCTCGGGCGCCGCCATCGGCACCGTGCTCGCCGGCCAAGTCTTCCGGGTCGTCGTGCCCGAGTTCGGCTGGCGTTCGCTGTTCGTCGTCGGGTTCGCCCCGATCGTCATCACCCTCTGGCTCCGTAGAAGCCTGCCCGAACCCGAGGACTGGAAGCGGGCACGACAGCGCGAACAGGAACCGAACGCCGCCGCCGCGCCGAACGTCTTCGCCCTGCTGTTCACAGGACGGCTCCGAATCCTCAACTCGATCACCGCCCTCGTGGCGATGATGCTGCTCCTGCTCGTCTTCATCGGCCAGCTGCACGGTCTGGTCGTGGGCGGCACCGCACTCGTCATCACTGCCGTGTTCGTGTCGTACATGGTCCAGTTCGGTGGCCGTCGGTGGCCGCTGATCGTCGGGGTGACGGTGACCGTCCTGGCGGCGTTCCTCTACTCGTGGCCCATCCAGGCACTCCTGCCGACTTACGCGGCGTCCGAGCTGCACTACAGCCCGGCGGAGATTTCCGGTGTCGTGTTCTTCGCAGGCTTCGGCTCGGCCGTCGGCTGTGTGGTCGCGGGGTTCGCCGGTGACAGGTTCGGCACCCGGTGGGCGTACGTGGGCAGCCTTCTCCTGTCGCAGCTCTTCGTCTTCCCGGTGTTCGCGGTCGGCGGGACCCAGCTCGCTGTGCTCGGTGGGCTCCTGTTCCTGCAACAGCTCTTCGGGCAGGGAATCTCCGGACTGCTCCCGAAGTGGATCGGCGGGTTCTTCCCGACCGAGCAGCGCGCCGCAGGACTCGGCTTCACCTACAACGTCGGTGCTCTGGGCGGTGCGATCGCTCCGGTGCTCGGTGCCGCGCTCGCCGGCAACTTCTCACTCGGCGTGGCACTGCCTGTGCTGTCATTCTCGCTGACCTTCATCGTCATGCTTCTCATCGGGTTCAACGTGCCCGCGCGTGTGCAACGTCGTATTCGTCCGAGCGGTCTGCTGCCGACGGACTTCGCCAAGGACGGACTCCTCGGCACCGACGGGCTCGTCACCACATCGACCGAGGGGTCGCCGCCGTCAGTGAACAAGACGAGCTGAAACAGATCTTTCACGCTGGAGCGGCCGGCTTCCCAGGCCTGCCCGGTCCCCGGCGGAGACCGAGGTAAGTACAGCCACTTCGTAGCAGTGGATGCCGCGCTGAGCCGCCGAGCTGGGTAAAGACGTCGTGGCCAGCGCGTCCACGAACAGCGCCCCCGTCAGCAACCGCGCTGCGGCGGGGCACCCACCTCCGGCCCTCTGAGGGCCGCGTCATACGCCCCAAGTGCCCTGCAACCGATATCCGTGACGTGCCTCCTGCGTCCAGGACGTCTCGTGCTCCCGCCTGTACGTGTCGCAGCCCCTACGGTCCTGCCGCGTGGAGCGATTCCGTGTCCTGGAGTGGGCGGCAGGGAGACTGGGTGAGTACCCAGGTCCGGCGCGGCGACAGTGAGGCTTTTCCATCATCGTCCTGACCTGGCCAAACGCAGGGTGAGGACGGCCTGGACGAGGCAGGTGATCCGGGTGGTCGAGCACCGGAGGTCGCGAAGGAGCCGCCAGGACTCGAGAGCGGCCATGGCCTGCTCGACGAGGGCGCCGATCTTCGCGTGGGGCCGGGTCACCACCTGCTGACCGGATACTGCTCACGACCCTCTTGGGCCGTGTCCTGCCTGACCTGCCTGCATGGCAGTTCGTGTCTGCCGTGCCCGCTTCGACGCCCCGACCCTGTCGGGAGGAGGTGATGGATCACTGTCCCGCTCTCCGGGTACCGTCAGGGTATGAGTCATCCACACCCCGAACTGAAAGCCGCCCCACCCCTTCCCGAAGGAGGGCTGCGGGTCATCGCCCTGGGCGGCCTGGGTGAGATCGGCCGCAACATGACCGTCTTCGAGTACGCCGGCAAGCTGCTTGTCGTGGACTGCGGCGTGCTGTTCCCCGAGGAGACCCAGCCCGGTGTGGACGTCATCCTGCCGGACTTCACCTCCATCCGGGACCGGCTGGACGATGTCGTCGCCGTGGTGCTCACCCACGGACACGAGGACCACATCGGCGGCGTGCCCTACCTGCTGCGGGAGCGGTCCGACATTCCGGTCGTCGGCTCCAAGCTGACGTTGGCGTTCCTGGAGGCCAAGCTCAAGGAACACGGCATCCGGCCGCGCCCGGTGCGGGTGCGGGAGGGCGACCGGCGTGGCTTCGGGCCCTTCGACTGCGAGTTCGTGGCGGTCAACCACTCCATCCCGGACAGCCTCGCGGTTGCGATCCGTACCGGTGCCGGGACAGTGCTGCACACCGGCGACTTCAAGATGGACCAGTTCCCCCTCGACGACCGCATCACCGACCTGCGCGCCTTCGCCCGCCTCGGCGAGGAGGGCGTGGACCTGTTCCTCACCGACTCCACCAACGCCGAAGTGCCCGGCTTCACCACGTCCGAGCGTGAGCTGAACCCGGCGATCGAGCAGGTCATGCGCACCGCGCCGCGCCGGGTCATCGTGTCCAGTTTCGCCAGCCACGTGCACCGCATCCAGCAGGTCCTGGACGCCGCCCACCAGCACGGCCGCAAGGTCGCCTTCGTCGGCCGGTCGATGGTCCGCAACATGGGTATCGCCCGTGACCTGGGCTACCTGAAGGTCCCGTCCGGTCTGGTGGTGAGCACCAAGGAGCTGGAGAAGCTCCCGGACCACAAGGTCACCCTGGTGTGCACCGGCTCCCAGGGCGAACCGATGGCCGCGCTGTCCCGGATGGCCAACCGCGACCACATGATCCGCATCGGCAAGGACGACACCGTCCTGCTCGCCAGCTCCCTCATCCCCGGCAACGAGAACGCCATCTACCGGGTGATCAACGGCCTCACCCGGTGGGGCGCCCACGTGGTCCACAAGGGCAACGCCAAGGTGCACGTCTCCGGGCACGCCAGCGCCGGCGAACTCGTCTACTGCTACAACATCGTCAAGCCGCGCAATGTCATGCCCGTGCACGGCGAATGGCGCCACCTGCGGGCCAACGGCGACCTCGCCATCCGTACCGGTGTCGACCCGGACCGGGTCGTCATCGCCGAGGACGGAGTCGTCGTCGACCTGGTCGACGGACGCGCGTCCATCACCGGCAAGGTCCCGGCCGGCAACGTCTACGTGGACGGCATGGAGGTCGGCGGCGCCACCGAGGCGTCCCTCAAGGACCGCCTCACCCTCGCCGCCGAAGGCGTGGTCACGGTGGTGGCGATCGTCGACGCGGACACCGGTGCCCTCGCCGAAGCCCCCGACTTCCTGGCCCGCGGTTTCGTCCATGACGAGGCCACTTTCGAGCCGGTCGTCCCGGTCATCGAGAAGACCCTGGCCACCGCGGCCGAGGAGGGCGTCGGGGACGCGCGCCAGCTCGAACAGCTCATCGCCCGCGCCGTGGCGAACTGGGCGTTCCGCACCTACCGCCGCAAACCCCTCATCATCCCCGTCATCATCGACGCCTGAGCCACACCCGGGCAGGCGTCCGGAGGGGGGCGGACGCCGATGTGCACGAGGTGAAACCCGGCGACGAGCCGGTCCTGACGCCCAGCCTCATCACCGGCCCACCGGGTCTGCCCGGGCGGCCCGGTGGCGAGCGCTGCGCCGGGCATCCCGCAGCACCACCGCTCGCGCGGGCGGTGGAGCTGAGCGGCCAGCCGCCGCTGTCATGGGCTCCGGGAGTGCCGCGGACGCCGCCGCCGCGCTGGTCGCGGCCTGCCGTTGGCCCTCGTCCTCATCGCCAAGGGCGACGTGCTCCGCGACGAGGGCGAGGCGTACGCGGCGCGTCTGCGGGACGCCGAGGTCCCGGTCGTGCCGATGCGCTGTCACGGGATCCACGGATTCGTGCCGTTCGGCCAGCTCCGCGGCACGCACGCATCCCAGGCGGCCAGGGTGCAGGTGACGGACACCTTGTACACCGTCCTGCACGCGGCCTGACCCGGCTGGGCCTGTAGGCCATCACCCGCATCGCGCCGGGCGGCGTCTCACTCACGGCCGGCCGTGAGTGAGACGGTCGATGACGCGGTCCACATCGATGTGGTGGTGCTCGGTGCCCGGCGGCACCAGCGCCTCGGACCGGCGCAGGAAGTCCGTGACCACGAGGGCGTGGACCGCGAGAAGCGCCGCCCCGGCGCGGGTCCTGAAGAGGATGCGGACCGACTCCGGACGGCGGCGGTGCCGCGGGATGACCACCACGTCTCCGATTCCCGTGGGCCGGTGGAGTCCCTCCGCGAGCAGCGACCGGGCGAAGACCCAGTCGACGGAAGGGGCCGCAGGGACGCCCATGGACAGGCGCACGGCATACGGGTCGGCCACGTCGTAACGGAGTGCGGCGGGGAGCGGTACCCACGCTTCGCCGGCCACGCTGATATGGACTTCCGTGGGAAAGACGATCGAGCACGCATCCGCGGCATCGGAAAGAGGGATTCTCACTCCGCCCCCTGTGTCTGACTGTTCGTACGGTTGTGGACGACCGTAAGCCGCAGCTGCTCCGTTGCCTTGCCGACAAGTGCACCGGGGGTGGTCCGGAAAGGCACTTGTGCGGCCCGCGTGTTCCCGGAGTGCACGGATTCCGCTCGCCCCTCGCCCCTCCCGCTTCACGCCGGTGACAACGTCTGCGCCCCGCCGAACCCGCTGCGCGGTGTCGCCCAGGACGCCGAGACGCTGTCCGCTTCCTGGCGACCATCTCCGGTCCAGTGGTCCTCGTCGAACGGGTACGCCGGGGAGGCAGAGGGGACTGGCACGCCAGGCAGCCGACCGGGTACGGCGATTGCCTCTCAGCGCCCGTGCAGTGACCCCACGCCGCACAGTCGCGGACGGGGCAGCTCACCCCGGGGGCCCCAGGAGGGCACTGAGGGACCAGCACCGCTGCACGCACGGACAAGGGACACCGCCCGAGCCGTGCCTACATTTCCGGCATCCACACAGCTCGCCGGAACGAAGAGGCGCCCATGCAGTTCGGAATCTTCTCGGTGGGGGACGTCACCCCCGACCCGACCAACGGCCGTACCCCCTCGGAGCACGAGCGCATCAAGGCGATGGTCGCCATCGCGCTCAAGGCGGAGGAGGTCGGCCTGGACGTCTTCGCCACCGGCGAGCACCACAACCCGCCGTTCGTGCCGTCGTCGCCGACCACGATGCTCGGCTACATCGCGGCCCGCACCGAGAAGTTGATCCTCTCCACGGCCACGACACTGATCACCACCAACGACCCGGTGAAGATCGCCGAGGACTACGCGACGCTCCAGCACCTGGCCGACGGCCGGGTGGACCTGATGATGGGGCGGGGCAACACCGGCCCGGTCTACCCCTGGTTCGGTCAGGACATCCGGCAGGGCATCAACCTCGCCAAGGAGAACTACGCGCTGCTGCGCCAGCTGTGGCGCGACGACGTCGTCGACTGGGAGGGGACGTTCCGCACCCCGCTGCAGGGTTTCACGTCCACGCCCCGCCCGCTGGACGGTGTACCCCCGTTCGTGTGGCACGGCTCGATCCGCTCGCCCGAGATCGCCGAACAGGCCGCCTTCTACGGCGACGGCTTCTTCCACAACAACATCTTCTGGCCGGTCGACCACACGCGACGGATGGTCCAGCTGTACCGGCGCAGGTACGCCCACCACGGTCACGGCCGGCCCGAGGAGGCCATCGTCGGCCTCGGCGGCCAGGTGTTCATGCGGAAGAACTCCCAGGACGCCGTACGCGAGTTCCGGCCGTACTTCGACAACGCGCCGGTCTACGGCCACGGGCCCTCCCTGGAGGACTTCACCGACCAGACCCCGCTGACGGTGGGCTCCCCGCAGCAGGTCATCGAGCGGACGCTGTCCTTCCGCGAGACCGTCGGCCACTACCAGCGGCAGCTGTTCCTGATGGACCACGCGGGCCTGCCGCTGAAGACCGTGCTCGAGCAGCTCGACATCCTCGGTGAGGAGGTCGTACCGGTGCTGCGCAAGGAGTTCGCGATCGGCCGCCCGGCCGACGTGCCGGACGCGCCCACCCACGAGTCCCTGCGGACCGCGCTGGAGGTGGCCGCCGCGTGAAGCTCGTCGCCGTCTCGGCGGGGCTGAGCACCCCGTCGTCCACCCGCCTGCTCGCCGACCGGCTCGCCGAGTCGGCCCGCGCCGACCTGGCCGCCGAGGGCCACGATGTGCGGACCGAGGTCATCGAGCTGCGCGAACTGGCCGTCGCCGTCGCCAACCACCTCGTGACCGGTTTCCCGCCGCCCCAGCTGGCGTCCGCGATCGACGCGGTGACTGGCGCGGACGGCCTGATCGCCGTGACGCCCGTGTTCACCGCCTCCTACAGCGGGCTGTTCAAGTCCTTCTTCGACCTCATCGACCCGGACGCCCTCACCGGCACGCCGGTCCTGATCGCGGCGACGGGAGGGACGGCCCGCCACTCCCTGGTTCTGGAGCACGCGCTGCGCCCGCTCTTCGCCTACCTGCGGGCCGGTGTCGTCCCCACCGCTGTGTACGCGGCGTCCGAGGACTGGGGGTCCGGCGGCGACGACTACACCGAGGGCCTGCCCGCCCGCATCCAGCGGGCGGGCGGTGAACTGGCCGTCGCCATGGCGGCCCGCCCGGCGTCGGAGACGACGCCCGACGACGAGGTCACCGCCCTCGAACGGCAGCTCTCCGACCTGCGCTTCGACTGAGGCCCCGCGGTCCCCCGTATCTCCGCCCCGTGTCCCGGATCTAGTGCGTTCACTCGATGCGCCACCCCGTGCCCCGCTGGCACGGTGTCCGCAGCGCACACCGGCTGAAGGGCGGAGATCATGTCGGACGTATCGGAGAAGGGGACGGGGAAGCAGCCCGCGGGCATCTTCTACACCACGGACGGGGTGCCCAGGGAGCGAAGACGGACCTACTGGCGCGACGCCGTGGCCCACACCTTCGGAGCCGTGGACGTCAAGCTCGCCGAGGAGGTGTTCTCCGGCACGATCCGTGCCTCACCGACGGGCCGGACACGGGGCGTCACGGTGGACAGCGAAGCCCTGCAGACCGTGCGCACACCGCGCCTCATCGCGGGATCCACAGGCGACGACCACGTGGTCGTGATGCTGCTGAGCAGCGGGCTCGCCCGGGTCGAGCAGGACGCGCGCGACGCGTATGTCGAGCCCGGGCAGCTCTTCGTCTACGACCGGGCGCGTCCCATGCGGCTGACCTTCCCCGACACCTTCCAGACGAAGGCCCTCGTCCTGCCCCGGCACCTCCTGAGTCTGAGGGAGCCGGACCTGTGCCGGATCACGGCCTCTCCCCTCGACTCCACGACGCCCCTCGGCGACCTGCTGGCCCCCTTCCTGTCCCGGCTCGTGGACACCGCGGGCGCGTATCCGCAGCACGTCGGCGACCTGATCACCGGCAACGTCCTGGACCTGCTCACGGTGCTGGCCGACGAGCGACGCGGCGGTGACACCACGGGCACACCGAGCGCCGCCCGTGTGCTGCTGATGCGGGTCCAGGCGTACATCGACCGTCACCTGGCGGACCCCGACCTGACCCCGGAGGCCATCGCCCGGGCCAACCAGATCTCCCTGCGCTACCTGTACACCCTCTTCCAGAACGAGGGCACCACCGTCCGCCGGTGGATCCAGGGCCGCCGGCTGGAGCAGTGCCGACGCGAGCTGGCCCGCCGGGACGCGGCGAGCCGGACCATCGCCGCGGTGGGCCGACGGTGGGGCTTCGTCAGCGCCGCCCACTTCAGCCGGGTGTTCCGGGCGGCCTACGGGATGTCCCCCGTCGAGTGGCGGGACTCCGCGGCACTCGAGCGTCGTACGCACACGTCGACACCGGGCGCCTGAACCCTGCGCTCGAAGTGCCGCGCCATGCCGTCGCTCGTCCACGGCCGTCGTCGTGGCTGGTCGCGCAGTTCGCCGCGTCCCTTGGCGGCGCTGCCGAACCGTAATCCCCTCCACCCAACCCGCTCAGAGCCGCCGCCCGGCCCTGGTCGCCCCCCGGGGTATGCACTGAGCTGCGGTTCTTGCGATAGTGGACACGCGGAGCGCCGTCCGCGCCCCGGCCGGCCCCCGCCCGGACAGGCGGGCGACGGCACAGGGCGACATCGCCGCTCCGCGTGGCTGCCTGGACCGGAGGCGGTCGGCGAGTGCGGACAGAGGGGCGTGAGTGGAGCGGTCGGACGGGTCGCTGTCCCGGCGCGGTCTGCGTGGCCGAGAGACCGAACTCGAACAACTGCGGGCCGTCCTCGCATCGGTGGCCGGCACCGGAAGCGGCGCGTTGGTCCTGCTCCGGGGGGAGCCGGGCATCGGCAAGACCGCGCTGCTTGGCGAGGTCGTCACCACGGCCGGTGCGGCGGGCTTCGCGGTCGGTCTGGGCAAGGCCGACGAACTGAACCACATCGTCCCGCTCTCGTCGCTGGCCGCCTGCCTCCTGTACGGTGACCGGCCACTGCTGTCCAGTGACGCGTTCGCCGACCTCACCCGCCATCACGACCAGCGGATCTGGCTGGTCCAGCGCGTGGCGGAAGCGATCGAGGCCAGGGCCGCCGAGATGCCCGTGCTGATCGCCCTGGACGACGTGCAGTGGGCCGACCCGCTGAGCCGCTTCGCCCTGAAACAGCTCCCGGCACGCCTGCGGACATCGCCGGTTCTGTGGGTGCTCACCGGGCGGCAGGATCCCGCCGGCCCGGCGCAGGAGATCGTCGAGGCCGCCGAGAGCGGGCTCCTGTCGGTCACCGTGCCCCTGGGACCGCTCTCCGGCACGGCGATCGGCCAGCTGGCCGACGACACCCTGGGCGCGGCCGTCGACGAGCGGGTACGGCAGCTGCTCGACGGAGCCGGCGGGAACCCGTTCCTGGCGGTCGAGATGCTCACGGGACTGCGGACCACCGGCCCGTCGGGGGAGCCCGTGCCCGAGGGGCTCGTGGTGGGCGTGCGCGGCAGGCTCAGGTCACTTGAGCCCAGCACTCTGCGCTTCCTGCAGATGGGAGCGGTGCTGGGACGCAGATTCGGCCTCCTCGAAGCCGCCGCGCTCTACGGCCGACCGCCCGCCGGCCTGCTCGCGGAGCTGGAGGAGGCGGTGCGCGCCGGCCTCCTGGACGACGACGGCGACCAGCTGGTCTTCCGGCACGACCTGCTGCGCCAGGCCGTCTACGTGGACATCCCGCCGTCGGCCCGCAAGGCTCTGCACCGGGAGGCCGCGGGACACCTGGTCGCGGCCGGGCACCGGCCGATCGACGCGGTGTCGCACATTCTCCGGGGCGCTCGGCCCGGAGACGACGAAGCGGTGAACCTGCTGCGGCAGGCCGCCGACGACGTCCTGTTCGTCACGCCGGGCCTCGCGGCCGACCTGATGACGCGCGCCCTGGAACTGGTGCCTCCCGGACGGCCGTTGTGGTACGACGTCGGTGTGCAGGCGATCGTCTGTCTGACCCGGGCCGGCCGGAACCGCGAGGCGCTGGAGACCGGCGACCGGCTGCTGGCCGCCCGGCCGCCGCTGGAGGCGTTCGGCCGGATCCAGGCCGCCCTCGGCGGGACGCTCTGGAACCTGGACGTCGCCGAGGAGTTGCGCCGCCGCGCCGAGACAGCCCTCGCGCTCGGCGGTGCCGCCCCGGAGATCGAGGCGCGGCTCACCGCTCTGCGCGCGCTGGCCCTCTCCCGGGGCGAGGATCTCGGCGCGGCCCGGGAGGCCGGCGAGAACGCCCTGCGTGCGGCCATCGCGACCGGTGACCGGGAGGCACACGTGCTGGCCCTGTCCGGTCTGGGGGAGAGCGCTCTGAACGCTGGTGCGAACGCCGTCGCGCTGGAACGCTTCACCGCGCTCAGCGCCGTCGAGCCCGCCTTCCTTCCCGAGGAGATCGTCGCGCACCAGCACATGGACGACTTCGAAGCCGGCCGGCTGCTGCTGCGGACGGCGGACGACGGCGGTTCGGTGCCGCAGACCATGCTGCTGTGGGCACAGGCCTCGCAGCATCTGGGGCTGGGTGCCCTCGATGACGCGGAGGCCGACCTGGTCACCATGGAGCGCCTGGAGAACGACGTACACATCTGCGTCCAGCAGGTGAACGCCCGGGTGATCCGCTCCTGGATCGCCCTGCTGCGCGGCGACCGGGAAGCAGCACGGCACCAGCTGACCGCCGCGCGGGAACGACGCGCGACCAAACCGAACCCCGGCAACACGGCAGCGGTGCGCTTCCTGGAGGCGCTCATCGCCGACGACGAGGGGAACACCGCGCTCGCCCTCGACAGGATCCGGCGGGTGCAGCAGGAAGGTCCCTTCATGCGCTGGCGGCTGCTGCGCACCTGGGTCGACTCCGCGATACGCATGGCTCTCAGCGGCGCGGACCGGGCGCTGGCCGAGGATCTGGCCGCACAGGCCGAGGCGCACGGCGCCCGCAACCCGGCCGTGCCCACCGCCACGGGCATCGCCGCCCAGGCCGCGGGCCTGGTGCGGGGCGACATCACCCTGCTGGAACGCGCGGTGGCCCTCCTCGAGGAGAGTCCGCGCCCGCTGGTCCGGGCCGGGGCCCGAGCCGACCTCGGCCGGGCACTGCTGACGGCAGGCCGGGGAACCGAGGCCGAGGCCGCCCTGACCCGCGCCCACGGCCTGTTCGCCGAGTCGGGTGCCCACGCCGCGGCGGCACGCGTACAGCGCGATCTGGACCGTGCCGGGGCCGGCGGCCGCGGGGCGACCGCGCCGCGCCCGGTCCAGGGCTGGGAGGCGCTCACGGCCTCGGAGAAGAAGATCGCGCGCCTGGTCGCCGCCGGCCACACCAACCGGTCGGCCGCCGACCTGCTCGTCGTCTCCCCGCACACGGTCAACACACACCTGACCTCCGCCTTCCGCAAACTGTCGGTCAACTCGAGGGTCCAGCTGGCCCATGTGGTCATGGCGCTGCCCGAGGACTGAGCGGATCCGCCGGCACGTCCTGGTACGTTCACGCGATGCCCGCGGTAACCGGATGCGCTTGGCTGGAACGCCAGGACTCATTCGGAGGTCATCGGAACGTGAACGGACCCGCCGCCCACCTGCCAACCGTCGTGCTCGTGCACGGGGCGTTCACCGACGCCTCCTCCTGGGCGGGGGTCGTCACCCTCCTGCAGGCCGCCGGCCTGACCGTGCTCGCCCCGGCGAACCCGCTGCGCGGACTGGCGCAGGACGCCGCCTACATCAAGAGCGTGGTGCGTCAGGTCGACGCCCCGGTCGTGCTGGCCGGACACGGTTACGGAGGCGCGGTCATCACCCGTGCCGCCGGCGACTGCGACCAGATCGTGGCCCTGTGCTACGTCGCGGCGTTCGGCCTGGACGCCGGAGAGTCCGTCCTGGACATCCTGAGCCGTTTCGCCTCCGCACCGGTGACCGACACCACCATCACGGCAGCGCTGCCCGTCCGGTTCACCGGTGGCCCGGAGGACGAGATGTACCTCATCGAGGAACAGTTCGGGCCGACGTTCGCCGCCGACCTGTCACCGCACGTCACCGACGCCCTGGCCGTCACCCAACGCCCCATCGCGCGCCGCGCGTTGACCGGTATGTCGGGGCCTCCGGCCTGGGCCTGCAAGCCGTCGTGGTACGTCATCGCGGCCGCCGACCGGATGCTCGCCCCCATGGCCCAGCGCTTCATGGCCCAGCGCATGGCGGCCACCGAGTACTCGGTGGCCGCTTCGCACGGCGTCGCCCTGTCACAGCCCGGCGTCGTGGCGGCGATGATCCGGGAAGCCGCCGAACAGGGCATGGACCGCGGCGACGGCTACGGGCTCTCGCGCGGCTGATGCGCTGGTCAATCGGCTAGCATCCCTGCTCGATGGTAAGACGCCGGTGTCAAGGTCTCTCCTCGGCGACGCGGGACGCCTGGCCTCGACCACAGGCTCGCTCGGGAAGGCACCACCTTGAACTCACCGGCCCCCAGACCGTCGGCGCGGCGGATCACCACCCTCCTCGGGACCGTTGCCCTCGCACTGGCTGCCGCAGGCTGCGGAGGGGGAACCGGCGCCGCGTCGGCCCCGGACGAGGTGACCTCCGTCACCGCGCTCGACTACTACACCGACGCGACCGAGCACGCCCAGTGGAGCAAGCGGCTCACCGACTGCGGCAGGACCGCCGGGGTCAAGGTCGAGCACACCAGTGTCCCGTTGCCGTCGCTCATCCCCACGGTCCTGCGACAGGCGTCGTCACGCACCCTGCCCGACCTGCTGATGCTCGACAACCCCGACCTCCAGCAGATCGCGAGCACCGGCGCACTGACGCCGCTGGACCGTTACCGCATCGACACCACCGGCTTCGCCGAGGGCATCCTGTCGGCGGGCACCTACCGCGGGAAGGTGTACGGGCTGGCGCCCACCGTCAACACGGTCGCCCTCATCTACAACAAGGACATGCTCGCCGAGGCCGGTGTCGCCGTGCCACGGACCTGGGACGAGCTGCGGACGGCGGCCGCCCGCCTGACCCGCCCGGGGCGCTACGGCATCGCCGTCTCGGCCGACGCGACCCCCGAAAGCACCTGGCAGTTCCTGCCCTTCCTGTGGTCCAACGGCGGGGACGAGAAGCACCTGGACACGCCGCAGGCCGCGCAGGCCCTCCGGCTGTGGACCGACCTGGTGAAGAGCGGATCCATGTCGAGGTCGGCACTGAACTGGACCCAGGCCGACCTGCACGACCAGTTCGCCGCTGGAAAGGCCGCCATGATGGTCAACGGCCCCTGGCGGATCCCCGCGCTGAACAAGGACCGTGACCTGCACTGGGGAGTGGCCCCCCTCCCCGTCCGTCAGAGGGGGCAGACGCTCGTCACGCCCCTCGGCGGCGAGGTGTGGACGGTGCCGCAGAACTCCTCCCCGTCCCGGCAGGAGAAGGCCGCCCAGGTCCTGGCCTGCCTGAACGGCCCCACGGCCATGCTCGCCTCGGCGAAGGAGCACTTCACCGTGCCCTCCCGCACCGCGGTGGCGGCCCGGTACGCCGAGCGGGTCCCGTCGATGTCCGGCTTCGTCACCAGCGTGGAGCGGGCCCGGTCCCGTACCGCCGAACTGGGAGTCAAGTGGCCCGGAACGGCGACCGCGATATCCACGGCGATCCAGTCCGCGCTGACGGGCGAGCAGACGCCTCGGGAGGCGCTCCGACGCGCGCAGCGGACCGCGACCGGTTCATGACCTGTCCGCCGGCCGCGACCCGGACCCGCCTGCGGGAACGGCTCGCCCCATGGCTGTTCGTCGTGCCCGCCGCGGTCTACCTGCTGCTGTTCTTCGGCTACCCGGTGGTCAGGAACCTGGTGTTGAGCTTCCAGCAGTACACGCCCGCCACCTTCTACACCGGGGCCGCGCCGTTCGTCGGGCTGCGGAACTACGCGGAGATCCTGTCGTCGGGCGCGTTCTCCCAGACACTGCTGACCACGGTCCTGTTCACCGCGGGTTCGGTCGCCGGGCAGTTCCTGCTCGGTCTCGCCCTGGCCCTGTTCTTCCGCCGCGGCTTCCCGCTCGGCGGTCTGTTGCGCTCGCTCCTGCTGCTGCCGTGGCTGCTGCCGCTGGTCGTATCGGCCACGACGTGGAAGTGGATGCTCGACACCGACGACGGAGTCGTCAACAACGCACTGCGCGCCCTCCACCTCGTGTCGTCCGGCATCCCCTGGCTCACCGGCACCTCACAGGCACTCGTGTCGGTGACCCTCGTCAACATCTGGGTGGGAATCCCCTTCAACACCGTGATCCTGTACATCGGCCTGCGGAACATCCCGGCCCAGCTGTACGAGGCTGCAGAGCTGGACGGCGCCGGTCTGACGGCGTCGTTCCGCCACATCACGTGGCCGCTGCTGCGGCCCGCCGTGAGCGTCGTGCTGGTGTTGGGCGTGGTCTACACCCTCAAGGTGCTGGACATCATCCTCGTCGTGACGGGCGGAGGACCGGCCGACGCCACGCAGACCCTCGCCACCCAGTCCTACGAACTGTCCTTCCAGCAGTTCGAGTTCGGGCGCGGCGCCGCCATGGGCAACGTACTCGTCATCCTCTCGCTCGTCCTCGCCCTGGTCTTCCTGCGCGCCGACCGGCGCGCGGCGCACCCATGAGGGGCGGGCCGGCGCGGTGCGGACGCCGCCGTGGCCTGCTCTCCACCGTCGTCGGGACAGTCCTGCTCGCGGTGATGCTGTTTCCCGTCTACTGGATGGTGAACGCCTCCCTGCAGCCGACGGGCACCGCACTGGGGGCGGGCTGGTTCCCTTCCCGCCCGCACCTCGGCGGCTACGCCACGGCGCTGCGCGATCAGGGCCCCAACCTGGTCACCAGCCTCGTCGTGGCCCTCGGCAGCGTCGCGCTCAGCCTCGGGCTGGCGGCCCCGGCCGCCTACGCCCTGGCCCGGTTCTCCCTGCCGGGAACCCGCCTCGTACTCTTCGGAATCCTCTTCACGCAGATGGTGCCGGGCATCGTCGTGGCGAACGCGCTCTACGGCGCCTACAACGACCTGGGACTGCTGAACTCCCGCCTGGGACTCGTCCTCGCGGACTCCACCGCCGGGGTCCCGTTCGCCGTCATCCTCCTGCACTCGTTCATGGGGGGCATTCCCCGGGAGATCATCGAGGCCGCGCGCGTGGACGGCGCCGGGAGGCTGCGCACCTTCTGGGCCGTGGTGCTGCCGCTGAGCCGGAACACACTGGTCACCGCCGCTCTCTTCACCTTCCTCTTCACCTGGAGCGACTTCCTCTTCGGCCTCACACTGACCACCACCGGGACTGTGCGGCCGGTTACCCTGGGCATCTACGAATACATCGGTGCTCACACGACCCAGTGGAACGCGGTGATCGCCACCGCGGTCCTGGCGTCGGTGCCGGCCGCGGTGCTGCTCGTCGTCGCCCAGCGCTTCATCACCGTCGACGCCACCAGCGGCGCGGTCAGGTGAGGGTCCGCAGCTCGGTCTGGAGCCGGCGCAGGACCTCCGGGGTCACCGGATCGGTGATGTCCGCGAACTCCTCGTGCTTCTCGAGGAACTTGGCCACATAGGGGCAGACCGGCACGATGCGCATGCCTGAGCGGCGTACGTCGGTGAGGGCCTCCTGGACCAGGCGCGCGGCCAGTCCCTGTCCGGCGAAGGCGTCGTCGACTTCCGTGTGGTAGAAGACCCGCTGCTCACCATGGTCGCGATAGGCGGTCAGACCGGCGAGTCGGCCGCCGACCAGAATCTCGTAACGGTGCCTGTCGTCTGCTCGTTCGACGGTCGAGGTGGGGGAGGGCCGGCTCATCGGGTTCCTTTCGACGGGTTCGGGTCTGCGGTGTGCCGGACCTCCCGGGGACGAGGGGTCCCGAGGAGGCGCCGGAGGTCCGGCTCCGGCGTCCGAGCCGGGGCGTGGTCACCGCCGCGTTCACGGCCGTGGCCGCAGCCAGGGGGCGTCGGCGGCGGAGAGGCGGTGGGTGGTCACGGAGGTGACCACGAGCAGGACGAGGGTGAGGCTCAGGACGACGACCAGGTGGCCGTGCAGCAGGAGCGCGGCTCCGATCAGGGTGCCGAGGAACATGGCGAGCACGGACAGGATTCGGCGGCCGGGGCGCGGCGCCTCGCCGCCGGCCGGGGTGGAGTCGGCGGCCAGACCCGTCAGCGTCAGGGTCAGCACGGTGGTGGTGAGGTCCGGCACGCCGAGGCGCCGGGCGACCGCGTTCTGCAGTCCCATGGCGAGCCCCAGGAACACGATCAGCGTGTACTGGACGGAGGTGGTGACCCGGCCGTCGGCCACCGCGGCGACCACCACGGTGACCGCGACCAGCACCGTCTGCACCGCCGTCGCCGCTCTCAACATGTGCCCTCGGTGCGTGGCGAACCGGGTGCCGAGCCTGCCGCCCGCGAGCGCGCCGAGGAGGAACGCGGTCACCGAGACGACGGACGCGAGCGCGGACAGGCTGCCGGCGCCTCCCAGGGCGAACCCCAGAAAGACCACGTTGCCGGTCATGTTGGCTACGAAGACGTGTCCGAGGGCCAGATAGCTCACCGAGTCCACCAGGCCGGTGACCACCGTCATGGTCAGCAGCAGCGGGGGCAGCGGACCGTGGCGTTCCTCGCCCCGGGGCACCAGCGTGCCGACGGCGTCACTCAGCAGCTTGCGCATGTCGCGTCCCTTCCACCTCGGAGTCCGTCCGGTGCAGCACCACGCGGGTGAGCAGTCCGCTCATCGGGCCGAGCACGATCGTGGCGACGGCGATCCACAGCGGCCAGGGGGTGGTGCCCAGCGCGTGGTCCACGGACCACCGTCCGGGCCCGGTGAGGGCCAGCGAGGCCGAGACGACGACGAGGACCGTCGGGTACTCGTAGCCGTCGTTCTGCACCCAGAGGCCCTTGTGCCACTTGACGGTGCCCGCGACCGTCATCACGCCCATGGCGGCCATCGCGGCCAGGGGCGTGAACAGCCCCAGGGCCAGGAACAGGCCGGCGCCGATCTGACTGGCTCCCGCGACGAGTGCGGTCAGCACTCCGCCGCGGAATCCGTCGCGGCGGAATTCCTCGGTGCCGCCCGCCAAGCCGTTGCCCCCGAGCCGGAAGCTCACCTTCTGCACCCCGTGACCGGCGATGAGCAAGCCCGCCACCAGCCGGAGGACCAGTAGTCCAGCGTCCATCGTGTTCCTGCCTGTTCCTGAATCGGTATCGGTGCGGTCAGCCGGCGGCGTGGGCGCCGATGACGGACTGCGCGTATACGACCCCGAGGCCGTAGGCGCCGGCGTGCTCCTTGACGACCTCGGTGACCGGGACGTACGTCTGCGTGCGCGCCCAGTCCCGCTGGAGCTCCAGGAGCACCTGCACCCACGTCACCGGAATCGCGCCGGCCTGGATCATGCGCTGGACGGCGTGCTCGTGGGCCTGCGGGCTGACACCGCCGGACGCGTCGGTGACGACGTAGACCTCGTAGCCCTGGGCGAGGGCCGACAGCGTCGGCAGCACGACACAGACCTCGGTCCACAGGCCGGCGATGACCAGCTTCTTGCGGCCTGTCGCCTTGACGGCCTCGACGAAGGGCACGTCCTCCCAGGCGTTCATCGAGGTGCGGTCGATGATCTTCTGGTCGGGGAAGACCGCGGCCAGCTGCGGCATGATCGGGCCGGAGAAGGACTCGGCGGCCACGGTGCTGAGCACGGTCGGCACGTCGAAGACCTTGGCGGCCTTCGCCAGGCCCACGGTGGCGTTCATGATCGAGGTGCGGTCGCCGCTGGCGGCGGCGAAGAACATCTGCGGCTGGTGGTCCACGAAGAGCACGGCGCAGTTGTCGGGGGTGAGCAGGTCGGGGCTGGGGGCGGCGGTGACGTCGGAGATGTTGACCATGAGGATGAACCTTTCCTGTCTGGGGAGAACCGTCCGTGTGCGGACGGAGTCGGTGGGTGTCCCGGCATGGGCGCGCAACGGCCCGGCCCCTGCCGGGTGTTCTAGAGGTCGAAGCAGGGATCGAAGGGCGTGCTCGCGGTCTCCGGGGTGAGGCCACGGGCGATGCGCCACTGGCGGTGCTGCTCCGATTCGGCGACGGCCTGGCCGAGGAACTCCGCCTGGCGGGCGCCGGCCGCTGAGGGAGACGCCTGGTAGCCGCCGAAGTGCGCCACCGGGCTCCAGGCGGGGCTGACGGGCGGCAGTTCCTCGTCCAGCCCCTCGTAGGCGCCGGCGGCGTAGACGATCCGCCCGCCGGTCACCGTCAGCAGCGACTCGATGTGCGCGATCTCAGGCTCGGGCACGGTGAAGTAGTCCTCGGACAGCATCGCCAGGTCCGCGTAGCAGCCCGGCCGCAGGACGCCCTTGACCTCGTCCTCGCCGGTCAGTACGGCCCCGGCGCGGGTGAACATCGTCAGCGCGGCCTGCCGGCCGACGCGGTTGGCCGGCGGGCGCAGCGTCAGATCGCCGACGGTGCGGCCGCTGACCAGCCAGTGCAGGGCCACCCACGGGTTGTAGGAGGACACCCGGGTGGCGTCGGTGCCGGCGGCCACGGTCAGCCCGCGGTCCAGCATGGCCCGGATCGGCGGGGCGTCCGCGGCGGCGCCGGGACCGTAGCGGCGCAGGAACGCCTCACCCTGGAAAGACAAACGATTCTGCACGGACATCGCGCCGCCGAGCGCGGCGATGCGGTCGAGGCTGTCCGGGGAGACGGTTTCCGCGTGGTCGAACAGCCACCGGTTCCCGGCCGGGAAAAGCCCGTCCGCGGCGAGTTTCTCGAAGACCGCGAGGTCCCGGCGGATGGTCTCGTCGTAGGTGGCGTGCAGCCGGAAGCCCCACCCGTTCTCCATGAGGAGACGGACGGCCTTCTCGAACTCGACCTCGTAGTCCGACGTGAGTTCTGGACGCGGCTCGGCGAAGTTCTCGAAGTCCGCGGCGGCCCAGGTGAGATTCTCGCCCGCGCCGTTCAGGCGCAGCCATTCGTCCCCGTCCTCGGGGCGGGCCATCTCGATCCAGCGGGCGAGATCGTCGACCTCCTGGCCCGGAGTCTGCGGGAAGAGATGATAGGCGATGCGCATCGAGAGCTGGCCGGCCCTGGCCAGTTCGATGACGGTGGCGTAGTTGTCGGGGAAGTTCTGGAATCCGCCGGCGGCGTCGATCGCCGAGGTCAGTCCGAACCTGTTCAGCTCGCGCAGGAAATGACGGGTGGAGGTCCTCTTGTCCTCCTCGCTCTCCAGGACCGGCGCCTTGGCGAGGGTCGAGTAGAGGATGAGGGCGCTGGGCGCGGCCAGCAGCATGCCGGTCGGTTCCCCGTCCCTGCCGCGCATGATCTGGCCGCCCTTGGGGTCGGGCGTGTCCTTGGTGAAGCCGGCGGCCTTGAGGGCCGCACGGTTCAGCACGGCCGAGTGGTACAGGTGCAGCACGAACACCGGGGTGTCCGGGGCGGCCGCGTTCAGTTCGGCGACGGTCGGCAGCCGGCGCTCGGCGAACTGCTCGACGGACCAGCCGCCCACCACCCGCACCCACTGGCCCTTCGGGGTACGCGCGGCCTGCTCACGCAGCATCGCCAGCCCCTGCCGCAGGCTGCGCACCCCGTCCCAGCGCAGCTCCAGTACGTAGTTCAGGCCCCCGCGGATCACGTGCAGGTGGGCGTCGTTGAGGCCGGGGACGACCCGGCGGCCGCATGCGTCGACCACCTTGGTGGCCGTACCGATGTGCGGGGCCACGGCGTTGTCGTCGCCGACGACGGTGATGACGCCGTCCCGGACCGCGATGGCCTCGGCGTGCGGGCGCCCCGGGTCGGCTGTGTGGATCTTCGCGTTGCGGACGACGAGGTCTGCGGCATCGTCGGAGGCACGCGGAACGAGCCCGCCGACCGGCATTGTCGACATCTCTTGAAGTCCTTTCCGGGACAGGGGAGTTCGGCTCCGTCCACTCGCGTCGCGCCAAGGCGGAGTCCGGGATACGCGCCGCGCCGGTGGGATGGAGGGCAGACGCGGCAAGGGGCCGCGGTCTCGCTCGGGCCCTCACGATAGGCACGGCCGGCCTGCGGCAATGTCTTCCCAGTGCACCGGACTTGGTCCCACAGTGCACTGCGTCGCTCAGTACTCCGCACGCTCGCGAGACGGCCGGAAGCCCGCGGTGCGCTGGGGGAACAGCGGTGGTGCGCTCACGGAGAACCCCGACCTGGCGACGCTCACTAGCGTGACCGGCGCACCACACGAAACAGTCCCCTGGAACATCGGGAGAGGCACATGTCCCACACCGTCGAGCCGGTTCAGCCGGTACTGGAACCCGCGGCGGCCGCCTTCGCGGAGGCGACCGCCAACCCGCCCTACCTCTTCGACCTGCCCCCGGCGGAGGGACGCAAGGCCGTCGACGAGGTGCAGTCCGGCGAGATCGGCAAGCCGGCGGTCGACGAGGAGTGGATCACCGTCTCCGGCGGCCCCACGGGCAGTGTCAGGGCCCGCGTCGTGAAGCCCGCCGGGGCCACCGGCACCCTCCCGGTCATCCTCTACATCCACGGCGCCGGCTGGGTGTTCGGCAACGCCCACACCCACGACCGCCTGGTGCGCGAACTCGCCGTCGGCGCGGACGCCGCCGTGGTCTTCCCTGAGTACGACCTCTCGCCCGAGCACCGCTACCCGGTCGCCATCGAGCAGAACTACGCGGTCGCGCGGTGGGTCGTGCAGGAGGGCGCCGCCAAGGGCCTGGACGGCACACGGCTGGCCGTGGCCGGGGACTCCGTCGGCGGCAACATGAGCGCCGCCCTCACCCTGATGGCCAAGGAGCGCGGCGACGTCTCCCTGGTGCAGCAGGTGCTGTTCTACCCGGTGACGGACGCGAACTTCGACACGCCGTCCTACCATCAGTTCGCCACCGGTTACTTCCTGCGCCGCGACGGCATGCAGTGGTTCTGGGACCAGTACACGACCGACGAGGCCGAGCGCGCCCAGATCACCGCCTCCCCGCTGCGCGCCACCACCGAGCAGCTCACCGGTCTGCCCCCGGCCCTGGTCATCACCGGCGAGGCCGACGTCCTGCGCGACGAGGGCGAGGCGTACGCGGGCAAGCTTCGCGAGGCCGGCGTCCCCGTCACCGCCGTCCGCTTCCAGGGCATCATCCACGACTTCGTGATGCTCAACGCCCTGCGCGGGACCCACGCCGCCGAGGCCGCCATCACGATGGCCGCCGGCACCCTGCGTGCCGCCCTGCACACCGCCTGACCGCAAGGAGATCCGGCAGACATGAGCACCACCACTCCCACCGTCGTCCTCGTCCACGGCGCCTTCGCCGACGCGGCCAGCTGGTCCGGCGTCATCGAGGAGCTCCAGCGCCACGACATCCCGGTCATCGCCCCGCCCAACCCGCTGCGCGGCCTGGCCTCGGACGCCGCGTACGTCGCCTCCGTGGCCGCCCAGATCGACGGCCCCGTCGTGCTGGTCGGCCACTCCTACGGTGGTGCGCTGATCACCGTCGCCGGCACCACGGAGAACGTCGTCGGGCTGGTCTACGTGGCCGCCTACGTCCTCGAAGAGGGCGAGAGCCTCGGCGAGCTGCAGGGCCGCTTCCCGCTCTCCCCGCTGGTGAGCAACCTCAAGCAGTGGACGTACCCCGTCGCGGACGGCGACCCGGCCGTCGAGGTGACCATCGCCGCGGACGCCTTCCCCTCGGTCTTCGCGGCCGACGTGTCCGCTGACGTCACGAAGGTGCTGGCCGTGGCGCAGCGCCCGCTGGCCGCTGCCGCCTTCGAGGAGACGGCCTCCGCCGCCGCCTGGAAGACCAAGCCGTCCTGGGCGCTGGTCGCGGGCGCCGACACCGCGATCAACCCGGAGGTGGAACGCTTCGGCGCGCAGCGCGCGGGGGCGACCGTCGTCGAGATCGAGGGCGCCTCGCACGCGGTCGCCGTCTCCCAGCCGAAGCAGGTCGCCGAGCTGATCCGCGAGGCGGTGCGCGCCACGACCTGACCAGGGGAAAGGGGTGCTGCACGGAGAAGGGCTCCGGGCGGCGCCCCGTTTCCGTGTCACGGGTCCTCTCGCCGTACCCGCTCGGCCCGGTCGACCAGCGTGACCACGACGACCAGGGCCGCCGCCGGAGCGGCGAGGAGGGCCGGCGCCGGCGAGCGGGCAGCCGTCGGGACTGCCACCGCCACCGCGGGAAACGCAAGCTGTTCGGCCCGGCTCCGCCGGTGCGGCCGGACATGCACAGCCCACACGGTGATGAGGAAGACCGCCGCCGGCGCCGTGACCGCGCCACCCGCCGACAACGGCGGGACACCGGTGCGCGCGGTGACCAGCTGGGCCTACGCCGCCAGGCCGGCTCCCTCGGCGGCTGCCGAGCCGAAGATCAGGTAGTGGCCGTACGCCCAGGTGAACCTCCTGCGATGGACCTGGTGCGAGGTGGCGAGCAGGGTATGGGCCGGCCGGGCGAAGTACAGCCACCACAGGGCGAAGACCAGAAGCAGGCCACCTGCCGCCAGCAGGTACAGGGCCGCGGTGCGATGCGCGGGGCGACCTTCTACCGACTCCACCTGGTCCTGGACAAGCACGCGGGGGAACAGCTGGAACTCGTCGACGCCCTCGCCGAGCGGGTCCAGACCCTGGGCGGTGTCGCCGTGGGCGATCCCCGGCACATCGCCGAGATCACGTCGATCCCGCGCCCTCCGGACGGTGTCGAGGAGGCCCCCGCGATGCTCCCGCGACTGCTGGAGGCCCACGAGGTCATCCTGACGGAGGGTCCATGACGCGGCCGCCCGCACCGCCGAGATGGGCGACGACGGCACCAACGCCCTGCTCGTCTCCCAGGCGATCCGGACCGGCGAATCCTCGCCGAACACCTGGTCGATACGCCATTGGTCCGTGTCCGTGTCTGAGCGATGACTCCTCACCGCCCTTTGACCGCCCGCCCGTCGTTCGCGCGCCGCAGGCGTGTCAGTGGTGGGCTGCGCCGCTCACGAGCCCGCGCCGGCGGCGAGACCGAGGACCACATGACGCTCTGCGAGCTGGAGCGGGAGCCCGACCCCTTGGCCAGTGGCCGTGTCCGACAAACCTGTCCTGGCCTGGGCTTGTGTGTGCCCTGCTCAAGACGACATCTTTCCGATGAAACGTCACGTGGAGTGCGTGGCGATCCTGGGATCTGCGGACAAGGGCGCCTGACCTCGGGCTCGTGAGCCAGGCGCTTGTCACGATCAGGCGGCGACGAGCTCCCGCTCACGGTCCGGCGTCTCGACCTCGGACTTCTTGTTCGGCAGCGAGAGCCGGAAGACCTTGCGCCACGCGGAGAACACCTGCTTGGGCAGCGGTCCGGTGACGTACTCCAGCTCGTACTTCTCGAACAGCGCGCGCACCTTCACCGCGACCTCGGCGTACCGGTTGCTCGGCAGGTCCGGGAACAGGTGGTGCTCGATCTGGTGCGACAGGTTGCCCGTCATGAAGTGCATGGCCCTGCCGCCGCTGATGTTCGCCGAGCCCATCATCTGGCGCAGGTACCACTGGCCGCGCGTCTCGCCCTTGATCGAGCGGCGCTCGAAGACCTGCACGCCCTCGGGGAAGTGCCCGCACATGATCACCGAGTGGGACCAGATGTTGCGGACCAGGTTCGCGGTGAACGTGGCGGCGAGCGTGGGGAGGAACGACGGGCCCGACAGCAGCGGATGGATGACGTAGTCCTTGAGCACCTGCTTGCGGATCTTGCGGCCCACGGCCCTGGCCCGCGCGCGGAACTCCGGGTTCTTGCGGCGGCGCTTGTCCAGGTTCTTGCCGAGCTCCAGGTCGTAAGCCGCGATGCCGTACTCGAAGAAGCAGGCGTTGATGAAGTTCCACAGCGGCTGGCCGAGGTGGAACGGGTGCCACTTCTGGTCCTCGTCGACGCGCATGATGCCGTAACCGAGGTCGTTGTCCTTGCCGATCACGTTGGTGTACGTGTGGTGCAGCTCGTTGTGCGAGTGCTTCCACTGGTCGGCCGGCGAGACGTGATCCCATTCCCAGGTGGTGGAGTGGATCTTCGGGTCCCGCATCCAGTCCCACTGGCCGTGCAGGATGTTGTGGCCGATCTCCATGTTGTCCATGATCTTCGCCACGGACAGACCGGCGGTGCCGAGCAGCCACGCGGGCGGGAAGATCGAGAACAGCAGCACGCCCCTGCTGACCAGCTCGAGCTTGCGTTGCGCCGAGATGACCCTACGGATGTAGGCGGCGTCCCTCTCGCCGCGTCCGGCGATCACTTCGTCGCGGATCGCGTCCAGCTCGCGGCCCAGCTCCTCGATCTGCTCCGCCGTCAGGTGGGCGGTGGGGTCGATGGCGGTCAAGGTGCTCCTACCGTTCGATGTCGCAAGGGCCCGCCGCGGCGGACACGCAGGTCTGGATGAGGACGCCCGGCTCTGCCTCGGTGATCTCGCCGGTGCGCAGGTCGCGGACGGCACCGGCCTTGAGCGGCGTGACGCAGCCGAAGCAGATGCCCATGCGGCACCCGGACGGCATGAGCACGCCGGCCTCCTCGCCGACGGCCAGCAACGGCGTAGCGCCGTCCGCCTCGACGGTCTTGCCGGTGGCGCTGAACGTTACCTCGCCACCGCCGCATCCGTCGCCGGCGACGACGATGCCGGGGCGGAAGCGTTCGGTGTGCAGGCGCTCTTGGACGCCGTGCCCGCTCCAGTGCTCTTCGGCGGAGTCGAGCAGGCCCGTGGGCCCGCAGGCCCAGGTCTCGCGCTCGGCCCAGTCGGGCACGAGCTGGTCGAGACGGGCGATGTCGAGCATGCCGTCTGTGGCGGTGTGCACCTCGGTGAGCCGCAGCTTCCTGGCCGCGACCAGGCCGTGCAGTTCGTTGCGGAAGATCACGTCTTGCGGCCGGGGCGCGCAGTGGACCATGACGACGTCGTCGAACTCGGTGTCGCGCAGCATGCCCATCACGGGTGTGATGCCGCTGCCGGCCGTCAGGTAGAGCACCTTGGCGGGCTTGGCCTGCGGCAGCACGAAGTCGCCGGTCGGCTGGTCGAGTTGGATCAGCGTGCCCGGTGCCGCCCTGTGGACCAGGTGGTTGCTGACCTTGCCGTCCGGGATCGCCTTCACGGTGATCGTGACGCGGCCGTCCTGGCGGTTCGTCGGCGAGGTGATGGAGTAGGCACGCCACAGGCGCACCCCGTCGACGTCGACCCCGATCCGCACGTACTGACCGGCTGTGTGGCCGCGCCAGCCCCGTCCCGGCCTGACCACGATGGTCGCGGCGTCATCCGTCTCGCGGTGCACGGCTTCGATGCGCCCCCGCAGGTCGGCGCCCGCACGCAGCGGGCTGACCAGGTCGAGGTAGTCCGACGGCAGCAGCGGCGTCGTGACCATCTCCAGCAGTTTCCACGCCCTGCTGCGGAGGGCAGTACTCGTCATGACTCCAGCTTGCTGCGTCTCAAGGCGTAAAGTCCTGACCGCAGGACGTGAATCTGGTCGGTCGAATTGTTCGCAGGGAACAAAAACGTGAGCCATGCAATCCGGAGGGCCAGTGAACTGGCCCTGGATGAGACGACGGTCACCGCACTTCGGGCCGCGCTGAAGACCACCGCCGACGAGGTCGTCCAGGCGATCATCGACGAGGTCCCTTCCTACGCCAACGCCCTTTCGGGCAGCATGGGCGGCACCATCCGCCGAGCCGTCCGCACCGCCCTGGGGCACTACCTGGACCTCGCGAGCGGGAACGCCACGGGCGGCGGCGGCGGTGACGCGGCCTATGAGCTGGGCCGCGGCGAGGTACGCGACGGCCGTTCGATGGACGCCCTGCTCAGCGCCTACCGCGTCGGCGCCCGCGTGGCCTGGCGATGCCTGGCAGCGGGCGCCGTATCCGCAGGTCTGCCCGCCGCCGAGGTGGCCAAGTTCGCCGAGCTGACCTTCGCCTACATCGACGAGCTCTCCGCCGCGAGCGCCGCGGGCCACGCCGACGAACTGGCCGCCCGGGGCAGGGCCCACGAGCGCCACCTGGAACACCTGGCCCGCGCCCTCCTCGCCGGCGCGAGCCCGGACGTGTTGCTGGCCTCGGCTCAAAGGGCCGGGTGGCAGCCTCCGGATTCGCTGACGGCGGTCCTGCTGCCCGCCGCCCAGGCCCGGCCCGCCTACCGGGCGCTCGACCCGAGCACCCTCGTCCTCGACGATCTGCCGGACGCCACCGGTGTGCTGCTCGTCCCCGATTCCGACCGACCGCATCTCTTGCGGCAGCTGACCGACCGCACCGCCGTGGTCGGCCCGGCCCGGCCATGGACTCGTGCGTCCGCCTCGTACGCACGAGCCGTGCGCGCGCGCTCCCTCTCCTCTGATATCCGCGACACCGAGGACCACCTGCCCGAGCTGGTGCTGAGCGCCGACGCGGACGCGTTCGCAGACCTGCGCGCCCGAGCCCTCGCACCGTTGCGCACCTTGCCCGTCGCGACCGCACGGAAGCTGGAGGAGACGTTGCGGGCGTGGCTGCTGCACCAGGGCAGGCGGGACGAGGTGGCGGCGGCGTTGTTCATCCATCCCCAGACAGTCCGGTACCGGATGTCGCAGCTGCGGGAGCTGTTTCCGGATCTCGCATCGCCACACCGGGTCCTTGAACTGACGCTGGCGGTCGGTCTTCGGGCCGGCTGACGCGTACTGCGACCGTCCACGAACTCCCGGCGCATCCCGGCATCGTGCTCGGTGTCCACCTGGACGTCCGTGGGGCCGGGACGATTCGGGTGAGCGACGCGATCAAGGTTTGGCAGGTCGGCTGAGAGGGAGCGTTCCACCACGAGTCGCTCACCTGCCGGTCCGTCAGGCCCGCGTCTCGCACGACCAGCCACACCGCGGCCGTCGTGCCGACCCCGCGCCTGCGGGGATGCTCCTCCGTGTGCGCTGGTGCCGCCGCCAGCGAGGCCTGGAACGGGATGCACGTCCTCCATGGAGCGCACCCACTCCTCGCGGCCTCCGGACTGCGCCTGGTAGCGGCGGGTCTCCTAGTACACGGTGCTGCTCCTCACTGCATGCAGAAGGTCACTCGGTCACGGTGAGGACGACCTTGCCGCGGGTGCGGCCGGCCTCGACGTGGGCGTGGGCCGTGCGGACCTGTTCCAGCGGGAAGGTCTCCTCCACCTCGACGGCGACCTCACCGGCGTCGATCAGGCCGGCGATCGTGGTCAGCGCGGGACCGTCCGGCTCGACCAGGTACGCGGTGAGGCGCACGCCGGCTGCCTCGGCGGCCTGGGCCAGTTCCGGGGAGACCCCGGACGGGACGGCGACCAGCAGGCCGCCCGGGCGCAGGACCTTCAGCGAGCGGGTGCTGGTCCGGTCGTGGGCGTCGCCCACCAGGTCGATGACGACGTCGACGTCCTCGACGACGTCCTCGAAGCGGGTGGTGGTGTAGTCGATGGTCTCGGCGGCGCCGAGTTCCTTGAGCCACGGGTGGCGGGCGGCGCTGGCGGTGGCGATCACGTGGGCGCCCAGGTGCCGGGCGAACTGGACCGCGAAGTGGCCCACTCCGCCGGCGGCGGCCGTGATCAGGACGCGCTGCCCGGCCCGCACATGGCCGGTGTCGACGACGGTCTGCCAGGCGGTCAGTGCCGCCAGCGGCACGGCGGCCGCGTGCGCGTGGTCGAGGGTGGCCGGCTTGCGGGCCCACTGGCGGGCCGGCGCGGTGACGTACTCGGCGTAGCCGCCGGCGGCGCGCGGGAACCACGGCATGCCGTACACCTCGTCGCCCGGCTTCAGCGTGGTGACGCCGAAGCCGACCTCCTCGACGATCCCGGACACGTCCCAGCCGAGGATCAGCGGGAACGTCTGCAGCCCCGCCATGCCCTGACCCTCGCGGGTCTTCCAGTCCACCGGGTTGACGCCGGCCGCGTGCACCCGTACCAGTACCTCGGTCGGCAGCGGCTCGGGGCGAGCGACCTCCTCGACGGTCAGCACCTCCGGTCCGCCGAACTCGGTCTGGGTGACAGCCCGCATGGTGTGCTCGCTCATGTTGTCCTCGCTCACGTCCGTCTCACTCTCTTTCTTCTGCCGGGACCGCGGTCCCGGCAGAAGAAACAGTGGCGGGTGCGCGACGAGGCGGGTGAGTGGCCGGAGGGTCACCTGTCGTACCATTCCGGCCATGCCGCATCGTGTCGCCGTCCTCGCCCTCGACGGGGTCCTTCCGCTGGACCTGGGCATCCCGGCCAGAGTCTTCAACGAGGCCTGTGAACCGGACGGGACCCGTCTGTACTCCGTCGTCACCTGCTCCCTCGGCGGCCGGCCGGTACGCACGCACGAGGACTACCGGCTGGTCGTCGACCACGACCAGTCGGTGCTGGAGACCGCGGACACCGTCGTTCTCGCCACGCAGGAGCCCACCGAGGACCTGCTCACGACCGGCACGCTCCCCGGGGAACTCGCCGCGGCGCTGGACCGGATAGGGCCGCGGACCCGCATCGTCAGCCTGTGCACCTCGGCCTTCCTGCTCGCGGCGGCCGGTCTGCTGGACGGCCGGCGGGCCACCACGCACTGGGCGCTGTGCGACGCGCTGGCGCGGCTGTTCCCCGCGGTCGAGGTCGATCCGGACGTGCTCTTCGTCGACAACGGACGCATCCTCACGTCCGCCGGCGGAGCGGCCGGCATCGACCTGTGCCTGCACCTGGTGCGACTGGACCACGGGGCGGCGGTGGCCTCGGCCGCCGCGCGGCGCTGCGTGGTGGCGCCGTGGCGCGAGGGCGGGCAGGCGCAGTTCATCGAGCACCCGGTACCGCGGGACACCGACCGGTCCACTTCGGCAACCCGGCAGTGGGCGCTGGACCGGCTGGCCGAGCCGCTCACACTGGAGGACATGGCCCGGCACGCGCACATGAGTGTGCGCACCTTCACCCGGCGATTCCGCGGTGAGGTGGGCAGCAGCCCGCTGAAGTGGCTGGCACAGAGGCGGCTGGAGCACGCGCGCCTGCTGCTGGAGTCCACCGACCTGACCGTCGCACGGATCGCCACCGTCTGCGGCTTCGGCGACCCCGTCGCCCTGCGCAAGCACTTCCACACGTACCTGGGCCTGTCACCACTGGCCTACCGTCGCGCTCACAGCGCACCGAAGCCGATGACGGCACGGTGACCACCCAGGGGGCGGGGCTGTGACAACGCCCCACCACCCACTCGCACGGCAGCGCCACTGCGAAAACTCCAGCGGCGTGGAGGGGGGACCGGCATAGAACCGTCATCCTGCTGCGCCCACTCACGGCACTTCTGACAAGTACCACCGTGCCGGTCAACCACCTTGAATGCCGCGGCAGCAGCCGCCGCCGAGCGGTGGCGCCGGGCGACCGGGTCAGGACGTCCAGCAGGTGTAGGTGAACCAGGTCTGGACCTCGTCGGCGGACAGCACACGAGTCAGCTCTGCCGTCCCCGGGAGCATCGGGAAGAACCGGTCGGCGTTCCAGCTGCGCGGGTACATCGGCTCGTCCAGCACGAGTAGGCGGCGTCCCTCCACCACGGGGATGTCGTCGGGCAGCCCCTCGTTCCAGATCCGCTCCCCGTCCGGTGCGAGGAGTTCGAAGGCCCCGGTCGCGACGGCCCCGGTGCGCCCCTGGGCAGGCTCGGGGGCCATGGCCAGGCGGACGCTCTGCGCCGACGGTGCGGTGCCGGGCACGTGGCCGCCGCCGACGAGCACGTGGGCGAGCAGCGTGTGCAACTGGAAGTTGTCCCCGATGCCGCCGATGCGAACCTCGAACCCGGTCCCGGTGGGCCGGTGCAACACCACCAGGGGCTCGTCGTCCAGGATCGCCAGCGCGTAGGCCAGGCACTTGAGGTCGTGCCGCTCGAGGGCCGCCAGGCCGCGGCAGGAGGGGAGGAGCGTGGATGCGTAGCGACGGCGCACCTCGGTGCTGCGGCACAGCACGGCCAGCGCGGGTGGCTGCCACTGCTCGACCGAGCACCAGGCCAGCGCCAGCCGCAACGCCTCGTGCGCCTCGCCACCCAGCCGGGCCATCAGCGCGTCGTCGATGATCTTCTCGTCGGCCTCCGGCAGTTCGTCCTCAGGTCCGCCGGCGGCGGCCCATCGGCGGGCGAACTCCAGGGCATCGAGCAGGTCCCGATGGGTGCCGTCGAGGATCGGCTCCGCACAGGCCGCCGGATCGGCACCGCGTTCCACGCAGAAGCCTGCCATCGCCGCCAGCATCGGGCGCGGACCGGTGGGCGGAAAGGTGGGGAGCAGCGCAGCCAACCGGGTTCCCACCGGCACGCATTCGGTGCCCGTCGCCGACTGCAGACCACTCATCGCCGCGTTGAACGCACGCTCGGTGCGGCCACCGTCGCGAGCGGCCACTGCCTGCTCCAGCTCTGACATGACGGTGGCCAGGTCCGCGGACTTCTGCTTCCTTCTGAAGATCACCGGCATACATTAGGCCCGAGACCTGACAGAGTCACCAGGTCACCGTCGTCCGAAGATGCCGCCCCGTTCCGCGCTGTCGAAACTGGCCGGTGGCGCTGTTCAACCACGCGGTGACGTGGCTGCGGAAGAACCGGGTGCTGCTGCCGGGGGTCTCGGTGCCGGCCCGGCAGGTGACGGAGGCCCGTACGGCGGCCGAGCGGCGCCTGTACGGGGCGGTGGCCCGGGCCACCGGTCGGGCCGATCCCGGGCTCGCGCCGGCGCTGGCGGGGCTGCTGGTGGTGCCAGAGGGCAGGCGGGTCTCGGAGCGGGAGCGGCTGCGGACGCCGCCGGTGAAGTCGACGGGGACCGCCATGGTGCGGACGTTGGAGCGGGGGGAGGAGATCTCCGCGTTCGCGCTGGGGCGGGTGAACCTGTCCCGGGTCTGACATGGATGTTCCTCAACCCCCGAAGACCCGCGAAAGGCCCCCGGCCAATTCTGTCGGGGGCCCGACTTTCAGCTGTTCGCCGGGATCAGCTCTCCGAGAAGTTGGAACCCGAAATACACGGGCCGGACGGCGGATTCCAGCACAGGTGCACGTAGTACCTGGTCGATCCCGTAATATCGTACGTCTTGTAGGCGCTACAATCCGCGTCGCCGCCATCAGTGATCGTAAAGACAGCTGCACCGGTGCTGAACTTCTTCAGCTTCCCTACGACGCTGTGACCATCGATGTTGGTGTCGCACACCCTGAACTTGTCGCCGCTGTCCACGAACTCCATGAAACCGCGACCGTTCAGCGTCACGGAATGGTCGGCCGCGTAGGCGGACGTGGACAGCGTCGCCATGGTACCCAGGGCGACGGCCCCCACAGCGGCCGAACGGATCAGGGACTTGCTGATGCGTTTCATCTTCGACTCCCTCTTCAACAGGTCATCGTCCTGGATTCGACCGAGATCCCCGGCACATACGGTGCCGCTGACTGTCCGGCCGCCGCACTTGACGCGCGCTCAATCAGTAGCTGGGGACGCCCTGGTAGCGGCCCCTCTTCCCCGCGCTTTTCTCAACGTATATGGCCGCACCATGGATTTCGTTAGCGCTGAGTGCACACCTACTTGGCGATGGGTCTACTCGGCGATGCGCTGCGCTTGGCCTCGATCCGTCAGCGTGATCGCTGCTTGTTGAGGTGATCGGTGCACGCCTTGTGCACCCTGTGCGGGCCGCGCAGGAGATCACGCCGGTGCCGCGCGGATTCGACCACATGGGAGACGAGACGGACCCTTCCGGCGCGTAGGCCGGGCCCTGGATCGGATCAGGGGCTACGGTCACGACTCCTTGGGCCAGGCCGTCACCGCAGCGCCCGTGGTCTCGTCGGCGAGGGAGACGCGGGCCTGGGGCAGGCCGCCGTACTCCCCCACCCAGACGGTGAACTTGCGGCGCAGGGTAGGGCGCCCGGGTGAATCCCTTGTGCGATTCGACGAGTTTGTGCGGTCTGTCGTCGTCGCGCTCTATGAATCTGTCACGCGGAATCCGGTCGCGGTATCTGTCAGTCGACTGCACAGCGACGGCCGTCGCCGTGTCGGAGGACGCCCGGCAGGCGGCACGCGCGTCAGCGCGTAGCCGTGGCGGATTCGGCTGTCAGCTCTGGACGCCGGTATCTGACAGGGTGCCTTCGAGTACGTCACGGAGTTGCGAGCGGGCGGTGATGCCCAGCTTAGCCTCGATCTTGCATGACGGTCCGCCGACGGAGTCGGTGGACCGTTTTCGTACCGTGGGCTGTGGCGGGGCAGGCTGAGGTCCCGAGTGTCGTCTC
>NZ_JBFBEK010000014.1:0-215186 GCF_040683715.1 Streptomyces sp. NPDC093260
CGCCAGCGAGATCAGCGTCACCGCCGCCTGCGCCACCGGAGCGCTTTCCGCACCGCGGACGTGTCCGCGTACCGGGATCCCGCCGCCCGCGCCCGCGCCGTCGGAGGCGATGGTCGCGACCGCGGCCGGGCGCTGCGTGCCCTCCGGGCCCGCCTGGGCAGCGGAGTCTGCACCGGCCCGGCCCGGCACCCGCTCACCGGCGGGAGTGAACGTGTCCGACACGGCGGCCTCGACGACCGGGGCCTGAGTCTGCGCCTCGGCGACGGTCGGAGCCGCCGCGGAACTCTGCTGCTGAGCGGCCTGGGCCAGAGCACCGGTGGTACGCAACGGGACCTCCTTGATGAACAGCACGACGACGAAGGCGAGGAAGGCGCAGGGCGCGGCGTAGAGGAAGGCGTCGGCGATGCCGTGCCCGTAGGCGCCCTCCAGCCAGGTGCGCACGGCGCGGGGCAGCGCGTCCATGTCGGGCAGCTCGCCGCCGGCGCTCATCGCCTGGGCGGCGGCGGCCCGGGCGTGGGGGCTCAGGGACATGATGGTGTCCTTGGCGTGGTGGCTGATCCGGGTGGACATCACCGAGCCGAGGACGCCGACGCCGACCGCGCCGCCGAGGGTGCGGAAGAAGCTGACCGTCGAGGACGCCGCGCCGAGGTCCTGCGGGGCGACCTGGTTCTGGGTGGACAGCACCAGGTTCTGCATCGTCATGCCGACGCCGACGCCGAGCAGCGCCATGTACAGCGACAGGTGCCAGTACGGCGTGTCGTAGCGCATCGTGCCGAGCAGCCCGAGGCCCGCGGTCAGGCAGGCGCCACCGGCCACCAGCCAGGCCTTCCAGCGGCCGGTGCGGGTGATGATCTGGCCGGAGACCATGGAGGCGACGAACAGGCCGCCGATCATCGGGATCGTCATGACACCGGACATGGTCGGCGACTTGTCGCGGGCCAGCTGGAAGTACTGCGAGAAGAACACCGTGCCGGAGTACATGCCGACGCCGACGAAGAGCGAGGCGAGCGACGCCAGCGCGATGGTGCGGTTGCGGAACAGGCGCAGCGGGATGATCGGCGCGCTCGCCTTGGTCTCCACGAGGACGAACAGCAGCGCCAGCACGATCACGCCGCCGACCATCGTGAAGGTCTGCCACGACACCCAGTCGTACTTGTCGTTCGCGAAGGTGACCCAGATCAGCAGCAGGGACGCCGCGGCGGTGATGAGGAAGGCGCCGCCCCAGTCGACCTTGACCTGGCGCTTGGTGACCGGCAGGTGCAGCGTCTTCTGGAGCACCAGCAGGGCGATCAGGGCGAAGGGGATGCCGACGAACAGGCAGTAGCGCCAGCCGAGCCAGGAGGTGTCGGTGATGACGCCGCCGAGCAGCGGTCCGCCGACGGTGGCGACGGCGAACGTGGCGCCGGTGTAGCCGGAGTAGCGGCCGCGCTCCCGGGGCGCGATCATCGCGGCCATGATGACCTGCACCAGCGCGGACAGACCGCCCGCACCCAGGCCCTGGACGACGCGCGCGGTGATCAGCATGGCGGGGTTCTGCGCCAGACCGGCTATCACCGAGCCGGCGACGTAGATCACCAGGGCTATCTGGACGAGCGCCTTCTTGCTGAGCAGGTCGGACAGCTTGCCCCACAGGGGCACCGAGGCCGTCATGGCGAGCAGCGCCGCGGTGACGACCCAGGTGTACGCCGACTGGCCGCCGCCCAGGTCCTTGATGATCGTCGGCAGGGCGTTGGTGACGATGGTCGAGGACAGGATGGCGGCGAACAGCCCGAGCAGCAGCCCGGACAGCGCCTCCATGATCTGGCGATGCGTCATCGGGGCGTCGTCGGCGGCGTGCTGGTCGCCCCCTCGCCTGGCGTGGGCCCGCACACCGGCTGGTGTGGTCGTTGCCATGGGCTTCCTTTGCTTACGTCTTGCGGGTGTACGGGTGGTCTGCGGCGACTACGGCGCCCTGTTCGGCCACGACGTCCTCGCGTACGGCTGCCCGGCCATGGGCGGCTCCGCCGCGGGCGCGGGAAGCGGGACCGGGGTGGACCGGCAGTCGCCGAAGCTGTCGCGCAGCCGGCCCATCAGCCGGATGAGCTGACCGACCTCGTCGTCGGTCCAGTCGCTCAGCCGCTCCGTCAGCAGGTGTGTGGTGCGGCGGGACAGCTCGGCGAGCTGGTCGAGCCCGGTGGGGGTGAGGCGCAGGATGCGCGAGCGCTTGTCCGCCGGGTCCGGCAGCCGGTCGATCCAGCCGCGTGCGGCGACGTGTGCGACATGCCGGCTGGTCACCGACATGTCCACGGCGAGCAGCTCGGCGAGCTTGCTCATGCGCATGTCGCCGTGGCGGCCGATCAGGGTCAGGACGGCGGCGGAGCCGGCCGGGCAGTCGGGTGGCAGGATCCGCCCCATGTCCCGGTTGACGGCGCCGACGGCACTGAGCTGACGCGCCAGTTCTTCGTACTGCGCCCGCTCGGCCATCACACCTCCCGCAATCGTTGCTTGTAGCAACCATAGAGGTGGTTGATTGCCTAGGGCGTCCAAATCGGTCCACTTGGCGCAAAACCTTGGCAAAGGCAAGCATTGCGAAGGTAAACACCCCTGACGGGCGTGTCCGGCGTCCTGGCTCCGGGCGCGCGGCAGCCCCCGGCCGGACGGGCGGCCGGGGGCTGGAGCGCCTCAGGCGCCGGTGCGCAGCGGCGGGAGCGCGGGAACCTCGGGGGCGTTCTCGATGTCCTGCGCAGTCATCCGGAACTGCTCCGGGTACGCCTCGCGCCGGGTGCGGCGGGCGGGCTCGGTGGTGCGCCAGGTGTACAGGCACCGGCGGCACTGGAGGATGTCCCAGACGCCGGGCACGGGCGAGGTGTGCAGGGTGTCGACGGCCTCGAAGGCGCAGCGGGGACAGCAGCCGGCCATGGGCTCGGCCGTACGGTCGGTCGTGGGCTCGGTCACGCGGTCGTGCAGAGAGTCGGAGTCGGTCATGGGTGGGTCTCCTCTTCGGTCACTCGGGGCGGGCGGCGGTCAGCGGCGGCTCTCGGCGATCAGCCGCTGAAGCCGGGCGGTCCACTCCTTCGTCTCGGGCAGGTCCTTGGTGGGCGTGGAGAAGTTGCCCCGCTCGTCGGGGTGCACGGGTGTGGTGGCGTCGATGATCATCTTGCTGGTGATGCCGGCCGGCTGGGCCGCGGGCGCCAGTTCCACCACGGACAGGTTGGGCAGCATCACCACGTCGGCGGCCGGGTTGACCTTCGAGGACATCGCCCACATGACCTGCGGCAGGTCGAACGGGTCCACGTCCTCGTCCACCACGATCACCGTGGTGATGTACCCGAGCCCGTGCGGCGTGGTCATCGCCCGCATCGCCACCGCCTTGGCGAATCCGCCGTAGCGCTTCTTGGTGGAGATCACCGCCAACAGCCCGTGGGTGTACATGGCGTTGACGGCCTGGACCTCGGGGAACTCGGCGCGCAGCTGCTTCAGCAGCGGGACACACGTGTTCGGTCCGACGAGGTAGTCGCACTCCGTCCACGGCATGCCCAGGTAGAGGGACTCGAAGACGGGGTTCGTACGGTGGGAGACGCGCTCGACCCGGATGACGGGCATCCGCCGGCCGCCCGAGTAGTGCCCGGTGAACTCCCCGAACGGGCCCTCTATCTGCCGCGTGCGGCTCTCGATGACACCCTCGATGACGACCTCCGAACCCCACGGCACGTCGAAGCCGGTGAAGGGGGCGGTGGCGATCGGTGCGGGCGCGCCGCGCAGGGCGCCCGCCATCTCGTACTCGCTCTGGTCGTAGCCCATGGGCATGCCGGCCACGATCGCCATCACCGGGTCGTTGCCGAGGGTGATGGCGATGGGCAGGTCCTCCCCCCACTCCTCCGCCTTGCGCAGATGCAGGGCGACGTCGTGCACCGGCACGGGCTGCATCGCCAGCCGGTTCCGGCCGATGACCTGGAGGCGGTAGGTGCCGACGTTCTGCTTGCCGAAGTGGCCCGGGTCCTCGGGGTCGCGGGAGACCACGGCCGCCTTGTCGAGGTAGAAGCCGCCGTCGCCGTCGTTGAGGCGGAACAGGGGCAGCACCGAGAACAGGTCGACGTCCTCGCCCACCTGGGTGTTCTCCCGCCACGGGGCGTCCTCGCGCCGCTCGGGGGCGATGGGGAAGGCGTCCCAGCGCCGGGCGAACTCCGCGACCTGCTCCTTGACCGGGGTGTGCTTGGGCAGCCCGAGGGCCAGCGCGTGGTTGGCCCAGGAGCCGTGCACGTTCAGGGCGATCCGGGCGTCGGTGAAGCCCTTGACGTTGTCGAACCACAGGGCCGGGGCGCCCTCCCCGATCCGGCCGGCCGCGTTGGCCGCCGCCGCCAGATCGGGTTCGGGCAGGACCTCCTCGGTGACGCGCAGCAGTTGCCCCTCCTTCTCCAACGTGTCGAGGAAACCGCGCAAGTCGTCGTAGGGCATGGGTACTCCGTAGAACTGAGTGGGACTGTTAGGACAAGGGGTCGGATCGGGGCGGGAGTCGGCGGGGGAGGCGGCCCGCAGCGTCCCCGCCGTGTGAGTCGGGCGGGCAGTCCGCGAGCGCCGTAGGGCGGGCCTGGCCGGCGCGGCGGCTCGGCGGCGTACCGCGACCGTCACGAGGCCGGCCGGAGGGCGCGGGCCGCGCGCATGCCCTCCCACCGCTTCGCCGCGGGCGCGGGGAGGTCGAACTGGTCGAGGACGCGAGCCACGATGTGGTCCACGATGTCGTCCACCGACCGCGGGTGGTTGTAGAAGGCGGGCATCGGAGGCACGATCCGCACCCCCAGCCGGGACAGCGCCAGCATGTTCTCCAGGTGGATCTCGCTCAGCGGCGTCTCGCGCGGCACCAGGACCAGCGGGCGGCGCTCCTTGAGGATCACGTCCGCGGCCCGCCCGACCAGGCCGTCGGCGTAACCGGCGCGGATTCCCGCGAGGGTCTTCATCGAACAGGGCAGGATCACCATGCCGTCGGTGCGGAAGGAACCCGACGCGATGGTGGCGCCCTGGTCCTCGGGCCGGTGCACCGTGTGGGCCAGGGCGGCGACCTCGTCCCCGGACAGGCCGGTCTCCAGCTCGATCGTCGTACGCGCCCACCGGCTGAGGACCAGGTGGGTCTCGACGTCCGGCAGCTGCGCCAGCGTCTGGAGGAAGCGGACACCGAGGACGGCACCGGTGGCTCCCGTCATCCCCACGACCAATCTCATAGGAGGGTTCCTTCCCGCGCACACCGCGCTGACCTGTGCCTACCGCTCCACGCTAGGAGCCGGATCGCGGGCGGCGGCGGTACACTCGGGACTCGTCATGGGGAAAAACGGACAGGCTGCACGACGGTCGGCCATCGGGGAGCTGACCCTGCGGCCCACGGCCGGCTCGCCGCCGGGCCTGGAGCTGCTGGAGCTGTCCGGACTGCCCGATCGCGCCCGCCGCCACGGCAACGATCCGTACGCCTCGCTGCGCCCCGCCTTCCACCAGATCGTCACCCTGCACCCCGGCGGCCGGCTGTCGGTCTCGGTGGACTTCACCCGGTACGCACTGGCGGGCGGCGACTGGCTGTGGATCCGGCCCGGGCAGGTGCAGCGCTGGGGCTGTGACCTGCCGGCGGCCGACGGCCTGGTGATCGCCTTCCCGCCGGGCTTCACCGGCGCCGGACCCGCCGTCGGCCCGGTCGCCGACACGCCGTTCGCGCAGGCGGTCCTCACCCCCGCTCCCCGGGACGCCGAGGGCCTGCGCCGGGCGCTGGACCATCTGCGCTTCGAGTACGACGCGCTGGCCGAGCTGCCCCTGGAAGCCCATGTGCGGGTGCTGCGGCACCTGCTGGCGGTGCTGACGGCCCGGCTGGCGAACGCCTACCGCGCCGAACCGGGCAGACCCGTTCCGAACGAGGCGTTCCGCCGCTTCCACGCCGCCGTCGAACGGGACTTCACGGTCACCCGCCGGGTGGAGGACTACGCGGCGGCTCTCGGCTACAGCCGCCGCACCCTCACCCGCGCCGCCCAGGCGGCCACCGGCATGTCGGCGAAGCGTTACATCGATGCACGGGTGGTGCTGGAGGCCAAGCGGGAACTGGCCCACGGGACGTCGAGCGCGGGAGCCGTCGCCGTCCGGCTCGGCTTCGCCGACTCGAGCGACTTCACCAAGTTCTTCCGGCAGCGGACGGGCACCACCCCGACGGCCTTCCGCCGCACGGCACGGGGGACATAGCCCCCGCGCCTCCTGCGGCCCCCGTGCCGCCCACGCCCCCTACGGCTCGGTGACCGGGGGAAGCCACCGTGCCCGCGCGCGGCAGAGGTCGCGTGACAGGGCGATCTCCCCGGCGTGGTGCAGGAGTTCCCGGTCGGCCCACCGCACGATGTCGTGGAAGGGCTCCTCCGACCGCCCACGCTCGAAACCCGGCCGGACGGCGACGGGGGCCACTGGGCGCTGATCGGGGCGGGAGGGCGGCACGTTCACCGGATCTTTGCTCCCGAAGCGGCCCTGACCTGCGCTTTCGATGGTCGGAGTATCGGACGTGCGAGGGCTGTTGACACCCCTCGGTGGCTTCCTATCATCAATCTTTGTCCGTCACTGCGACCACCGTTCGAAATACCGTTCAATGGCATCGCCACTCCGGTGGCTGCGGGCGACGTGCGTGACGGTGTTCCCGACCGCCGTGGAGGTGTCCGCACAGAGATTCGCATGTCATGTACATGCCTTTTCACCGGGCCAGGTCCGGTACCCGGCGGTGGGACGCCGCCGGCTTCCCCCATCCCCAGGAGACAACCCATGTCCGTGACTTCGGCCCGCTCCCGGCGGGTCAGGCCGCTCACCCTGCTGCCGCTGGTGCTGGCCCTCGCCCTGGCGCTCGCCATGCTCGGCGGCCGGGCCGCCGCCGGTCAGACGACCGCCGGCAGCGCCCGAGCCGCAGCGGCCGGCACGCTCCCCTGCGACCTGTACGCCGCCGGCGGCACCCCCTGCGTGGCCGCGCACAGCACCACACGTGCGCTGTACTCCGCCTACAACGGCCGCCTCTACCAGGTCAAACGCGCCTCGGACGGAGCCACCCGCGACATCGGCACGCTCAGCGCGGGCGGTTACGCCGACGCCGCCGCGCAGGACTCCTTCTGCGCCGGCACGAGTTGCCTCATCACCGTCCTCTACGACCAGTCCGGCCGCGGCAACCACCTCACCCAGGCTCCGCCCGGAGGGTTCAACGGCCCCGCCGCGGGCGGCTACGACAACCTCGCCGAGGCTTCCGCCGCGCCGGTCACCGTGGCCGGCCACAAGGCGTACGGCGTCTTCATCGCCCCCGGTACCGGCTACCGCAACAACAACACCAACGGCATCGCCACCGGGGACCAGCCGGAAGGCATGTACGCCATCCTCGACGGCACCCACTACAACGGCGGTTGCTGCTTCGACTACGGCAACGCCGAGACCAACAGCCGCGACAACGGCAACGGCCGGATGGAGACGATCTACTTCGGCGACAGCAAGGGCTGGGGCTACGGCGCGGGCAACGGCCCCTGGATCATGGCCGATCTCGAGAACGGCCTGTTCTCCGGCGTCAACCGGGGCTACAACGCGGGCGACCCGAGCGTCGGCCACCGGTTCCTGACCGCCGTCGTCAAGGGCGGCCCGAACCAGTGGGCGATCCGGGGCGGCAACGCGCAGTCCGGCGGCCTGTCCACCTACTACAGCGGACCACGCCCCAACGCCACGGGCTACAACCCGATGCACAAGGAGGGGGCCATCATCCTCGGCATCGGCGGCGACAACAGCAACGGCTCCGCCGGCACCTTCTACGAGGGTGTGATGACCTCCGGCTACCCCTCGGACGCCACCGAGAACGCCGTACAGGCCAACATCAACGCGGCCGGCTACGCCACCTCGTCCGCGGCGGCCCGACTCACGGTGGGCTCTCGCGTCTCGCTGCGGGCCACCACCGCCTGCTGCACCAACCAGTACCTCCGCCACAACAGCGCCGACAGCAACGCCTCCATCGCGACGGTCTCCTCCTCCAGCGCCGCCGCCGACAAGGCCGCCGCCACCTGGATCGTGCGCGCGGGTCTCGGCGACGCCTCCTGCGTCTCCTTCGAGTCCGCGGACAAGCCCGGCCAGTACCTGCGCCACTACGACTTCCGGCTGCGCGTCGACAGCAGCGCCGGCGGCGGACTGTTCGCGCAGGACGCCACGTTCTGCCCGCAGGCCGGCCACAACGGCCAGGGTCTGTCCCTGCGGTCCGCCAACTACCCGAGCGACTTCGTCCGCCACTTCGACCACGACGCCTACGTCGCCGGCGACGGGGGCTCCCACACCTGGGACAGCGCCACCCTCTGGGCCGACGACACCAGCTGGGCCGTCGCCTCGCCCTGGGCGTGACAGCCGCCTCGTAGGCGCCCGGCCGGACCGCCCGAACGGTGGTCCGGCCGGGCCGCTCCCGGGTCCTGGATGTCGGTGGCGGGACGTACGGTGGCCCTGTCGGCGCGGTGGTTCTTCGGCCGCCGCGGAAACGGGTGCGGCCCGCGAGGATCGTCGCGCGTGACTGGCCATCCCGTGCCGCTACGCGGGCACGCAGACCTCCTTGCCCTTCAGTGTGCCCTGGCCCACGACCTCGATGAGCGGGTAGACGCAGCCGGCGGCGAGGTAGGTGGTCCACGTCTCCGTACCGGTGTTCATGCCGGGGGTGAGGGGGCCGTGGACGGTCCGGCTGAAGTTCGCCCCGCCGCCCGTCGTGTTCTGCCAGCCGAGCCGCACGTGCACGGCGTCGCCCGCCCGCTTCCAGTAGCCGACGCCGATGCGGCCCGTCTGGCCGACTCTGCCGGTGACGTCGATGCAGAGATCGCCGTTGCCGAGGTCGGTGCACCGCTGGACGTACGCCTGCGGAGCCCGCGTGGCGGCTGTGGCCGTGGCCGTGGTCGCGAACGCCAGGGCGGTGGCGGCAGCGGCGACGAGTCCGGTCCTGACGGTCGTGCGCACGGGCGGCTCCTGTCGAGTGGGGTCGGCGAGGCCGGTGAGACGGCCGGGCCGTGAACGACGGTGAAGCACCCAGCATTCAGGAACCCGGGCCGCGACGGCAGTACGAAATCGGCCAAAGGGGGTGATATGAAGGTGAATCGGTTCTTCGCGCCGAATGGGCCGTCGATGCGCGGATGAGGGAATGTGCGTACGCGTGGACGGGCGTTGTCGGTAACGGGCTTCCTGCGTGTCTTTACGGGCGCTACAGTGGCGGGAAACGCATCAACGCCTGACCCGGAGCCGTCGGCCCGGGCGGGCCGAGCGGGGGAAGAAAGGTGCGTGCCCGATGACGGTCGGGCTCCTCTCCACGATCGCCGCCGCCTTCTACGGTGGAACGGTCTCCGTACTCGCCCTCACCGCCACCTTCGCCCGACGCCGTACGCTACGGCGCGAGGCGCGCAGCACCCTCGCCGTCCTGGTGCCGGGGAGGGCGGCGCCGGCCCAGGAGACGGAACGGACGGGAAACGCGGCGTAGGCAGGTTGAACAGCTCCCCGTCACGGACTCCGTCACAGAACCGAGAACAGATCGGCGAGCGGGGGCGGGACGCGGTCGGGGCCGAGGGCCTCGACCAGGACGCGACCGTAGTGGATCTTGCGGCCCTTCTTCGTCCCGAAGAACCGCCTGAACTGCCGTTGCGGAGGGCGGCCTTGCTGCGCGGGCTGGCGCAGAAAGGTCGCCAGCGGGCGCGAGTCGCCCTCCGCGCGCACGAGTTCCGTCACCCTCGGCACGCCCAGCGCGCGGATCAGCTCGTCCTCCAGGTCCGCCGCGCAGACGAAGAAACCGTGCGGCGACGCACCGGCCCGTGCGAAACCCCGCGCGTAGTAAGGGCGTTCCGCCTCGTCGCACAGTCCCGTGAGACGGAGCCCGAGGCCGGGAGCGCCGAGCAGCGGGGCATAGCGCCCGACGCTCATCGCACCGCCGATCGGCAGGACGCAGACCCCCTCGTCCTCCAGGTCCCGGCCGCGGCGCCCGGCCAGCGCTTCGACCGCGGCGACGTCGCTCGGCCCTTCGAGCAGCACGGCCACCCGCACCGGCAGCCGCGCGGCCAGCTCCCGCGCGGGACCGTCGGCCCCACCCGCCGCCCACCCGGTGACCGCGTCGCGAAACGCCCCCATGTCAGTCATGCCCCCGAGTCTCACCCCGTCAAGGCCGCCGCGCGAGGGAATTACCGCGATCGCACGCCGAGCCCGTCGTCACCGCGCCCGGCGGCGGGCGGCAGGCCCGTGAGGCAGCCGGGCGCGCTCGCAGCCGGGCGGCACGCGCACCCGCGGGCTGAGCGGCGTCGTGGGGCGGCCGTACGACCGCGGGAGCGCACCCACACGTGTCGCCGGCGCCGACGGCCCCGCGTGCCTCGCTCTCCGAGTCTCCCGACCGGACGATGATGGCCGACACGGAAGTGCCGGGGGAACCGGCCCGCCGCCGGGGAAACCGGAAGGCGGGACCGGCCGCCCGGCCGGCACATCCGCACACCCGCACACCGCGAAGGGACACGGCATGCGTATCGATCTCACCGGACGGACGGCTCTCGTCACGGGTTCCACCCAGGGCATCGGAGCCGCGATCGCGACGGGCCTCGCCCGGGCGGGCGCGCGGGTGGGGGTCAACGGACGCGACCGGCGAAGGGTGGACGAGGCGATCGAGGGTTTCCGGGGGCAGGTGCCGGACGGGGAGTTCGTCGCCGTCCCCGCCGATGTCGCCGCGGACGACGGGGCCGCCGTGGTCGGAGAGTTCCTGCCCGAGGTGGACGTCCTCGTCAACAACCTCGGCATCTTCGGGGCCAAGGACCCGCTGGAGATCACCGACGAGGAGTGGCGCCGCTACTTCGAGGTGAACGTGCTGGCCGCCGTCCGCCTCACCCGCGCCTACCTGCCGGGGATGACCGAGCGCGGCTGGGGCCGGATCCAGTACATCGCGAGCGACTCGGCGGTGGTGGTGCCGGCCGAGATGATCCACTACGGGATGACCAAGACCGCCCTGCTCGCCGTCGGCCGCGGCTTCGCCAAGCAGGCCGCGGGCTCAGGCGTCACGGTGAACTCCGTCATCGCCGGTCCCACCCACACCGCGGGGGTGGAGGACTTCGTGTACCAGCTCGTCGACCGCGACCTGCCGTGGGACGAGGCCCAGCGCGTCTTCATGCGGGAGTACCGGCCGCAGTCCCTGCTGCAACGCCTCATCGAACCCGAGGAGATCGCCAACATGGTGGTCTACCTCAGCTCGGATCTCGCCTCCGCCACGACGGGCGGCGCGCTCCGCGCTGACGGCGGGTACGTCGACTCGATCCTGCCCTGACGCGGCCGGCCGGCCGCGGGTGCCGTGAGGCCTCAGCCGGCGGCGGGGACGGTCCGCGCGTCCGCGGCGACGAGCGCGACAGACGCGCGGACCGCCTCCAGCGCCGCCGCCCGCTGCTGCTCGGTCAGATGGGCCGGCCCGTAGGTGATCACCGGGTCGAGCACCCGGAAGCCGACGAATTCGAGCATGCCGCGGTGGATGTGGAACAGGAAGTCGTCCATCGCGCCGAGCATGCCGCCCGGCTGGAAGGACTCACGGGAGCCGCCGGTCGTCACCAGCAGCATCGCGCGCCTGCCCGCGAGCGCCGCCTCCTCGAACAGGCCGTGCCGCCCGCCGAAGACCCCGCCCATCACGAAGACCCGGTCGATCCAGCCCTTGAGGACGGCGGGCAGCGAGAACCACCACAGCGGGAAGGACAGCACGAGCAGATCGGCGGCGAGCAGCCGGTCCAGGTGGGCGCGTACGGTCGCGTCGAGCGTCCCGTCCGCGACCGCGCGCATCTGCTCGGCCTGCGGCTTGAAGGGGCCGTCCACGGGGGCGAACTCGTCGCGGCCGAGGACCGGGGCCCACCCCTCGGCGTAGAGGTCGACGACCTCGACGCGGTAGCCGGCGTCGCTCAGGGTTCGCGCCGCGGCGGTCATCTGGGCGGTGCTGAAGGAGTGGGGCTCGGGGTGGGCGTGGACGATCAGCGCGGTGGGCGCGGCAGTGAAGGTCGACATGGGAAAATCATATCGACGTATTGCGATGTGTCAATGGGTTCGTGACATCAGAGGGCGGTCCCGACCGCCCGCGCCACCTCCGCCAGCCGCTCCTCGTCGCGCCGGTAGTGGGTCCACTTGCCCACCCGGGTGGGGCGCACGAGGCCCGCCCGTTCGAGCGTGCTCATGTAACTGGAGACGGTCGACTGCGCCAGCCCCGACTTCGCCTGGATGTGGGTGACGCACACACCCACCGTCCGCCGGTCCGCGATCGCCTCGTACTCGCCGAAGTGCAGGTCGGGGTCCCTCAGCCACTGCATGATCTGCAGCCGGGCAGGGTTGCCGAGGGCCTTGAACACCTCGATCAGCTCACCCGGATCCCATTCCGCCGCCCCGGCCATGCGCCACCTCTCTCATCGAACATCGAACACTGGACATTCCGACACACCACGATATCCCGATACGACCCCCGTGCGCCGGCGGCCGAGGAGGCCCCCCGCCCCGGTCCGCCCCGAAACGCCCGCCCGCACCCGCGGTCGGCGCGGACCGTCCCCAACTGCGCCTACTGGCACGGCGTATGGTGTGCGAAACTGCGGTGATCGACCCCCTGCCTGATCCACTCGCACGACGGAGTCCGCCATGGCGACCGGCACCCCCGACCTTCCGTTCCCCCGGATAGACACCAGCAAGGCGCACCCGGCCCGGGTGTACGACTGGCTGCTCGGCGGCAAGGACAACTACCCCGTGGACGAGGCGGTCGGCCGGGCCCTGCCGCCCCAGGCGCACGACGCCGCCCGGCAGAACCGCGCGTTCATGAACCGCGCCGCGGCCTGGCTCGCCGACCGGGGCCTGGACCAGTTCCTGGACATCGGCACCGGCATCCCCACCGAGCCGAACCTGCACCAGATCGTCCAGCGCGCCGTGCCCGCCGCCAAGGTCGTCTACACGGACAACGACCCGATCGTGCTGCGGCACGCCGAGGCGCTGCTGATCAGCAGCCCCGAGGGAACCACCGACTACATCCAGGCCGATGTGCGCCGGCCGGACGAGATCCTGGAACACGCGCGCGAGATCCTCGACTTCGAGCGCCCCGTGGTGCTGTCGCTCATCGCACTGATGCACTTCATCCCCGACGAGCAGGACGCCCACGGCATCGTGCGCGGTCTGGTCGACGCGCTCCCCTCGGGCAGCTACCTGGTGCTGTCGCACGCCGCCTCCGACCTCTTTCCGGAACTGGCGCAGCAGGTCACCGCCGAGTACGCCAAGGGAGGCATCCAGCTCGGCTTCCGCACCCGGACGGAGGTCGCCCGGTTCTTCGACGGCCTCGAACTCGTCGAGCCCGGTCTGGTCACGGCCACCGAGTGGGTCAAAAAGACGCCGGCCCCGCAGGAGGAGGACAGCGGCATCTACGCCGCCGTCGCCCGCGTCCCGTAACACCCGCCGCGCGCCCGCCCTCTGCGGCGCCTCCGCGCCCGTACGCCTCAGCCGGCCGGCGAGCACTGGGGGCGGGCGGCGCCGCGGCGGTCGGCCAGACCGGCCTTCAGGGCGTCGCGCAGGCGGGTGAGCCGTTCGATGTCCGCGTCGAGCGCCGCGATACGCCGCTCCACCACCGCCGCGCCGACCACCCCCTCCTCGGGCGCGTCCGCCGCCGCGGGCCCGCGGCACGGTCGCGGATCCGCGGCGAGCAGGGGCAGGCGGTCGGCGATGCCGCGCAGATCCTCCACCGTGAGCCCCAGAGCGAGGAGTTGGCGGATGACACGCAGGACGGCCAGTTCCCCGGGGCCGTAGTCCCGCTGCCCCGATCGCGTACGGTGCGGCGCCGCCAGGAGGCCGCGCTGTTCGTAGAAGCGCAGCGCCCGGGGCGTCGCGCCCACGGCCGCCGCGGCGTCGCCGATCCGCATGTGTCCCCCTGCCTCCTGCCCGCCGCGCCTGCGGCTGTCAGCCGCGCTCCGTCAGCCGTGGTCCGGCAACTCCACGACGACCGTACCGAACTGGCTGCCCTCGGTCAGCTCCCGCAACGCCCACGGAGCGCGGTCGATGCCCGTGATCCGGGTGAGCGGGAAGCGGATCTCGCCGGAGCGCAGCCACGCCGCGAACCGCCCCAGCCACTCCGTCTCCACCTCGGGATGGTCGACGCCGATGTACCCCCTGACCGACACCCCCTTGACGATGAGCCGGAGCGCGTCGATCTCCACCGGGGCCGTGGCCCCGGACCCCTCCGCCGCCAGCTGCCCGGACAGCGCTCCCACCAGTGCGAACCGCGCCCCCTGCCGGGCGGCGTCCACCGCCGCCGTCAGCTGCGTACCGCCCACCGTGTCGAGCAGCACGTCGATGCCGTCCGGCGCGGCCTCGGCGAGCTGCGCGGCGAACGCCCGGTACGCCGCACGGGAGTCCGCCGCGTCGTGTGCCCCGCGCCAGGAACCGCCGGTCAGGACCGCGTCGTACCCCAGCTCGGAGACCAGCCGTTCCGCCTTCTGCGGCGAACCGGTCGTGCCGATCACCCGCCCGGCCCCCAGCAGCCGGGCGATCTGCCCCGCCAGGGACCCCACACCCCCGGCGGCGCCGGTGACCAGGACGACGTCCCCCTCGCGCACCCCGGCGAGCCGGGTCAGCGCGCCGTAGGCGGCCGAGCCGGAGGAGAGCTGGGCGACTGGGTCGGGCAGCTCCGGGTCCACGGGAGTGCACTGCGCCTCGGGGACGAGGGCGTACTCGCGCCAGCCGAGCAGGTGTGTCACCAGGTCGCCGGGGCGCAGCGGGCTGCCCGGCGGCGCGAGCACCACCTCGCCGAGAGCCGGGCCGTACAGCGCGTCCCCGCGCGCGAGTCCCGGTACGGGGGTGTCGCGCGCCTCGCCGCCGATCAGAGTGCGCAGACCGCCGAAGACCAGGAACTGGCGGTTGCGGACCAGGACTTGATCCGGTTCCGGGGCGGCCAGCGGAGCCTCGACGACGGCGAAGTCCGAGGGGGTGGGCAGCCCCCGGGGCGGGGCGGCGAGCCGTACTTCGCGGACGGTCCGGGGCAGGGCTGTGGTCATGGGCGGCCTCTCGACGCGGGAGCGGACGGAGCAGGGTGTCGGGGTGCGCCGGGCGGCCACGGCCGTCGTCCGCCGGGGCGGCACCGGACCCGCAGACGCTAATCCCTGACCCGCACGTCAAGGGCAAGCCCGCCACGCCCACCGGGGCCGCCGGAACGCCGTCCGGGTGCACACCCCGCGGCGGCCGCCGCGACCGTCCCGCCCCGGCGAAACCGCTCGACCGCGCGGGCCCCGACGGGCCATGATCCTCTCCGTGACGACGACACAGCGGTTCCTGGTCCGGGCGGCGGCCCGCAACAACGCCGAGTGGTGCGCCGTGATGAGCCGGTCGCACGGTGTGCGCGGCGAGTTCGGCCGACAGGCGTGGACCGCGTCGGTCCGTACGCCGCCGTACCACCCCGACGCCGTGACGCTGGCCCCGGGCGCCGACGCGGCCGAGCTGCTGAACCGGATCGACGTCGGGGCGCCCGGCGCGAGCGTCAAGGACAGCTTCGCCGACCTGGACCTGACGCGGGCGGGCTTCCGGGTGCTGTTCGACGCCCACTGGATCCACCGCCCGGCGAGCGCCGCGGCCACCGAGCCGGAGCTGGCGTGGGAGGTTGTCCGCACTCCGCCGGCACTGCGCGCCTGGCAGCTCGCCCGGGACGACGGTACGGGCGACGACGCCTTGTTCCGGTCCGAGTTGCTAAAAGACCGGGCCACTTTCGTGCTCGCCGGCCGATCCGCCGAGGGGCGGGTGGTCGCCGGAGCGGTGGCGAGCCGAAGCGACCGGGTGGCCGGGATCTCCAACCTGTTCGCGTCGGCGGGCGGTGCCTCCGGAGCCTGGCCGGGCGCGCTGCACACCGTGCAGCGCCTGTTCCCCGGCCTCCCCGTGGTCGGTTACGAACACGGGGAGGACCTGGACGCGGCGCTCCACCACGGCTTCGAGCCGGTCGGCCCCCTGCGGATCTGGCTGCGCGACTGACCGGGACGGGGCGCCGAGGACCGACACCGGCAGCCGTCGGCGGCCGGCCCGTCGGCCGCCCGCGTCGCCCCGGCGGGCCCGCTGACCACCCGCGTCACCTCGACCGGCCCGTCAGCCCTCGCTGCTGCGGCCGGCCTCCAGCACGCCGCGCCCACCGGGCACGCCCCGCCCCCGCTCTCGGGCGGCCGGGGGTCCTTCCCCGGGGTCCTGTACCGCGACGGGGTGATGAGCCCGCGGCGCGGAGTCCGCCTCGCCCAGGGCACCACTCGTGAGCAGAGCGACCGGCCGGCTCCGCACGTTCGGCGCCTGGACCGCCGGCTGAGCCGCCCGCACCGCCGCTCACTCCACCGGGAACAGCTTCGCGGCGTTGTCGTGGCACACGGCCCGCAGCCAGTCCTCGCCCAGACCCAGCCGCTCCAGGGCCTGGAGCTGGTGCAGGTACGGATAAGGGATGTTGGGGAAGTCGGTGCCGAGCAGGACACGGTCGCCGAGCGCCGCGAGCCTCGGCAGGGCCCGGCCCGGGAACGGCATGAAACCCTCGGAGAAGTCGGTGAACACCATCGTCGTGTCCAGCCGCACCTCGTCGTACCGTTCGGCGAGGCCCAGGAACTCCTCGTACTCCGGCATCCCCAGGTGCGCGACGATCAGCCGCAGTCGCGGGTGGCGCGCCAGCAGCCGGGCGACGGGTTCGGGGCCCGTGTGCTCGCCGGGCGCGGGACCGGAGCCGCAGTGCATCACCACGGGGACGCGGGCCTCGGCGAGCAGGCCCCACGCCTGGTCCAACCGCTCGTCGGCCGGATCGTACGCCCCCACCTGCACATGGGACTTGAACACCCGCGCCCCCGCCTCGACGGCCTCGCGGACGTACGCCTCCACACCCGGCTCGGGGTACAGCGTGGCGGTGTGCAGGCAGTCGGGGGTGCGGCGGGCGAACTCGGCGGCCCAGCCGTTCAGCCACCGGGCCATGCCGGGCTTGTGCGGATAGAGCATGGAGGTGAAGGCGCGCACCCCGAACTCCCTCAGCAGCGCCGTGCGTTCCGCCTCCTCCGCCCGGTACGTGATCGGCCACTTCAGCCCGCCGATCAGCGGCCCGTTGGCGTCGAAGTAGTCCCACACCTTGCGCAGGACCCGCTCGGGCATGAAGTGCGTGTGGACGTCGATCAGTCCCGGAAGACCGAGCCCGGCCCAGAAACGACGGACCTCGTCCGCCTCCTCGCGCGAAGCCGGGGCGGAGCCGGCGGACGCCGTACGGTGATCGTTCATACCGCCCACGATCACCCCTGACGAGGGGCCGGAGCGACCCCTTCCACCAGGGGTTCCGTGAGGAATCCGTCACAGGCCACCGGGTCATTCGCCGCCGCGCGCGGGGCGGATTGCCGCCGGGCGATCTTTCACCCGATCGAGGGTTGTCACCCATCCGGCCAGGCCACAGCCCCGGATTCCCCGCGTGAGGGACGAAGAGGAGGACCCGGCCGGGCCACGTGCGGCCGAGTATCCCTTCGTCGCCTCCGTCCTCGACAGCACGCCCCACCGTCACCGGGAGAACCACGATGACCACCCGTACCCGCCGCCTCGCCGTCGCGCTCGCCGCCGCAGCGGCGCTGCCCCTCGCCCTGACCGCCTGCTCCGGCGGCAGCGGCGACTCGGGCGCGTCGGACACCTCCGCCCAGGCGTCCGCCTCGCCGAGCAGCGACGACATGGGCGGTTCCGGCAGCGGCGCGAGCGCCGTGGACCAGCCGTTCGGCGCGGCCTGTTCCGCGGTGCCGAAGAACGGCGCCGGGTCCTTCGGCGGCATGGCGCAGGACCCGGTGGCCACCGCGGCCTCGCACAACCCCGTGCTCTCCACGCTGGTGACCGCGGTGAAGAAGGCCGGCCTGGTCGACACGCTCAACAACGCGCAGCACATCACCGTGTTCGCGCCCACCGACGACGCCTTCGCCAAGATCCCTAAGGCCACCCTCGACAAGGTCCTCAACGACAAGGCCGAGTTGACCAAGATCCTCACCTACCACGTCGTCGGCAAGCGCCTCGCGCCGGATGACCTGGCGAAGGGCTCCTACGAAACCCTGGAGAAGTCCCGGCTGACGACCGCCGGTTCGGGCGAGACCTTCACGGTCGACGGCAGCGCGAAGGTCGTCTGCGGCAACGTCCGCACCGCGAACGCCACGGTCTACATCGTCGACACGGTCCTCATGCCGAAGAGCTGACACTCGGGGGCTGGGGCTGGGGCTGGGGCTGGGGCTGGGGCTGGGGCTGGGGCCGAGGCAGAGACCGAGACGGAGGCGGAGGGGGCGATCGGCCCGCCCGGCCGAGCACTCACCCGGCGGGCGCGGCACACCGGCGGCAGGCGCCGGTGTGCCGCCCGCGCCGCGGCGACCGCGTCCGCGCCGCCCGCCACCACGCCCGCCGCCGCGCGGCGACCCGGGGGCGGCGGCCGCTCCGCACGAACCGGCCGAAGGCAGCGACGGCCGGGGGCGACGTCGCCGGCCGATGGTGTCGGCCGCGCCGGACGGGGATACCTGCAGACCATGGAAGCAGTGACAGCGTTCTTCGAGGCGGACCGGCGGCTGACCCGGCAGACGGCGTCCCGGGTCCCGCCCGGGGCCGCCAAGGTGTTGTCGGCCGTGGAGGAGTGCGCGGAGAGCTCGAAACTGTGGTGCGGCGCGGCCGCGCTCATGGCCGTGTGCGGCGGGCGGCGCGGCCGCCGGGCCGCCGTGACCGGTCTGACGGCGCTCGCCGTCGCGCAACTGGTGTCCAACGCCCTGTGCAAACGGCTCGCGGACCGGCCCCGCCCGCCCGAGGAGTGGATACCGCACGACGAGGTCGAGGACCGTCCCGACTCGTCGTCCTTCCCGTCCGGTCACACCGCGGCGGCGGTCGCCTTCACCGCCGCGGTCGCGTCCCTCGCACCGCCGGCGGGCGCCCTGTGCGCGGTTCCGGCCGGCCTGGTCGCCGTCGAACGGGTGCAAAGCGGCGCCCACTACCCGAGCGACGTGGCCGCGGGCGCCGTCATCGGCCTGGCCTGCGCCTGGCTGGTCCGCAGGACTCCCCGGTTGCCGCGCAAGGCGCGGTGGTCGTAGGGAGAGCTGTCCCCTCGTCCGTACCGATGCCCCGGCCGCCGTTTGAGAACGGCGGCCGGGGCTATCCGAGAGGGGGAGCGGGCGACGGTGGAAGGGACTGGCGGCAGATGACCGTGGCGACACAGCAGCGCGGTGGCGGAGGAGGCTCCAGCGGCCTCTACGACGTGCTGGAATTGATCCTCGACCGAGGGCTGGTGATCGACGCGTTCATCCGGGTCTCCCTCGTCGGCATCGAGATCCTGAAGATCGACATACGTATCGTGGTCGCGAGCGTCGACACGTATCTGCGCTTCGCCGAGGCCTGCAACCGGCTCGATCTGGAGGCGGGGCCGCGCAAGCCGGCCGGACTGACCGAGCTTCCGGGGCGGATGAAGGAGTCGGGGGCGCACGGGGCGGCCAAGGGGGTCCTCTCCGGTGCCGCGGAGACCATCTCGGAGGCCTTCCACCAGGCCCGCGACGAGGCACGGGGGAAGTAGGGCGTCGGTAGACCGCCCGCGGACCGGAGGTGTGTGACGTCAGGCGCCGGGAGACGGGGAGACCGTGGGCGCCGCGTCGGCACCGGTGGCGGGTCCCGGTCGGCAGCGCGTCCGGCGGCAACCGCCCCGGTCAGGGCCGCGGCCCCGCCGAGGGCGGCCCTGCGGCGGCGGGACAGGAATCGGGAGCCGAGGGCGTTGGCAGGCTCTACGTGTAGCGTCACCGGGGCAAGCACGGCAGTGGGAACGCCGTCTGTGAGCCACGTGTGCATCATCCGCCCGGAACGCCCCAGCCTCTGACCGGTTGCGGCCGATCGGGCTCCACCCGGCCGCCGCACGAGCCCGCCCTCACGGCGGCGGAGGCGGGGCGTCGTCCGGCCCGCGCCCCCTCCCCGCGGTACGGGTCAGGGCGAGGACGGCCATGTCGTCCTGGTTCCGTCCCCCCGTCCAGCGCGCCACGTCACGCACCACGGCGTCCACGAGCCGCCGGGGGTTCGGGTATGCACCGGGAGCGAGGCGGTCGCTCGGATCGTAGAACGTCCCCTGCCCGTCGCGCGCCTCGGTCACCCCGTCGGTGACCAGCAGCAGCGAGGCGCCGGGGTTCAGCGGGAAGACGTCCGTGCCCGCCCCGCCGTCCGCCCCGGCGCCGGGCCACAGCCGCATCCCCAGGGGCAGCTCGTGGGTGCTCGGTTCCAACGGCGAGACGGCCCGCCCGTCGACCAGGTACGGCGGCGGATGCCCGCGGTTGCACACCTGGGCCGTGCGCCCGTCCGGGGGAATCTGGAGCAGTACGGCGGTGGTGAAATCCTCGGACTCCCCGCCCGCGCCGCCCCGGGCGAGGACGTCGTCCAGCCGGTGCGCCAGCTCGCCGAGGGTGGGCACGTGGTCGGCCTCCACCCGGAACGCCCCGATCAGCACCGAGACGGTCGACACCGCCCCCAGCCCCTTGCCCCGCACGTCCCCGATGATCGCCCGCACCCCGAACGGGGTCGACTGGACCGCGTACAGATCGCCCCCGATCCGCGCCTCGGTCTCCGCGGCCACGTACCGGGCGGCCACCGCCACCGGCCCGGCTCGGCGCGGCGGGTCCGGGAGCACCGCCCGCTGGGCGATCTCGGCCACGTCGCGGACCTGCGCCAGCCGGCGCCCCTGGAGGGCCAGGATGCGGTTGACCCCGAGCGCCAGGAGACCGGTGGTCAGCACATCGGCCAGGTCCACGAGCAGCGCCGTCGCGGGGCGCCCGAGGTGCAGGTCCAGCAGGACCGAGATCACGCACGCCGCCACCGCGAAGAACAGGCTGGCGCGGAAGGACATCAGGGCGCTGGCGACCAGCGGGGCCGCGGAGAGCAGCGGCAGCCCCATGTACGGCTGCGCCCCGAACAGGTCGGCCACCACCCCGCCGACCAGGAGCAGCGCGGCGACCAGCCCGGGCAGGAGGCGGAACCGCGGGCGCAGGTCGCCTCGCGGCGTCCCTCCCCGGCGGTTCGGACCCCGTCGCCACCGCATCAGAGGCGGGACCGGCGGCCACGGCAGACAGCGCCACCCCGCAAGGCGGGACCGGTCGAGAGGTGCGGGGCCGGAGCGGGGTGTTCCCGGGCCGGACGGCTCGTCGACGCGCGCACCGCCGGCGCGCACGGCGGGGCGTCGCACGGCAGCGGCGCGTGACCCCGGGCCGACCGCCGGTACGACGGCCGCGCCGAACGCTCCGCAGTCATACCGACACCGTAGGACCTCGCCGACCTCCCGGCACGTCGTGACGGGCCGCCAAGCGGGCAGGGCTACGGCTTGCGCGCGAGACCGGCGGAGATCAGACGCTCCCAGACGGTGAGTTCCCGTTCGCCGTCGCCGATCCGCGGGGTGTCCACCACCTCGGGACGCCACAGGGACGCGGGGACGATCCCGGGCTCGAGGATCTCCAGACCGTCCAGCAACGCCTCGATCTCCGCGTCGGTGCGCCACCGCCCCCGGCCGAAGGTCTGCTGGAGGACCCGCTCCGCCTCCTCCGTCTCCGGGTTGTTGCCGGACCGGAAGTGGCTGACGAAGAAGTGGCTGCCCGAGGGCACGCGCTCACGCCAGTAGCGGACGATCGCGGCGGGGTCCTCCTCGTCGTTGACGTGGTGGAGGATGGCGCTGAAGACGACGGCGACGGGCTGCTCGAAGTCGATCAGTTCCAGGGTGTCCGGGTGGGTGAACACGCCCTCCGGGTCGCGGACATCGACCGGGACGACCCGGGTCCGGTCGTTCTCCTCCAGCAACGCCCGCCCGTGGACCAGCACCTGGGGATCGATGTCGACGTACACCACCCGGGACTCCGGATCGTGCCGCTGAGCGACCTGGTGGACGTTGTCGGCGGTCGGCAGGCCGCTGCCCAGGTCGATGAACTGCCGTATCGCGGTGGTCGTCACGATCTCCCCGATCGCCCGGGTCAGAGCGGAGCGGTTGGCGAAGGCGATCGCCACGGAACCGGGGAGGTCGCGCTTGAACACATCGCCGATCTCCCGGTCCACGGCGTAGTTGTCCTTGCCGCCGAGCAGGTAGTCGTAGACACGGGCGATACTCGGCTTGTTGGGGTCGATGGAGGAACCGTGATCCGTCATGGGGCACATCCTCCCCATCCCGCGGCCCGCTGACCACACCTTTGGACTTGTTGGTACTGGCAGAGCGCGTGCCCGTGGGCGATCGCGAGCTTGGGCTGCTCGGCCTGCTCCTGGAGATCTGCGAGGAACGAGGTGCGAGCGTCATCCTTCGTGAGCCCCGGGCGCACATCGCTTTCCCACGCGCGACGTCGAAATCCCAAGGTGAGAGCCTGTGAACAAACCCCATCTGCGTGCAGCAGCGTCGGGTGTGCCCGCGCTTCGGGCGGACGGCGGTTTGTTCGCAGACTCTGAGCTGAACCGCTGACGGGGTGGCTCGTGGAATACGCCAGAGACCTGCCTTCTGCCAGCGGCAGAACACCGCCCCGACCGGGTTCGACGATCACTACAGTCCAGGCTCATGACGACAGTCACAACGCGCACGATCGAATACGCGGCCGACGGCCTGACGATGATCGGGCACCTTGCGCTCCCGGCCGGTGCCGGCCTCCGGTCCGCAGTCCTGGTCGGGCCCGAGGGGGTGGGGCTCAGCGACGTCGAGCGCCGCCGGGCCGATGCGCTCGCCGAGCTGGGATACGTGGCGCTGGCCTTCGACCTCCACGGCGGGCGCTATTTGAGCGACCCTGAAGAGATGTTGGCCCGTTGCATGCCGCTGCTCGCCGACCCCGACCGGATGCGAGGCATCGGCCACGCGGCGCTCGACGTGCTCCGCGCCGAGCCGCGGACCGACCCGGACCGGATCGCCGCCGTCGGCTACGGCACCGGGGGTGCAATCGCGCTGGAACTCGGGCGCGACGGCGTCGACCTGCGCGCGATCGCGACAGTCAACGGACTGACCACGGGCCGACCGGGCGAGACGGCGCGCATTCACTGCCCGGTGTGGGCCGGGGTCGGGTCGGAAGACCCGATCATGCCGCCCGCGCAACGGGACGCGTTCACCGCCGAGATGCAGGCTGCGGGCGTCGACTGGCGCCTCGTGGTCTACGGCGGCGCCGTGCACGCCTTCCATCACCCACCGGTCGACCACATCGTGCGTCCCGGGGTCGGCTATCACCCTCAGCACGCGCAGCGAGCCTGGCGGGACGTCGTCGACCTGCTCGCCGAGTGCCTGCCCATAACGGAGTGATCCGGGCGGACTGGGTGGTGCTCACCGTGCCGAGTGCGCCAGACCGGCTCGCCGACCTCGGGCGTGCCGACGCTGTCCGGGTAGCGGGCGAGTCGGACACATGCCTCCGGCGAGATCGGCACGAGCTCGCGGTCTCGGGTGCCCTTGGTGATGACGTAGAGGCCCGGCTTGGCCCAGTGGATGTCGCCGGTCCCGACACCGCGCACCTCCTCCGCCTTGGCGCCGCCGGAGACGTAGCAGTCGAGCAGAACTGGATCCCGCTGGCAGCCCATGGCGGCGAACAGTTCGTCCCACAACGGATCAGGTATGGAGCGCGGAGGTCGTCTGGCAACCTTCTGACGCGGCCAGGCCCGGCCCAACACCGGCTTGGGTCCAGCGGGCCCAGGTGACTCAAGGCCCGGTGCCGCTGTGGCGAGACGGGCACCGGGTTCGCCACCGGCCCGCGTCCGTAGTGCCTTCAGACGGCGATGCCGTCGAGCAGAAGGGCGAGGCCGCCCAGGAACTCCCGGTCGGCGTCCACGGTGCGGGCGTCCCGGGCGGTCGCGGCCATCAGCGGGAACTCGGCGACGGGCAGGGCGGCGAGGGCGGTCGTCCCGGGGCCGGACAGGGGGCCCAGGTGCTCCAGCTGGATGGCCCCGATGACGTAGCCGAGCAGGGCGCGCAGGACGACGACCCGCCGCTCGCCCTCGAGGCCGGCCTCGGTGAGGACCGCGAGCACGGTCTCCGACCAGCGCAGCACCCCGAGGGAGTGGTGCCGGTGGGTGACGGTGAGGGGGACGACCTCCGGATGGGCGCCCACGGTGGCGCGCAGCCGCCCCGCCAGGACCGTGACCCGCTCGCGCCAGGGTGCGCCCGGCTCCGGCGGCTCGGTGTCCACGGCGCCCAGCACGCGTTCCACGACCAGTCGTTCGAGTTCGTCGCGGTCCGTCACGTACCGGTAGAGCCCCATGGTGCTCACGCCCAGTTCCTTGGCGACGGCGCGCATCGAGAGCCCGGCGAGGCCGTCGCGGTCGATGACGGCGAGCGCGGCCGAGGCGAGCTGTTCGGGGGTGAGAGAACGCGGACGTGGCATGACGGTTGACAGCGTACGACATACGCCTACGCTGGTAGGCGTACGGCATACGCCTACGAAGGGATGCCCATGCGCACCTCCCGCGGCCGGCTGGAACCCGGCTCCACCGTCGAGACCCGCTCGCTCACCGCCGTCTGTGGCGAACGGGTCGCCGTGCCCGACCCCGAGCGGCTCGTCCATCTCCAGTTCCGCCGTTTCGCCGGCTGCCCGGTGTGCAATCTGCATCTGCGCTCGGTGGTACGGCGGCACGGGGAGATCGAGGCCGCCGGGGTGCGGGAGGTCGTGGTCTTCCACTCGCCCGCGCAGGAGCTGGCGCCGCACACCGCGGACCTCCCGTTCGCCGTCGTCGCCGACCCGGCCCAGCGGCTGTACGCGGACTTCGGCGTGGAGCGGTCGCCCCGCGCCCTGCTCAGCCCGCGAGTGTGGGGGCCCCTCGCATGGGCGGTCCTCAGCGGCGCGTGGCAGGTGGCGCGCGGGCGCGAGCGCCTGCCCTCCCGCAGCCCGCACGGCGGCCGACTCGGCCTGCCCGCCGACTTCCTCCTCGCCCGCGACGGTCGAATCCTGGCCGCCAAGTACGGCGAACACGCCTACGACCAGTGGCCGGTGGACGAACTGCTGGAACTCGCGGCGCGGTCGGCCGTCCGCACGGACGCACCGGCGGCCGATCGTACGGACGCACAGACGGCCGACGGGCAACGCTAGTGCCGCATCAGGCACCGTGTGCCCTGCCGACGACGGCGCGTAGGCGCCCGTCGTCGGCAGGGCGGTTTCGCCGGATGACATAGCGGCGGATCATGCTGCCCCGCTCTTTGTGGGTGGCGAGGTCGACCGCGTCTTCGGGGTCTCGGTGCCGACACCGCGCTACTGCGAGGGGCGCGGGCTGATCCGGTTAACCGCGCGGCGCGGCCGGGCGCGCCAGTACGACCGCGCGGGCCTGGGGCGGTTCGCCTGCGCGCGGCCGTGGCACGACGACGGCATGATGACGCTCGCCGACACCGCCACCGTGATGACCAGCGAGGACGCCGCCGAACGCCATGGCCTGACCGAGGCCGGACACGCCGCCGTGCGGGAGCGGATCGACCGGCTGCCCCGGGCCGCCGACGTGCTGCGGCACATGCTGGACTGGCCGTCGGACCACCCGTTGAGCAGCCCCGTCACCGGGGCTCATGTCCGCGCCCGCGTCGACGCCGCCCCCAGCGGCGAGGGCTCCGTCCCGGCCCTGCCGAACGCCACGGCGGAGCCGTCGCCGCCGGACCCGACTGCCCGGCTTCTCACCGGAGGACGGTCGCCCCGTACGCCTCACCAGGGGACGGTCGCCCCGTGGCGGTCCAGGAAGCGCAGGTCGCCGGACCCGCCCTTGTGCGCCGCCTCCAGGACGTCGGCGACGGCCGGAATGCTCTCCTCGGGGACCAGGGGCGCATCGGGTCCGCCGAGCCGGGTCCGGTTGTGGCCGGGGTCGATGAGCAGCTTGGTGTGCCCGTCGCCGGCGTGGCGGGTGGCGTAGCTGCGCATCAGCTGGTTCAGCGCGGCCTTGCTCGCCTTGTACAGCTCGTAGCCGCCCTCGGTGTTGAGCGAGACGCTGCCCTGCTCGGAGGACATGACCGCGACGGTTCCGCCGGGCGCGACGAGGTCGTGGAGGGCTTCGAGGACGCGCAGCGGACTGAGCGCGTTGGTGATCATCACTTCGGTGAACATGGCCGTCGGAACCTCGTGGATCGGCAGGTCACCCCGGTCGATGGCCGCGTTGACGAAGACCAGATCGAGCCGACGGCCCTTCAAGCGCTCACGCAGAGCGACGAGTTGTGCGAAGCTGGTCATCTCCAGGGTTTCGACGGTCAGATGTCCGTTCGAGGCGTCGGCGCGCACCCGCAGCTCACCGCCCGGTCGGCGCGTGGTGGCGATGACCTGCCAGCCGCGCCCGGCGAGTTCGCCGGCGAGGGCGAGCCCTAACCCGCGGGAGGCTCCGATGAGAAGGGCGTGACGGTCGGAGAGGGGGGCCGGCTGGTCGGGCATGACGGACATGTTCACTCCTCGGTGGTCGAGGCCTCACAGTAGACGCGGCGTTGCGTCTAGACAACAGGTGGGGCCGACTGCCCGGTAGGGTGTGCCGCATGTCCGCAGCCAGCCCCCAGCCCCGCCGGCCGCGCTCCGGCAACAGGCGCGACGAGGCCGCACGTCTCGCCGTGCTGCACGCGGCGGACGACCTGCTCGCCGAGCGCGGCTTCGGCGCGCTGACCGTCGAGGCGATCGCCCGCCGGGCCGGGGTCGCCAAGCAGACGATCTACCGCTGGTGGCCCTCGAAGGTCGAGATCCTGCTCGACACCCTCATCGAGGACAGCGGCGAACGGCTGCCCGTGCCGACGGAGCAGCCCACGGCCGAGAGCGTCCGCGGCTACCTCCGCGACTTCGCGCGCTTCCTCACGGACGATCCCGCCGGGAAGGTGCTGCTCGCCCTGCTCGCCGAGGCGCAGCACGACCCCGGCACGGCCGAGCGCTTCCACGAGCGCTACCTCGGCCCCCGCCGCGCCCAGGAACGCGACATGCTCAGGCGAGCGATCGTCGCCGGCGAGGTCGCACTCGATCTCGACCCCGACACCACGCTCGACGCGATCACCGGCCCGCTCGTCTACCGCGCCCTGACCGGCTCGCCCGTCTCACCTGCCCTGGTGGACATCATCGCCGACAACCTTTTGAACCCGCGCGGGAGTTGACCGCCGCTCCCGCTTCAAATGGCACGCCCGGGCGGGACGGCGGCGTGCGCCGCCCAAGCGGCGGGCGGGGGCGGAAGACCGGATGCGGGAAGACCGGATGCGGGAAGACCGGGTGCGGCCGCTTCGCCCGGAGCATGCCGGGACGGTCCACCGTCCCGACCCCCTGGTCATTCCGGGGCTGCGCCGATCGGGTGGCAGTGCCGGAGCGGACGGCGCCGACCGGGTATGCCGGTAGGGATGCCGCTGTCGGTGGGGCAGACGGCCGCGACGGAACGAGAGCCCATGCGTGTCATCCCCGGATCCGGCCGGCGCCGCCGTCCCGTCCCGCCGCTGCGGGGCCGGGTCGCGGTCGTGACCGGCGCCGCGCGCGGGGTCGGCAAGGCCCTCGCCCGGCGCCTGTCCGAGGCCGGGATGCTCGTCGCGCTGGTCGGGCGAGAGGAGGAGACCCTGTGCCGCGCGGCCGAGTCCCTGCCCGGCCCGACCGTCTGCGTCGAGGCCGACGTCACCGACCCCGCCGCGCTCGCACACGCCGCCCGCCGGATCGCCGCCGAGCTGGGACCGGCGAGCGTGGTCGTCGCCAACGCCGGCATCGCCGCCGCCGGCCCCTTCGCGCACACCCCGGCGGACCTGTGGCAGCGGGTCGTCGACGTCAACCTCACCGGCTCCGCCAACACCGCCCGGGCATTCCTGCCCCAACTGACCCGCACCCGCGGCTACTTCCTCCAGATCGCCTCGACCGCCGCGTTCGGCTCCGCCCCGATGATGAGCGCCTACTGCGCCTCCAAGGCCGGCGTCGAGTCCTTCGCCCAGGCCCTGCGCGGCGAGGTCGAACCCGACGGGATCACCGTCGGCATCGCCTATCTGCACTGGACCGCCACCGACATGGTCACCGGCATCGACGACCACCCCGTCCTGCGGGCCCTCAGGCGCAACCAGCCCCGCTTCACCCGCGCCGTGCACAGCACCGCCCAGGTCGCCGACTGGCTGACCGCCGGGATCACCCACCGGGCCCACCAGATCTACGCGCCCCCCTGGCTGCGCTGGTGCCAGCCCCTGCGCCCCGCCTTCCCGCCCCTCGTCACCCGGGTCGCCCGGCGGGAACTGCGCCGCCAGTCCTCGACGCGCCTGGTCGCCGACACCGGAGTCCTCGGCGCCGGCGGCCGCGCCGACCTCGACGCCCACCGGTCAGCCCACCGGCCCTCTCCGCCCGGCCTCGACTAGGGCATTTCACTTGGATCATGCCGGGCCCGCGGGGTCTGGCACCGCCCCTCACGGTGTCGTCGTCGGTCGCCATGGCTCCGCCATGCCGCCCTCCTCCGCCTTGTGACGCTCCCCCACTGCCTGGACGGGGTGGGAGGCGCCCCCCCTCACCGGACCCCGCTCCCTGATCCGGCCTGGTCCAAACGGAAGACCCCAGGGGTCGCCGGGGGACGGTACGGGACACCAGCGGAGTGATCCACCGTGACGGCCAGCTCCCCGGCGGGCCCACGGAGCGGGCGAACCGGAAGTGGGGCAGCGGGACGGACCGGGATTGGGTCTGACCAGCGGTCCACCGACCCTCTACCGTCACCGGTATGACGCACCGACCGGGCCGCTCCCTGGCCTTCGCCCAGCTCGCCAACTCCATCGGCGACGGCGCCTACTACGTGACCTCGGCGCTGTACTTCACCCGGATCGCGGGACTCGCCCCGGCCCGGGTCGGACTCGGGCTGACCCTCGCCTGGGGAGTCGGCTCGCTGGTCGGTGTGCCGGTCGGGCGGCTCGCGGACCGGCACGGGCCGCGCGGTACGTCGGTGCTGCTGGCGCTCGGCACCGCCGCGGCGGTCGCCTCCTTCCTGCTGGTCCGGGGGTTCGCGCCGTTCGTCCTCACGGCCTGCTGCTACGCCGCCGCCCAGTCCGGGCTCGCCGCGGCCCGCCAGGCGCTGCTGGCCCACCTGGTGGCGGCCGGGGAACGGACCGGACTGCTCGCGCGCCTGCAGTCGACGCTCAACGGCGGACTGGCGGTGGGCGCGGCGCTCGGCGGGGTGGCGTTGAGCGTCGGGACGGCTCCGGCGTACCGGGGCGCGCTGGCCCTGGACGCGCTCTGCTTCCTCGTCTGCGCGCTGCTCCTGCTGCGGCTGCCCGCCGTACGCGTCCCCGCGCCCGCCGGTGCGGGCGGCGGGCGGCGGTTCGCGGTGCTCCGCGACCGGCCGTACTCCCTGCTCGCCCTCCTCAACACCGTGCTGCTGCTGCGGCTGCCGCTGCTCAGCCTCGCGCTGCCGCTGTGGATCACCGAACGCACCGGGGCGCCCGCCTGGCTCGCGTCCGGACTGTTCGTCCTCAACACCCTCGCGGTGACGCTGTTCCAGGTGCGCACGGCGAGATCCGTGACCGGACTCGGCAGCGCCGTCAGGGTGTTGCGCCGGTCCGGGCTCGTGACGGCCGCATCCTGCGCGGTGTTCGCGCTGTCGGCGGGACGGTCGGCGTGGCCCGCGACCGCGATCCTGACCGCCGGCGCGGTACTCCAGGTCGTGGCGGAGATGCAGCAGTCGGCCGGATCGTGGCAGCTCTCCTTCGCCCTCGCCCCGGCCGACCGGATGGGGGAGTACCAGGGGCTGTTCGGAACCGGAGTGACCGTCGCCCGCACCCTCGGTCCGCTGATCGTGACCTGGCTGCTCCTGGACCGGGGCGCCCCCGGCTGGCTGCTGCTCGGCCTGCTGACGGCGGTGGCCGCGTACGTCATGGACCCGGTCGCCCGCCGGGCCGCCCACCGGCGCGCGGCCGAGGCGGCGGACCCGGTGGCCCGCACCGACACGCTCCAGCACACCCCGTAGCGCCCAACTGCCCCTCCTGGCGAGGCCACTTGCGGAATCATGGAGGAGTAACGGTGGCGGCGAGAGGGGGACGACGTGGCGCGCGTCGTGGTGGTGCACGGGATCGGGCAGGAATACGTCGGGCGGCGCAGTCTGCGGGACCCGGTCGCCGCCGCCCTCGCCGACGGCGTCGAACTCGCCGCCACGGCAGGGGACATCACCGACCCCGCCCTCACCCCGGACGACATCGACGTCGCGTTCTACGGAGACGCCTTCCGCGCCGTGGGCCGCAAGGGCGAACCGCCCGCGCCGCGTTCCGTCGCCGACCTCACCGATCCCTACGAACAGGCCCTGCTGGAAGCCCTGGCGGCCGCCGCCGCGCCGACGGCGGACCCGGCCGCCCGCGCCACGACCAAGGCCCCCACCCCGCGCAGCCTCCAGCGCGCGCTGAACGTCCTGCTGCGCTCACCGTTCCTGCCGGGGCCGGTGGCCGAACGGTTCCTGCTCGGCGTGCTGCGGCAGGTGCGCCGCTACTTCACCGATGACACCGTGCGCGCCCGCGCCGCCGCGGCCGTCGACGCCCGGATCGGCCCCGACACCACCGTCCTCGTCGGCCACTCGCTGGGCTCCGTCGTCGCCTACGAGAGCCTGTGCGCCCGGCCCGACCGGCCCGTGCGCACCCTGGTCACCCTCGGCTCCCCGCTAGGCATGCCCGCCCTCGTCTTCGACCGGCTGCGCCCCGCCCCCGCCGCCGGGCACGGTCACTGGCCGGCCGGCCTGGACCGCTGGACCAACCTCGCGGACCGGAACGACGTGGTCGCCTCGGTCAAGGAACTCAGCCCACTGTTCGCACCCCGCCCCGGAACGGCCGACGCACGACCCGGCGCCGTACTGCGCGACATCCCCGTGGCCAACGGCTGGAAGGCGCACGACGCGCTGCGCCACCTGACCGCCCGCGAGACCGGCGCGGCCATCGGCGAGGGCCTCGTGGCGGCCCGATGAGCGCGGCCACGCCGCGACGCTACGCGCTCGCCGTCGGCGCCGCACGCTACACGCACGCCGAACTGCCCGCGCTGCCCGGCGTCGCCAAGGACCTCCCGGCCGTCCTCGCCGCCCTGGCCGGACTCGGGTACGAACCGGTGCCCGCCTTCCCCGACGGCATCCTTGACCCGCCCACCCCCGACGACGTGCTGCGCCCCCTGCTGCGCTGGCTCACCGACGGCTTCGACGACGCGGACACCCTCCTCGTCCACTACAGCGGCCACGGTCAGGAGGAGGGCGGCGCCCACTACCTGATGTGCGCCGACTCCGACCCGGGCGCCGCCGAAGTGCGCGTCAGCGCGCTCGCCGCCCGCCACCTCGTGGAACTGCCCGCCCTCAAAGGTGTACGGCGGCTCCTGCTCGTCCTGGACGCCTGCTACGCCGGACAGGGCGCGGTGGACGCCGTACGCCACGCCGTCCGGGCCAAACTCGCCCTCGCCCACGCGCCCGGCGCCGACCACCGGTACCTCGAGTCCTTCGGCGTGCTCAGCGCCGCCCGGATCACCGACGAGGCACAGGACGGCGCCTTCAGCGCCGCGCTCGCCCACGTCCTCGCCGACGAGGCCCGCCTCGGGCACCGCGCCAGCCACATCAGCCTGCCCGACCTGACCGGCGCCCTCAACGCCGAGTTCCAGCGGCGCGGCATCGAACAACGCGCCGACTGGGCCCAGTTGTGCGACGACACCGTGCCCGGCGACCCCACCACCGGCTTCTTCCCGAACCCGCACTACGTACCCGAACTACGCACCGCGGGCAGCGAGTTCGACGTCGCCGAACAGCGCTACTTCGTCCGCGCCCTGGGCCGTGCCGTACCGTACGAACTCGCCGAGCAGCGCCGCCGGCGGACGGATCTCGCCGAGCACTTCACTCCGCGCGGCACCGGACGGCAGACGGCCGCCGACACCGGCCACTACTTCACCGGCCGCACCCGCGCCCTGAGAGAACTCGCCGCCTGGCTCGGCGGCGAGCGCCACCCGGCCACCCGCCTCGCCGTCGTGACCGGCCCGCCCGGCGTCGGCAAGTCCGCGCTCCTGGGCCGCCTCGTCGCCCTGGCCGACCCGGACGTCCGCGACACCGTCCCGGCCGGCACCGTGACGCCCGGCACCGCACCGCGGCGCGGCGCCATCACCGCCGCCGTGCACGCCCGCGCCCTCACCCTGCCCCAGGTCGTCGCCGCCCTCGCCGCCGCCGTGCAGGCGGCCGAGCCCACCGAGAGCGGGCTGCGCGAACGCCTCGACCGCCTGGACTCCGTCGCCACGGTCGTCGTCGACGCGCTCGACGAGTCCGGCGTCACCCACGACGAGGAACGCCGCATCGCCCGCTTCCTCACCCACCTGGTCGCCGAGTCGCCCCGCCTGCGCCTGCTGATCGGCACCCGGCCCCACATCGTCGGCGTGCTCACCGCGGCCGGGCTCCCGGTGCACAAGATGGACCTCGCCGAAGCGAAGTGGACGGCCGTCGGCGACCTCACCGCCTATTGCGAGCGACTGCTGCGCGCCCCGCACGGCCCCGGCAGCGACACCCGGCTCCCCGACGCCTTCGTCACCGCCACGGCCGCCGAGATCGCGGGCAGGGCGCACCCCCTCTACCTGGTGGCCCGGCTCATCGCCCGCGCGACGGCCGCTGTCACCCCGCCGGGCCCGGCCGAACCCGTCGCTCCGGACCTGCCCGACACCACGGGCGGTCCCGCCGCCGCGATCGGCCGGGCCTTCCGCTGGGCCCTCGCCCAGCAGTTCCCGCCCCACGAGGTCGTACGCGTACGGCGGTTGCTCAGACCGCTCGCCTACGCCGACGGCCAGGGCATGCCCCTGACTCACTGGGCGGCGCTCGCGGCGCCCCGGCCCGACCTGGCCGGCCGGACCACCGAAGACCTGCTGGAACTGCTGCGCAGCGACGCCGTCGGCCCCTACCTGGTCGAAAGCCTCGACGAGGACGGACGCTGCGTCTACCGGCTCTACCACCAGGCGCTCGCCGACGACCTGCGGCACGACGCGCCTCCCGACGCCGAGGACCACTGGTACCGGCGGATGCTGCGCGCCGTACCGCGCGACGCCGCCGGCCGCCGGCAGTGGCGCGAGGCCGACCCGTACCTGCTGCGCCGGCTGCCCGCCAAGGCGGCCGCCGCCGGGCGCCTGGACGAACTGGTCGGCGACGCCGGGTTCCTGGTGCACGCCCACCCCTCCGGCCTGGCACCGCTGCTGCACGGACTACGCTCCGACGAGGCGCGCCTGGCCGCGGCCGTCTACCGCGACCACCTCGATCTGCACCGGAGCGCGGGCCCGGACGAACGCCGCCACATCCTCGCCTGCGACGCCGCCCGGCACCGGCACACCGCCCTGCTGGCCGAGCTGAACGTGAGCTGCCCGCCCGGCCGGTGGCGTCCGGCGTGGGCAGCGGCCGGCAGCTCCCGCGCCGCCCTGTCCGTACAGCCCCTGGCCTACGGCGCCGGCGGGCCAGTCGTCGCCCTCTGCCGTACGAAGCTGGCCGGACGGCAGATCGCCGTCGCCGCAGACGGCCCGGAACCGCGTGCCTGGGACCTGGCCACCGGCCGTCCGCTGGAACTCCCCGTCCGCGCCGCCGCCGAGCCCCTGACGGCGCTGACCGCCGCCGACTGCGAGGGCCGCAAGCTGCTCGTCACCGGCACCGCGACCGGCGCCGTGCACGTCCACGACCTCGCCACCGGCGAGGGGCACACCGCGGACCGCCCGGCCGGCGAGGAGCCGCCGGCAGCGGTGACGGGCCTGGTCACCCTCGGTCTGCTCGGCCGGCGGATCGTGGTCGGCGCCGCCGAGGACGGCGTCCTGCGGACCTGGGACCTCGCCACCGCGGCCCCGCTCCAGCACCGGCTGGAACTGCCGGACGGCTGCACCGGGAACCTGGCGACGTCGACCGTCGACGCCGACCCCGCCGCGGCCACCCCGGCCGCGAGACTGGGCCGGGAGGTCATCGTCACCGGCGACTCCCAGGGCGTCCTCCACCTCTGGGACCCCGCGGAGGGCCGGAGCACGGCCTCGGCCGCCGTACCGGACCGCCCACCGTTACGCGCGGTCGGCTGCGCCCTCGTCCACGGCCTGCCGGTCGCCGTCACCGCCGACCGGCAGGCGGTGCGCATCTGGTCCCTGCGCCGGCTCTCCCCGCCGCGCGGCGTCGCCGCCTGGGCGCCGCCCTCACCCGCCACGGCCGTCTCCTGCGCGCAACTCGGCGGCCGCCCCGTCGCCGTCGTCGCCTGCGAGGACGCCTCCCTGCACGTGCTCGACCTGGAGACCCGCCGCCTGGTCGCCTCCTCCGCGCCCCGACGGCCGGCCGGCTCCGCGGTGGGCGCTCCCGCGGCGGCCGTGCGGTTCACCGCCCTGCACACCGACACCCCCGGCGGCGACGCCACCACCGCGCTCGTCGGCGCGGCCGACGGCACGCTGCACGTGTGCGACCTGACCCCGCCGCCGGGCTCCGCCAGCGACGGTCACACCCGCGCCGTCAGCGGTGTCGCCTCGCTGCTGCGCGGCGGCCGGCCGATGGTGGTGACGACGGGCCGCGACCTCACGATCCGCAGCTGGTGGGCGGAGACCGGCACCCCCGCCGTACGCCATGTCGGCGACGGCGTCTCCCTGTTCACTGGCGTCGCGGCGACCGCCGTCGACGGCCGCGCCTATGCGCTGACCCTGGCCGTCAACCGGCCGGCGGAGGTGTGGGACCTGGCCAGGGGCATCACGATGGAACCGTACGCGCGCCGCTGGGCCACGGCCGCCGCGATCGGCCGTCACCGCGGGGAGACCGTCGCCGTCACGGCGGACCACACCCACTGCCTGCGGGTGTGGGACCTGATCAGCGGCGCCCCGCTGCGTGACCTGCGCGGCCACACCGCCCGGGTGACGGCGCTGGCCTGCGCCCCGCAGGGCGGCCGGCTCGCCGTCGTCTCCGCGCAGGAGGACGGGCCGGTACGCCTGTGGCGCTTGCTCGGCCCGGCCCACGAGGTACGGGAGCTGAAGAGCCCGGTGCCGGCGAGGGCGGTGGCCTGCGTCCGCTCGCACGGCCGCCCGCTGGCCGTCGTCGCGGGCGCGGACGGCACCGTACGCCTCTGGGACGGCACGACGGATCACGGGGCCGTCGTCGCGGAACACCCGGCCGCGCCGACCGCGCTCGCGGCGCGCCTGCTGGAAGGGCGGCTGCTGCTGGCCACGGGCGACGGCACGGGCCGGGTGACCGTGTGGGAAGCGGACCACGGCCGGCATCCGTTCCGGGCCGCACGGCACGTCGACACGTTCGCCCTGCCCGGCCCGGTCGCGGTGGACGCGCTGGACCTCGCCCCCGGCGGGCGGCTCGTGGTCTGCGCGGACAAGGACGTCTACGCGTTCGACACGGGGCGTCGGCGGCGCACCGAGGACGGCTGGGAGCGGAGCGGGCGGCGGCGGGGTGACGTACCGCCGAACCGGCGCCCGGCTGCGCGCCCGGCAAGCGGGTGACCGCGGGCCGGTGGTGTGAACCGTGGTTGAGGCGGGGGCGCGGGGGCATGCGGGTCTCAGGACAGCGGACGGCCTGCCGGCCCGGGCGAGGGCGGACGGCAGGGGAAAGGCGGGCGGGGATGAGCGAGCGGACCGCGGCGGCGCCGGAGCGGCGGCCGGTGGAGCCGGCGGACGGCGACGGCGGCGCGGCCAGGACGCCGCCGCTGCGGCCCGGCGGCTACGACCCGGCCGACTACGCCGCACACGTGGTGCGTGCCGCCGAGACGGCCGGGGTGCCGCCCCTGCTCGTGATGACCGTGCTCCACAACGAGGCGTACAAACCCCACCACCCGCTGCTGGAACGCCTGTGGCAGTGGTGGAAGCCCGGGGCGTCCTTCGGGGTCGCCAACATGCACCGGGCGACGTTCGAGAGGGTGCGCCGCACCCACGGCCTGTCGCGGCCGTGGCGGGACCTGCGCGAGGACCCGGCCTTCGCCGTCCACGCGGCGGCCCTGCACCTGAGCGACCTCGACCGGAGCCTGCCGCGGCGGCATGTGCGCCGCTACACCCGCGACGAACTCCTCGCCCTCGGCTACAACACCGGCGAGCGCAACATGCGGGCCTTCGCCCGCGGCGTCCCGCCCGGCCCCATGGCACGGTCGTACCTGCGCCGGTTCCGCGCCTTCCGGAGCCGGGCCGCCGACGCCCTGGCACACGGCGGCGCACAGCGCGACGCCGGACCGCACGGCGAGGGGACCGGCTGAGCGGTCGCACTCGGCGGCGACGGCGGCGCGGTCGGCCCCGCGAGGGGTATGGCGCCGGGTGTGATCAGTCCCGGGCCGGGCCCGGCACGCCGTCCGCCGTCAGCGGGTGCGCGCGGGCGACGAGCAGGGCGACGTCGTCGTGCCCGGCCGGGTGCCGCAGTTGCTTGAGGAGCTGGTCGCAGGTCTCCTCCGCGGAGGCGTACGGCGCCGACAGCAGCCGCAGCAGGTCCTCCAGCCGCTCGTCGATGGGGTCGTTGCGGGTCTCGACCAGTCCGTCCGTGTACAGGACCAGCTGGTCACCCGGCCGCAGCGGGAGCGTGGTGGCCTGGAACGGGGCGCCGCCGACCCCCAGCGGGATGCCGCTCGGCAGATCGAGGAGTTCGGGCGCCTGCCCGGCCCGGACGAGGACCGGCGGCAGATGACCGGCCGAGGCCACCCGCAGCTGTGCGTGGTGGGGGTCGTAGACCGCGTACACACAGGTGGCGATGTACGGGTCGAGACCCAGCGTGATCTTGTCCAGGTGGGTGAGGATGCGGGCCGGGCCCAGATCGAGGTCGGCGAGGGTGGAGGTGGCGGTGCGCAGCCGGCCCATCGTGGTGGCCGCCGGGATGCCGCTGCCCATGACGTCGCCCACCGCCAGGGCGGTCCGGTCCCCGTCCAGCGGGATCACGTCGTACCAGTCGCCGCCGACCTCGCTGAAAGCCTGGGCGGGCCGGTAGCGGGCGGCGACCTCCAGACCGGGATGGCGGGGCGACAGGCGCGGCAGCAGACTGCGCTGGAGGGTCTCGGCGGCGCTGCGGATGTGCTGGTGCAGGACGGCGTTGTCGATGCTCAGCGCGGCGCACGAGGCCAGCTCGCAGGCGAGGGTGAGGTCGTCCTCGTCGAAGGGCTGCGGGTTGCGGGCGCGGGCCAGGCCCATCACGCCGATGACGTGCCCGCGGGCGGTGAGGGGCACGGCCATGTGGGTGTGCACCCCGGCCTCGGCGAGCAGCCGGGCGGCGTCGGAGTCGGCGGCGACGCGCCCGGTGTCCCCGCTGTCCAGGTGGGTGATCAGCACGGGTCGCCGGGTGCGGACGCAGTGGGCCGCCGGATGGCCGGCGTGGTACGCGGTGAGGTGGCCCGGGGGGACGAGCGCCCGTTCGGCGTCCGTGGCGTAGGCGATCTTCACCGCCAGGGCGCGGAACAGCGCCGGCTCCTCGCCCACGTCCGTGCGACCGGTCTGCAGGACCGAGTCCAGCAGGTCCACCGCGACCATGTCGGCCAGGCCGGGCACCACGACGTCGGCCAGCTCCCGCGCGGTGCGCTCCACGTCCAGCGTGGTGCCGATGCCGGCCGAACCGGTGGCCATCAGCCGCAGACGGCGCTGCGCCCGGTCGGCCTCCCTGGCCGCCCGGTACCGGTCGGTGACGTCCACCACCACGTTGGCGGCGCCCAGCACATGGCCGTGGTGGTCCTCCAGCCGGTAGAGCGACACCGCCCAGGCGTGCTCGTGCTCGGGGTCCGCGGCGGTGAGCCCCACCACCTCCTGGTCCACGACCGGGACGCCGGTGGCCAGGACCTGCCGCATGGCCCGCTCCACGTCCTCGAACGCCGGGCCCGGCAGGAGGTCGCGGAAGCGCCGGCCGATGTGGTCGGCCTCGGCGACGCCGTGCATCGCGGCCAGGGCCGGGTTGACTGCGAGGTAGCGCAGACCGGTGTCCAGCACGGACAGTCCGATCGGCGCCTGCGCGACCAGCCGGGTGGACAGGGCGACCTGCCGCTCCACCTCCTGGACCGTGGACCGGTCGGTGGCCAGGCCCAGGGCGTAGTGGTCGCCGAGGCTGTCCGTCAGCCGCATGTTGCGGAACTCGACCAGCCGGGTGCTGCCGTCCTTGTGCCGCACGGGGAACGCCCCGGCCCAGCCCCGGCCGGTCGCCATCACCTCGGCGAACAGCCTGATCGCGGCCTCCCGGTGCTCGGGGTGCAGGAGCAGCGGCGCGGCGTACCGGCCGACGGCCTCGGCGCGGGTGTAGCCGAACAGCTCCTCGGCCTGCGGGCTCCACATGTCGATGCGGCCGTCGGTCTCCACCAGCACCGCGGCGACGCCCAGCAGGTCCAGCAGCCCGCTCGGGGCCGCGGCGCCGTCCCCCGGACGGTCCGGCCACTCGAGGCGCCGCTCTTCTCCGCTCATCGCACCCGCTCCTTCCGCCCGCCGACCTCACCGGCGCGAGTGCCCTGATCAACTGCTACGCCACCTGGTTCACACCGGTGACGGTCACCATCGCACAGCGCGGCCGCCGAGTCCGCAAACGGCGCGGGCGGGGGAGGCACGGGAAAGTGCCGTGCCGGAGAGGGTTCCTTTCGGCGCTGCATTATTGAACGCGCAAGAAGTCGGCGCCTGGAGTCACCTGCCGTGACAGGCCCCTCCAGCCGTACGGCCGTCTTCCCGGCCGGCCGGGAACACGCGCCACCGGCGGCGGCACCCGCAGCCGGCCGCCCCCCGACGGCCGTACGCGGTGGATCTCGTCACCGGGCACCCCTTGATCGGCGCGCTCGGGCTTCGTACGCTCGCCCGATGGGACACGACGAGCTGCCGACGCTCGAACTCGCCTTTCCCGGTCCGGAACGCGACCGTGGCGTCGCGGCGATCCAGAGCGGCGAGAAGACCGCGCTCACCGGGCTGTTGGAGATCTACGAGCACGCAGGGGAGGCCGTGCCGACGGCCGGACAGCGGTTCGCGGTGCTCGATTCCGACGGGCGTCCGGCCGTCACGATCGAACTCGTCGACGTACGGGTCGTCCCCATGAAGGAGATCGACGACGACTTCGCCCGCGCCGAGGGACGCGGCTACCACGATGCCGCGGCGTGGCAGACGGCCCACGAGGAGTTCTTCCGGAGCGAGGGCGTGAGCGAGTTCCTGGGGCGTACGCCGGTCGTCGGCGACGACACCCTCGTCGTCGCCCAGCGCTTCCGGGCGGTCGGGAACGACACCCCTTGACCGCGCTCGACCAGCTTCAGTCCAGGGGAGCGAGGCCGCGGCGTCACCGGAAACGGGTTGCTCCGGCCGACACGTCACGGCTATGACTTCGTGACGTGACGACGAGCCCGAGCGAACCCGAGTACCCCCTGACCCACGTCGAGGACTTCCTGCGCGAACGCGGCGCCGACCGCCTGCCCCACCCCGGCGGTACCCTGCTCGCCCATCTGTCCCGAGTCGCACAGCTGTTGGCCAAGTGGGGCGCCGACCCCGACGTCCAGGCGGCCGGGCTGTGCCACGCCGCCTACGGCACCGACGGGTTCGACGAGGCCCTGCTCGCGACGACCGAACGCGCCACACTGGCCGCTCTCGTCGGCGAGCGCGCCGAGGCGCTGGTCCACCTCTACGGGAGTTGCGACCGGGACGCCGTGTACCCACTGCTCGGCGGGGACCGGCCGGTGGTCTTCCGCGACCGCCTCACCGGCGGCGAGCACACCCCCTCCGACGCCGACCTGCGCGCCTTCGTGGAGATCACCGCCGCCAACGAACTGGACGTCCTCGCGCACAACGAGGATCTGGCCGCGCGCCACGGCGCCGCCCTGTACGGCCTCTTCGCCCGCGCCCGCGACCTGCTCTCCGCCGACGCGTGGGCCGCCTGCGCACGGCAGCTCGGACCGTACGCCGGGCCGGAGGCCGCAACGGGACTGAGGCTCACGGGCATCGACCATCTGGTGCTCACCGTCGCGGACATCGAGCGGACCGTCGACTTCTACCGGCGCGTCCTCGGCATGGAACCGGTGACGTTCGGCGACGGCCGCCGCGCCCTGGCGTTCGGCCCGAGCAAGATCAATGTGCACGCCGCCGGCCGCGAACTCCTTCCGCACGCCGCCCGCCCCACCCCCGGCAGCGCCGACCTGTGCCTGGTCACCGACACCCCGCAGACACAGGTCGTGGCACACCTGGCGGCCTGCGGCATCACCCCGGAGGAAGGCCCGGTGCCGCGCACCGGCGCCCGGGGCCCCTTCGTGAGCACCTATCTGCGTGACCCCGACGGCAACCTCGTGGAGATCAGCACCTACCCCGACTCCGACGGCTGACCGGGGCGGTCGGGCGGGCATCACGCACCGGGGCGTGATGCCCGCCCGGACCGGCGGCGCGAGCCCCGTACCGCGTCTCAGCGCCGGGCCAGCGCCAGCACGCTCAGGCCGAACATCAGGACACCCAGCGGGAGATGGACCGACGGCACGTGCGCGATGCCCAGCACGACCTGGACCGAGGCGAGGGCGAGGAACCCCGACGCGTGCCAGATGGGCCGGGAGGGGCCGCCACCCGGCTTCCACGCCAGCACCGCCGCGAGCACGTACAGCATCGACGCCCCGTACATCACCCGGGCTCCGGCACCGTGCAGCGTCTCCCCGTACGGCGCGGTCAGCAGCAGCCCCGCGGAGACCGCCTGGAAGAAGAGGGTCAGGGTCTGCACGGCGATCGCGATGCGCAGGAACGGGAAGCGGCGTCGCGCGTTCGCGAGCCGGGTGTCCGCCGTCAGCTCAGTGGCCATGTCACAGTCCCCTTTTCCGCCCTCGGGCAGTGTCGATAAGGTCTCACCGGTCCGACGAAACGGGCCTGCGAAAGGTAAGGCGGGGGGCGGCCGTACACATGGGGACTGTCGGGACCGGCGTGGACGGGATCGACGGCGAGCGACGTCGACTGATCAACGTCGCCTACCGGTTGCTGGGTTCGGTCACCGAGGCGGAGGACGCCGTGCAGGACGCCTACGCACGCTGGTACGGGCTGCCGCGCGCCCGGCGCGAGGAGATCCTGTCCCCCGGCGCCTGGCTGACCACGGTCACCGGCCGTATCTGCCTGGACCTGCTCGGCTCGGCGCGCGCCCGCCGGGAACGCTACGTCGGCGCGTGGCTGCCCGAGCCGCTGCCCGACCGCACCGAGTGGAACCACGCGGGCGCGGCCGGTCCCGGTGATCCCGCCGACCAGATCGTCCTGGACGAGTCGGTGACCATGGCCTTCCTCGTCGTCCTGGACTCGATGACGCCTGCCGAACGCGTGGCGTTCGTCCTGCACGACGTCTTCCGCTACCCGTTCGCCGAGATCGCCGGCGTCCTCGACCGGACCCCCGCGGCCTGCAAGCAGCTCGCCTCCGCCGCCCGGCGGCGGGTGGCCGCCGCACCCGACGCCGCCCCGGTGCCGGAGGCACGCCGGGCCGACGTGGTGAGGCACGTCAAGGAGGCGTGGCAGACCCGGGACATCGCGGCCCTCGTCGGACTCCTCGACCCGGCCGCCGTGATGACCGCCGACGGCGGGGGCATGGTCGGCACCGTCCCGCGCCCGGTCGAGGGCGGGGCCCGCATCGCCCAGTACATGGCCGCCATCGCCGACCGGGCGCCGGGACTCGAACTCCTGGAGCGCACGGTCAACGGCACGCCGGGCCTGGTGGCCCTGCGGGACGGCGCCGTCGCCACCGTGGCCGCCTTCGACGTCCGCGACGATGTCGTCACCCGGATCTGGGTGATCCGCAACCCGGAGAAGCTGCGACCGTGGGCGACCGAGGACTGAGGCACGCGGCGGCCGGCCCGTGTCGAGGGCCGGTTCACCGCTCTGCGCCATGCGTGCCCCCGGTCACCGCGGACCGTCGGGACTCAGGCCGCCGGAGGCTGCGCCGGCAGTACGTGGTCGCCGATCTTGTCGGTGCTCAGGCACAGGGAGCACACCACGGCGTCGTGGGTCCGGCAGGCCGTCAGGTCGGGGCGCTCGTAGGGCTTGAGGCACACGTGGCAGTCGAGGGTGACCGCGCTCGGATTGCCGTCGGAGTCGAGCAGCGGCTCGGCGATGCCGTCGTCGGCGCGCCGCAGGTAGTACCTGCCCTTGGTGACGATCGCCATCAGCGGGGTGAGCACGAAGGCGATGACGGCGGCGGCGACGGGCGAGTACGGCTGGAGCGTGTCGCCGAAAGCGTGGAAGTACGCGGCGATCGACAGGCCCGAGGCGGCGACGAAGGAGACGACTCCGACGGGGTTGACGGCGTACAGCATGCCGCGCCGGAACTCCGGCTGGCGCGGGGAGAGCGCGAGCAGGTACTTGTTCACGCCGATGTCGGTGGCGACGGTGACGACCCAGGCGATCGCGCAGTTCGAGTAGAAGCCGAGGATGTCGTTGAGGAAGCTGAACATGTCGGCTTCCATCAGGGCCAGCGCGAAGCCCAGGTTGACCAGCACGAAGACCATACGGCCGGGGTAGTGCCCGGTGACGCGGGTGAAGGAGTTCGTCCAGGCGAGCGAACCGGAGTAGGCGTTCGTCACGTTGATCTTGATCTGGCTGATCACCACCAGCACCACGGCGAGCGGGACGACCAGCCAGGACGGCATCATCGCGTCGAACGCGCCGCGGAACTGCTGGATCGGCTCGGTGGCGGCGGCCGGGCCGACCTTGGCCAGGATGTAGACGGCGAGGAAGACGCCGATGACCTGCTTCAACGCGCCGAGCACCACCCAGCCGGGCCCCGCCATCAGCACGGCGGTCCACCAGGTGCGCCTGTTCGCCCCGGTCCTCGGCGGCATGAAGCGCAGGTAGTCGATCTGCTCGCCGATCTGCGCGATCAGCGACAGGCACACACCCGCACCGAGCAGCACCGAGGCCGTGTTGACCCCGTCGCCGTCCGTGCCCGCGTACGCGAGGAACCGGTCCACGCTGCCGGGGTCCTCGGCGATCAGATACACCAGGGGGGCGACCATCAGCACGAGCCAGACGGGCGTGGTCCACACCTGGAGCCGGCTGAGCGCCTTCATGCCGTAGACCACCAGCGGGATCACCATGAAGGTGGAGACCAAGTAGCCGATCCACACCGGCAGATGGAGGCCGAGTTCAAGGCCCTGGGCCATGATCGAGCCCTCTAGGGCGAAGAAGATGAAGGTGAAGCTGGCGAAGATGACGCTGGTCAGCACCGAACCGTAGTAGCCGAAGCCGGAGCCGCGGGTGATCAGGTCCAGATCCAGGTTGTAACGGGCGCCGTAGTACGCCAGCGGGACGCCGGTGACGAAGATGACCACGGCGGCCACCGCGATCGCCACCAGGGCGTTGCCGGTACCGTGAGTCAGGCCGATGCCCGCGCCGATGGAGAAGTCGGCCATGTAGGCGATGCCACCGAGGGCGGTGGTGGCCACGACCATGGGGGTCCAGCGGCGGTAACTGCGGGGCGCGAAACGGAGTGTGTAGTCCTCCAGCGTCTCCTTGACCGCCTGGTCGGCGGCGGTCCTCGCGGTGCCTGGCGTCGACAGTCGTGGCTTCGTGTCCATGAGCGGTCACGGTAGGAACCGCCTGTTTCCCCGGACGACCCGCTGTCGTGACCGGCTCGTTTCCGGACCCTCACCTCAAGGGGCCGGAAACGAGTCGGCGCGCCCGCGTGATCGCCGTCCGCCCGCTCCGTCGGCGCGGGGCGCAGTGCCGCACGAGCTGCCCTACTGCAGGGCGTCCAGGCCGAGTTCGTGGTTCTTGACCGCTTCCCGGACGGCGCCGACGAAGCCGTTCCAGAAGTGGTCGGCGTAAGGGCTGTCGGCGCTCGGCACGCCGAACGTCGTCCTGCGCTTGGCCGCGCCGGAGAAGTCGCCGAACATCGCCTTGCGCAGCGCCGTGGACAGCTCCAGCTGGGCGCCGCCGCCGGTCCGGGTGCGGTTGACGATGTTGGCCGGGTCGTCGCCGTTGATGGGGTCGTCGGCGCCCGCGAGCACCACGGTGACGTTCCACTCGGGCCTGGCCGCGGGGGAGGTCAGACCGTACTTGGTGAACGCCGCCAGCAGATTGCGCCGGAGCCGCGCGTCCCGGCCGCCGATGTTGATCTTCTTCACGGCGGTGTCGTCGAACCCGTGCAGGGAGACGGCGTACAGGTTGGCGGTGCACACGGCCAGGGCGGCCGGGTCGTCGCAGTGGGTCGATGTGACGTGCTGCGCGGCGGAGTTGGCCAGTGCCTCGAACATCCAGTAGTCACGTTGCGGTTCACCCGGCAGTGCCGCGCTCGCCGGGTCGGTGCTGGTGTCGAAAGGGGTGTACCCGGCGATCGCCAGGCACAGTTCACTGGTGCCCGCCTCGATCCCGCCACCGTGCGGCGCGATCACGGCCGTGCTGCCGACGGGGATGCTGGTGCCGCGCGCGTTGTCGGTGAGCTGCGCCGGGGCGCCGACGCGGAACCTGCGCACCCAGTCGATGCCCTCCCGGTCCGCGGTGCGGGTGTACAGCTCGGAGTTGGACGCGTACTGGTCGGCCGCCGCGGCCGGGGTCGCGCCGCTGCCCGTCACGGCGTTGAGGGTGGGCAGGCCGGCGGCGACGGCGGCGACGGAGGCGAGGACGGTGCGTCTGCTGGTGTTGTTCACGGAGGTGATCCTGCATCACGCCGATTCCGGCCCCCACGCCGGGCCGCCCTCGCGCCGCTCGCGGGCGCGCTGCGGGGCCCGTCCGGGAAGCCGCCCGGTCGGAGCCCCGCACGAGTGTCGGGTCCCCCCTTCGCGGTCACGACGCGCCTCCCCTCGTCGTGGCGGGTGCCGGGGCGCAGACGTCCGGGACGAGGCGGAGGCGGTCGGCGCCGGGTACGTGGGCCACGGCGTCACCGGGCGACTGGAAGTGGATCGCGAGTCGCGCGCCGGCCCGGTAGGCGTCCAGACCCGCACGGCAGTACGCCACCATGCCGGCGGGAAGCGCGTCCAGGGGCGCCCATTCCATCCCGTCGCAGCGGTCCGGCTCCGCGATGCGGGGTTCACCCGTCCACCGCAGGACCTCGAAGAAGAAGCCGGTGCGGGAGGAGCCGCCGGGGCCGCGGTGGTGCACGGTGACGGCGGCCCGGACGTCGGCCGGGTCGACGACGACGCCGGTCTCCTCCCCGGCCTCGCGGACCAGGGCGGTGACGACGTCCTCGTGGGGGCCGTCCAGGTGTCCGGACGGCAGATGCCACAGCCCGGTCGCGTACACCGGACCGGCCCGGCGCGACAGCAGGACCCGCGGTCCGCCGCCGGTCTCCCGGCGCAGGATCAGGTGCACGTCCAGCGGTTCGGTGTGCCGCCCGCCGCTCACCGCGCACCGCCGGGGTGCCGGGCGGGCGCCGCTCCCGTGGCCTTCGGCGGGGTGCTCGTCGTCCGCTCCGCGCGTGCCGTTTCCCGCGCCGAACCCCGCGCTGCCTTCCGTGTGTCCCGTTCGGGCTCGTGGTGTGGTCCGGTCGTCGCCAACGTCGGCCCCCTCGTGACGTCGCTTCCGTGTCACCGGGTCCAACGACGCCGGCCGCACTTCGAACACATGTCTTTCGGTCGGTCCGCGCTCCCGGGAACGGAGCGGTTCTCACGGGGTGTGCGACGCGTCGACCGTTGTCGTACGGGGAGTTCGCGCCGCGGCGCGGTGGCCGAAACGCCGAGTGTCCCGACCGGGCCCGGTTGTTACCGCCGAGTTCGCCGCACCGGTCCCTTCGGTCCCTGCGGGCCGCTCCGGAGAACTGCCGTCCATACGGCGGCGGCAGGCCCCTTGTCCCGATGACGGCCTCCGCGTCGCCGGAGTCGTGCCGGCCGTGTCCTTCGCGGCCGGTTCCGTCTCGGTCACGCCCCGCAGCGCGTCCGAGGTGCGGTCGACGCGGCGGGCGAGCGGGTCAGCCGCCTCCCCGGCATCCCGGCGCGGCGCGGCGAAGACGGGCTGCCGGTGTTCGCCGGCGACGTCGCGCTCGGTGTCACGGCCCGCGGGCCGCGGCCAACGCCGGCACGGCATGGCGGCGTCCCGGATGTGGCAGCCGGCGTACGACGGCCCGGCGGACGGCGACGGATGACGCGGGCGGTGTACGACGAGTGGCGCGGCGCGGACGGCGCACGCCGGTGGAAGTGAGCTGCGACGGGCTGCCGAGGCCGGCGCCCTCAGCCGTCGACGTCCTCGAAGAGGGCCAGCATCCGGCTCAGCACCCGCACACACGTGTCCACGTCCGACGGTGTGAGATCGTCCGCGGCCTCGGCCAGCAGTTCGTGCTCCCGGGCGACGACGGCCTGGATCGCCGCGCGGCCGGCGTCGGTCAGCCGGATCAGCGAGGACCGCGCGTGCGCGGGGTTCGGCACGGCCTCCACCAGCCCGTCCGCCGCGGCGTCGTTGACCGTCCGCTGGACGAACTGACGGCTGATCGACTGTGCCCGGCCCATCTGGGGGACCGTCATCGGCCCGTGCTCGCGCAGCAGGTCCAGCACCGCGCGCACCCCCACCGACAGGCCCTGCCGCGGGGCGTCCCGTTCGATCTGCCGCTGGACCCGCCGGTACAGCGGTCCCACCAGGGCGAAGATCTCCATCAGCCGCGGCCCCGCCTCGGCCGGGGACAGCGGGCGTTCACGCTCTTCATCACTCACAGGCCGATGGTATATGACAACCAAGTTGTCATTCTCTCCCACTCATGACAACCTGGTTGTCATGAGTGAAGTCACAGACCTCCGCTTCTTCGAGTCCTCCGACGGCGCGCTCGCGTACCGCGACACCCATGGCGCCGGCCTCCCCGTGGTGCTGCTGCACGCCGGCTTCGTGGACCACACCATGTGGGACGAGCAGATCCCGGTCCTCGCGAAGGAGTTTCGCGTCATCGCGCCCGACGCCCGTGGCCACGGGCGGTCCGCGAACGCGAGCCGCCCGTTCCGACAGGCCGACGACCTCGCCGAGCTGCTGCGCCATCTGGGTGTCGGCCCCGCCGCCCTCGTCGGCGTCTCCATGGGCGCGATGATCGCCGTCGCGACCGCGCTGGAACACCCCGAACTGGTCCGGGCCCTGGTCGTCTCCGGCGGCGGCGCGGACGAACGCGAGTTCACCGACCCGTGGTCCCGGCAGGCCCAGATCGAGGCGTTCCAGGCGCTGGCGGCCGGTGACATCGAGGCGTGGCACGACGTGAGCGACCTCTGGGTGCACGGCCGCGGGCGCCCGCGCGAGGCCGTACGCCCAGAGGTGTACGCCCGCCTGCGCGCGATGCGGCAGCACACCATCGGCAAGCACGCGCCCGGTGAGCCCGACCACCACGTCCGCGTGCCGGACCTCGCCGCCCGGGCGGCCCGGATCACCGTCCCCGTACTCGCCCTCAACGGCGCGCAGGACGCACCCGAACCGCGCGCCATGGCCGACTGCATCGCCGAAGCGGCGCCGCACGGCCGCACGGCCGTGATCGAGGACGCCGCGCACTTCCCCAACCTCGACCACCCCGAGGAGTACACCGCGACCGTCGCCGCGTTCCTCCACGAGGTGGACCGCCCCTGAGGGCGTTCGGGCGCCGCGGCAGTACCGCACCACGCGGAGCCACGCGCCCGGCAGCCGCTACCAGCTCACCGGCAGCTCCAGGGGGAAGCGCCTGATCGTCTCGGCGTCCCAGCGCACCTCCCCGGGCGGGACCGCGAGCCGCAGCCCGGGGAAGCGCTCCAGGAGGCGGCCGACGGCCACTTCGAGCTCCGCCATGGCCAGGGGCACCGCGATACACCGGTGGCCGCCCCAACCGAACGTCATGTGCGGGCTGCTGGGGCGGTCGAGAGCGATGTCGTGCGGGTCCGGATAGTGCTCCGGGTCGCGGTTGGCCGTCAGGTACGACACATGGACGAAGTCGCCCGCGCGGATCAGGGCACCGCCCAGTTCGAGGTCCTCCAGCGCCACCCGGGGGATGCCGATCCCCTTGCGGAAGGGGATGTGGCGCAGCAGCTCGTGCAGGACGCCGGGCAGGCTCTCCGGGTGGCTCCGGAGCCGGTCCCTCAGCTCGGGACGGGTCAGCAGCAGATAGGTGATGTCGCTGATCTGGCAGGTGGCCGTGTCCTGGCCGCTGAGCGCCAGCATCAGCGCCATGACGGCCAGTTCCCTGTCGTCGAGGCACTCCTCGCCGTCGCGCGCCGCGGCCATCGCGCTGATCAGGTCCGTGCCGGGTGCGTGGCGGCGCTGCTCGACCAGCTCGGCGAAGTAGGCCCGCAGGTCGGCCTTGGCGGTGGCGGCGGCCTGCTTGTTGCCCGCGCCGACGGTGAGCAGTTGTCGGACGGCCGCCTGGATGCGGGGCCACTGCTCCCGTTCGACGCCGAGGAGGTCCAGGATGGTGTGCTGGGGCAGCGGGTCGGACAGATGTCGCACCAGGTCCGCGGGCGGCCCCTCCTCCTCCATTCCGTCCAGCAGGCGGTCGGCGAGCTGGACGATCCGGGGCCGCATGCCGTCCACCCGGCTCTGGGTGAAGGCCTGCGCGGCGAGGCGCCGGACGCGGGTGCTGTACGGCGGGTCCATCACGTTGAGTGACTCGGTGGAGACGATGGGCTCGGGCGTCATCCGCGGGTAGTCGCGGCCGATGATGCCGGCCCGGCTCAGCCGGGGGTCGGTGGTCACCTGCTTGACCGCGTCGAAACCGGTGACCAGCCAGGCGTCGGCGTCCCCGTAGGGCAGCCGGATACGGGTGGGACCGCCGCGGGCCATGAGGTCGGCCAGGGCGGGATCGAACTCCAGCGCCTCGCTGTAGTCGAACGCGCAGACGACGCTGTTCTCGTCAGCGGTGATGGGCCCACTCCTCCCGGCGTCAGCGGGCGGCGCGGTGGACGAGGGTGCCGAGGCCGCCGCGGCGGCCGGCCGGCGACGCCGGGACGTGAGCGGCGGGGAAGGGGGAACCTGCGGTCGCGTGTCAGCCATTGTCATATGCCTCCTGACACGAGGGAAGCACGCCGCCTCACCCGCACCGACGATGCACGCCGCCACATGAGCCAGGTGGCCTACGCCCGGACGGCCACCCCGGTTCCGCCGGCTGTGGCACAACGCCGAAGGCCCGCCTCCGCGGGGTGTGGGCGGAGACGGGCGGTGGGGTTCGGGAGCGGGGCCGTCGTGTCGGGTGCTCCGGGACGTGTGAAGTGCTCTGCCGCTACCGGTAGGTGACGGTGAGGGGGGTGTGGGCGGGGCGGTGGGGGAGGGTGATCGTCAGGGTGTGGGTGGTGGCGTTCCAGTGGTAGGCGTGGGCCGGGAGGCGCAGGCCGGCGGCCGTGACGCGGGTCGGGGGCTGGGCGCCGATGACGGAGACGGTCCAGCGGCGGTCCTTGACCTGGCCGGGGAAGGAGCCCTTCGCGGGGTTGATCGTCAGGGTGTGACGGCCGCCGGACTCCGCGTACCGGATGGTCGTGGTGGCGCTGCGGGCCTTGCCGGGGGCCGTTTCGCCGTCGTCCTCGTAGAGGCTCGTCGTCCCCGAGGCGCCGGCGGCGACGGTCAGCGTGACGTCGGTCAGCGGGGCCTTCTCGTCGGCGTCGACGTCGTGGGTGCGGGTCGGCAGGATGCCGCCGGCCCTGAGGAACACCGGCATGGTGTCCAGGCTCGTGGTGATGTCCTGGGTGGTGCCGCCCCGGTAGGTCCTGCCGGTGAAGTAGTCGGTCCATTGGCCGGGCGGGAACCACACCGAGGTGGTCGCGGTCGTCCCCGGCGTCGTCACCGGGGCGACCAGCACGTCGGAGCCGTAGAAGTACTCGCCGCCCGCGGTGGTGTACGCCTCGGGTTCGTCCGGGTACTCCAGGTAGGTGGGGCGCACGATCGGCACGCCGGTGCGGTTCGCCTCCTCGGCCAGCGAGTAGGTGTACGGCACCAGGTTCTCACGGAGGTTGAGGAACGCGTCGGCGGACTTCCGCGCCTGGGCGCCGTACTGCCAGGGCAGCCGGTCGCTGTGGTTGCTGTGCAGGCGGTCGATCGGCTGGAAGGCGCCGAACTGCACCCAGCGGGCGTACAGGTCGTCGGGCAGCTTGTGCGTGGTGCGGGTCTGCCCGCCGTCGGTGTAGGTCTCCGAACCGGTCAGTCCCGTCGTGTCGTTGTGGCCGCCGATGTCATGGGTGACCGCGGCCATCCCGGTCGCGGCGGACTCGCCCGGGGTGTAGCCGACCTCCAGCCTCAGGGTGCCCCAGGTGGAGGAGGTGTCGCCGGTGAAGTGCACGGTGGTGCGCTTGTCCGCCCACGGCCCGGTCGGCAGCGCCTGCTGACCGCTGTAACCGCCCGCCTGCAGCGAGCCGTAGGCCCGGGAGAGCACGAAGCCGCGGCCGAGGGTCCGGCCGGTGAGGTCGGCGTACTGCTGGTTGATCCACGCGTCCGGTGTCACACCCGGCAGCGACGACTGCGAGGAGTCGCAGCACCAGTCGAGCCACCAGAAGTCGTTGCCCTGCTCGTCCATGGTCCGGTGCAGGTCCAGATAGGCCTTGAGCTGGTCGGGGTCGCCGAAGTCGAAGGTGTAGCAGTTGTTCTCGACCGAGGCGCCCGAGGCGCAACCGCCCTTCACCAGCTTGCCCTTGGCCGTGGCCTGCGCCCGGGCGAACTGCGGATCGGAGGCGAGGATGCTCGGGTGCACGTTGAGCGTGTTGTGCAGGCCCTGCGCGGCCGACCAGTCGAAGAACGCCTTCGGATCGGGGAACCTGCCGGTGTCGATCTCCCAACCGCTCCAGTTGTTCACGGCCTTGTAGTCCGTGTCGGTCACCAGGACGTCCAGCGGGACGCCTTCGGACCGGAAGGCGGGCAGGATGGTGTTCTCGTAGTCGGCCGCGGTGCGGTCGATGTACTCCGAGTACCAGACGCCGTACGCCCACCGGGGCAGCAGCGCGGGCGGCCCCGTGAGCGTGGCGAGGTCGGTGAGGCCCTGCTTGTAGTCGTGTCCGTAGCCGAAGACGTAACCGTCCTGGTAGGGCTGGCCGTTGTGTGAGGGCCGCGGTGTCACCTTCCGCGTCGCGGTGTCGTAGAGCGCCGACGGGGTGTCGTCCAGCAGGTACCAGCCGTCCTTGTTCAGCAGGCCGGGCGTGGTCGCCGGGGCGTCGCCCTGACCCGTCACGCCGTCCAGGCCGCGGCGGTAGCCGCCGAGCGCGATGTGCGGCTGCGGGGCTGCGGCGCCGGCGGCGGTGACGGAGACGGTGTCCAGGTTGACGTGGCAGCTGTCCGCGTCGGGGCAGCCGAGCGTGACGTCGTTCTCGCCCGCCTTCAGGGCCACCGGCACCGAGGCGGTCTGCCAGTCGTCCCAGTCCTTCGTCGCGGGCAGCGTCAGCGTGCCGGTGGCCGCGCCCGCCGTCACCGAGGCCGTACGGGTCTGGTGGCGCCCGTCGCCGCCGGTGCCGTTCGCGTAGCGCACCCGCAGGGTGTACGTGCCGTCGGCGGGCACTCCGACCAGGTGGGTGGTCAGACCCGATCCCTGGTTCAGCTCGGCGACGAACCCGCCGCCCGCGTAGCCCCGGTGGTCGACGGCACTGGTCGCGGTGCCGGCGACCCGCCCGGCCTCCGCCTCGCAACTCACGTCGAGCGCGCAGTCGGTGATCGCCGTCGTGGACACCGCCGGGTACGGGTCGCCGGGGCGCACCAACGCGACGCTGTCGACGTTGACGTTCCCGGTGTCCGAGGCGGTGCGGGTGAGCGCGATCGTGTGGTGGCCCGCACCCAGTACGACCTCGGCGGTGGCGAGCTTCCAGGTGTTCCAGTCGGCCGTGGCCGGCAGCGTCACCGTCTGCCGCGCGCCGCCGTCGACCGTGAGGGAAAGCGTCCGGGCCTCGTTCTTGCCGTCGCCGCCGAGGGAGTTGGCGTAGCGCAGGGCGAACTGGTAGGTCCCGGCGCTGTCGACAACGATGTCAGCGGCTGCCGAACTGCCGCTGGTCGCGAATCCCGCGGCGAAGCCGGCGCCGGTGTGGCCGGTGTGGTCGGAGGCCACGGCCATGCCGTCGAGTCGCAGGCTCTCCGCCTCGCACAGCCGCCCGAGCGGACAGGACAGCCGCTGCCAGGGCGTGGCGGTCACCGGGGCGCCGCCCGCGGTCGACCGCACCGAGAGATCACGGGCGTTGAAGGGTCCCGAGCCCACCCGGTAGCGCAGGGTCAACGCGCTCGTCCTGATGGTCAGCCAGCCGTCGGAGGTCTCGGTGGTGTAGGCGGCCGGAGTGAAGTCGTCGCGGCCGACCGCGTTGAACGTGGGCGTGTCGACGAAGGCGCCGTCGCCCGCGTACTCGGTGCGGATCAGCGTCGGCGACAGGATTTCGAAACGGGCGTCGCCCGACTTCACGGCAGGAGCGCGCCGGGTGTGCGTCCCGTGCCCCGACGCGGACGCGGACGCGGACGCGATGGCGGACGCGGATGTCGATGCCTGTGTCTGTGTCGCGGCCGACGCGGGTCCCGCGCCGGACAGCGCGACCGCGGCGGCCGTCGCCAGGGCGGCGGTGGACGCCCACCACCGCGTGTGTCCCGGCCGTCGCCTCATGTGCAGGGGTCTCATCGGACAGCTCCGTTCTCAGGCCGGGCAGGCGACCGGGAAGTGCTCCTTCCGCCCGCTTTTCAGCGTTGTAAAACGTGCAGAGGCATCACAGCACGCCGCCTCCGTCATGTACATGAGGGCGACGCGGAAAATTGCGGAACACACCCAAGTCGGCGGGCGGCGGAGAGGTGGGCCCGCGGGGCCGGAGGACCGGTGGCCCCCTCCTCGCCGAGGCGCTGTCCGTGGCCGCCCGCCTCGCCCGACGCGACAGCGGCCGCCGAGCAGCGGCTCGGACTGAGCTTCCCCCCGACCTCGTCGCCTCGCTCCGTTGCCACGACGGCACCGAACCGAGCGACGGCGCAGCGGCGTTCGGACTCAACGGGCGGCAGCCGGCCCCGGTGGCCGGCGTCGGTCCCTGGCCGGGCTCCACGGCCGCGTACACCGACCTCCTCGCCGGACTGCGCGAGGCGCACGGCATCGACTTCGACCCCGATCACGTGCGCGACGAACCACTGGACAGCGGCCTGGTCCTGCCGGTCCTGGAGGACATCCCCGAGTGGTCGCGCCGCCCCGTCCCGGAGATCCGCCATCTCGACCTGGCCGCCCTGGTCGAACGCACCCCCGAGCCCCGGCTGCGTACGGCCATGGCCGCGCAACTGCGCAGACTCACCGTGCAGACGGGGCTCGACGCCCATCCCGAAGTGATGCTCACCCTCGCGGCCGTCGACCTCGGCGAGACATGTGAACTCGTCGAGGACGGCCCCCTGGACCTGCGCATGCGCGCCCTCGTCGCCGAGGCCACGGCGGCCCGGCCGGCCCTGGAACCGTCCTGGCGGCGGGGCCGGGACGCGCCCGGACTCCGCCTCACCCGCGAGGACTTGGAGGCCTGGCAACTGCGTGCCGACGCCGCCGACGCGCTCCGCCGGTTCCTCCAACTGCCGTTGCCGGTCACCACCGCGTCCGTCCTGCACCGCAGGCTCGGCGAGGAGTGGCGCGACGAACTGGACCGGGACCTGGGGGCAGGAGGGGAGGTGCGGGGAGACTGATCCACACGGGGCCGACGCAGGGACGGTGATCGGCGCGGAGTGTGCCTCGGGGCGGTCGTGCGGGGCGTCCCCCGCCCGCGGCCGAGGCGCCGGGTTCGTCGTCCGGCGCACTCGCGGGAGACAATGGGACCACCGTGCCGCGTGAGGTGGTGGTGACGATGCCCGCATGGCATCTGCGCGACTATCACGAAGACGATCTCGACCAGGCCATCCAGATCTGGGACCAGAGCCGCCGCGCCGACGAGGACCGGGTGTTCCCGGTCTCCGAGGTGATGGCCGCGGCCAAGGCGGGCCAGACGGCTGTGGTCGCGCTGGTCGGCGACGAACTGGTGGGCATGGCCGTCGCGCAGGCGTCCGGCCGGCGGGGCTGGGTCCTCCTGGTGGCGCTCGCCGCCCGCTGGCGCGAGCGCGGGATCGGCAGTGCCCTCGTCGCGGAGCTGGAACGCCGGCTGCGGGCGCTCGGGGTCCGCCACATCAGCGCGCTGCTGCCGGCGCACGCCGCCGGGACGAAGGCGCTGGAGAACTCCGGCTACCGGTCCCGCGACGACCTCACCTACTACGAGAAACTCGAACCGCTCGGCACCGCCAACGCCGATGTCCTCGCCGCGCTCGGCGGCCGGCTCCTGCCCGAGGGCCTCTGGGACGCCATGGCCGGTATGGAGCGGGAGAAGCAGGTCATCGAACGCCGTGTGGTGCTCCCGCTGACCGAGCCGGCGCTCGCCGACCGCTACGGCGTCGTGCCGCCCAAGGCGGTCATCCTGTTCGGCCCGCCGGGCACCGGCAAGACCAGCTTCGCCAAGGCGGTGGCCTCGCGGCTCGGCTGGCCGTTCGTGGAACTGTTCCCGTCCCGGCTCGCGGCCGACACCAGCGAGGGCCTTGCCGCCGCCCTGCGGGAGACGTTCGCCGACCTGGCGGTGCTCGACTCGGTCGTGCTCTTCATCGACGAGGTCGAGGAGATCGCCGGGGCGCGGTCCGGGAAGGCGGTCGATCCCGGGCACGGGGTGACCAACGAACTGCTCAAGCTCATCCCGGTCTTCCGCGAGCACGACGCGTGCCTGCTGGCCTGCGCCACCAACTCCGTACGCTCCCTGGACGCGGCCTTCCTGCGGCCGGGCCGGTTCGACTACGTCATCCCCATCGGCCCGCCCGACCCCACCGCCCGCGCGGCGATCTGGACCCGCTACCTCAGGGCCGGAACGGACTCGGTGGACCTCGCCCGACTGGTCGGCGCCAGCGAGCTGTTCACCCCGGCCGACATCGAGTTCGCGGCCCGCAAGGGCGCCCAGGCGGCCTTCGAACGCGAGGTCGCCGAGCGGCGGGGCGGGCCGGCCACCACCGAGGACTTCATGACGGCCATCGCCGACACCCGGCCCACGCTCACGGCCCGGGCGATCGAGGAGTTCGAGGAGGACATCGGCACGTACAGCCGGCTCTGAGCGCGGACGGGGACGGTCCTGGGGTCTCTCGTCTGGATCAGGCCGGATCAGGGAGCGGGGCCTGGTGATGCGGTGTACCTCCCACGCCGTTCAGGCAGTCGGGGAGCATCGTGGGTGGGTGGGTGGGGGGGGAGCCATGGCAACCGACGACGGCGCGGCGTGGGGGTCGGGGGTCCCCCCTGCTCGAAGAGCTTGGGGGAGGCGCCAGGCCCCGCGGGCCCGGCATGATCCGAGCAAGAGGTCCTAGTCCTCCGGGCGCGGCTCCCGCGGCTCGTCCGGCTGCTCGGGGGAGAGCCGCTCGGGAGTCCCGCAGTCGGGGTTGCGGCACGGTCCGGGCCGCCGCACGGGCACCCATACGCCCAGGGTCTTGTGCCGCCGGACGACCGTGCCCACCGACTGCCCGCAGACCGGGCAGACGTGTTCGTCCTCGTCCATACCTCCAGACTAGGACCGGGGCGGCACTCCCGCAGTCCGCCGACGGCATGCCGGACCGGACCGCATCCCCCCGCATCTCCGGCCCCGTCCCCAGGGCCGGGGGCGGTCACCTGGCGGGTGGGCCGCGGCGGGCGGAGAATCGGGAGGAGGAGTGCACGGCCCGCCCGGTGACGTGCGGCGGAGTGGAAGGAGTGCTCCGGATGCTGCTGGCCCACCCCGCGGTGCTGCGGGATCTCATCGAGCAGTACGAGGCTCTGGCGGCCCTGCACGCGGCCGACGCGGAGAGCGATCAGGTGCGCCAGCGGATGCAGGACGTGGCCTACACCCTGTGTGTGTCGACGGGTACCCAGGACGTGGACGCCGCGCTGATCGCCGCCCGCCACCACCTGCCCGGGGCACGCCCCGAGGACGACTCGTCCGTGAGCTGACCCGAGCGGTCGCCCGGGCCGGACAGCAACGGGGCCGGCGGAGTCGGAGGCGGTGCCGGGTGCGGGGTCCGACGCTGTGGGCGGGGGTGCCTGGTGCTGTGACCGGGAGATTTGCCGGGAAGCTCGCGGCGTCCGGTGACGGGGGGCGCCTCCCGCGCCGTTCAGGCAGTGGGGGAGCCTCGCGAGGCGGAGCATCACCCGCGAACCGGATGTACTCGGGTGATGCGACAACGCGGCGAGGCGCCGTGCCGGGCGTCGCTGGCCGGTGAACCTTCCCGGTCACAGCACTAGGATCAGGGCACGGCATCGCGTGTCGGTCACCGGCCGGGTGAGGCATGGAGGTGCCCGTGAGATTGCCTTGCGGAGGCATTCCACAGATGTCAGTCGAGTTGAATCACACCATCGTCCATGCCCGGGACAACCGGGAGTCGGCCGAGTTCCTGGCCCACGTCCTGGGGCTCGAGGTCGGGACCGAATGGGGCCCGTTCCTTCCCGTGACCACCGCCAACGGGGTCACCCTGGACTTCGCCGCCGTCCCGGCGGAGTCGATCGTCATGCAGCACTACGCCTTCCTCGTCTCCGACGAGGAGTTCGACGCGGCCTTCGCACGCATCCGGGAGGCCGGGATCACCTACTACGCCGATCCGCACCTGAAGCAGCCGGGGGAGATCAACCACCACCACGGCGGGCGCGGCGTGTACTTCATGGATCCGGCCGGACACGGCATGGAGATCATCACGCGGCCCTACGGGAGCCACGAGCAGTCGCCGACGGCTCCGTGAGGCGGTGGCAGGCCAGGGTGTGACCCTGGCCTGCCGCTTTCGGTGTCCGTCAGCCGAAGGTGAGGGCCGAGGGGCAGGCCACCGTGGTGGTCTTGCCGACCGGGTTGCCGATGCCGACGATGGCGTTGGCGGCGGCACCCAGGTCCTGGACGTCGACGAGGCCCTGCTGGACGTCGACCTGACCGGTGCAGGTCTGGCTCTGGTGGCTGTCGATCAGCGCGCCGCCGCCGCTGCCGCCCTCACGCTCCTGGCTCTGCCGGGTGTCAGCCTTCCGCCCGCCGTCACCGCCGTGGGCCTGGGCCGCACCGGCACCGACGAAGCCGACGCTGCCGAGGAGGGCCACGACGACAGCGGCCTTCTGGAACTTGCGCATTATCTCTCCCTATTGGGTCACTGCAGCCCATTTCAGGCTGGAAACTGACAGGGAGAAAGTTAGACGTCGTGCACAGATTTTAACCCGGCAAACACCCGTACGCTCCAATTTGTCCGATAGATCTATTTATCTGCCGCTGTTCTTGTCTGTCGCTCTTCCGCGGGCGTCACGAGGATCGCTTCCCGGGGCCGTGGCCCGTGCCTCCCCTCGATCCGGTCCAGTGCGACGTCATGGGTGGCCAAAGGTCAGCGGGTACCAGGGTGAGGGTCCGCCGCGCCTGCCCCGGCCCCCCCGTCGAGCATGACGGTCCCCGGCCCCGCGACGGCCAGGGCGCAGCCCGTCACCATCGCGCCCGCGGCGTCGAGTTGCCGCGCGCTCATCGGCGGACGGTCCGTGCCCCGCTCCCCTTCGGCGTCGGCGAGCCGGTGGTCGGGCAGTCTGCCGGGACGGCGTCGCTTCTCGCACCGTGCCGCGCGAGCAACCAAGCGATGGACCACGGGAGTTCGGCCTCCGGCCGGTGCCCGGACCGTGCCGTCGCTTCCGGCGCGGTTTCCGGGTCCTGGCGGCGAGCCGTTGACGGACGCCAGGACGGCCGGAGGGGCGAGCACCCAACCCGCCGCCGTCATCGCGGCCTTACCCAGCCGATGTCCCTTCCTGCCCTCCGCCGCGCGTTCGCGGTGGACGGGGACTTCGGGGATGTCGATGGCGCCGGGCGGACGTCGTAGCAGGCGCCGCACAGGGGGGAGGCGTAGGGCAGGGGGGAGGCGTAGGGCAGCGGGGCGTCGATGTCGCTCTTGGCGCCCCGGAGTTGAGGGCTGGGGATGGCACCGACGGGGCCGGGGCGGACGCAGCCGGTCCTGGGCGCGCCGGTCCTCGGGGACCAGGGCGAGGCCGGCGGCCATCGCGGCCGACGAGGAGCCGCCCGCGAGCTTTCGGCCGTCGATCTCGGCCTCGCCCGCGTCCCACCGGCCGATGCCGGACACGGCGCGCACGACCTCGGTGCGGCCCGCGCCGGCGAGCCCGGCCAGGCCCGTCGTCTCGCCCCGGCGCACCCCGAAGGCGACGTCGGTGAAGGCGCCCTCGCGGGTGATCCGGCGCACGCCCAGCGCCACCCCGCCCGGCCGCCCGTCCTGCCCGGGGTGCAGCTCGTCGACGGCGCGGCCCACCATGCGGCGCACCAGGTCGTCCTCGGTCATGCCGTCGAGGGGTTCGCCGGTGATCGAGGCGCCGTCCCGCGGTGTCGTCACCCGCCGGCGGACCTCGAAGATCTCCTCCAGGCGGTCGGAGACGAAACAGGACGGCGGCGTCCCGCTCGCGCAGGGTGCGCACGACGCCGAAGAGGAGGGCGTACGACTCGCCGGGGGACAGCTCCAGGGAGAGCCCCTCAGGGGCGCGTACGGCACCGAACGGCCGGGAGACGTCCCTCGGCGCCGGCACCGGGGCCGGTCCCGGGCGCGCACCGTGCACCGCGGCCCGCGGGAGGCCGTACGGTGAGACCACCGGGTGCATCAGGACGGCGCCCGGTACGGCCGCGTGCGAGCCGATGCCGGGCCGGAGGAGCCCCTGCCGGGCGGAGAGAGAGCTGAGCGATGACACGACGCAGCGTGGGCGATCTGATGACGCCCACCGCCGTGAGCGTGCGGCCGGGCACGCCGTTCAAGGAGATCGCACGTGTCCTCGACGAGTGCGACATCACCGCCGTCGTGGTGGTCGACGACCAGGACCGGCCGGTCGGGGTGGTCTCCGAGGCCGATCTGCTGCGCAGACAGACCTCCGGTGGGCGGGGCAGCACCGCCCGGGACCTGATGACGAGCCCGGCCGTGGTCGCCGAACCCGGCTGGCACGCGGTGCGGGCCGCGCGGACGATGGAACGCCACCACGTCAAGCGCCTGCCCGTGGTGGACGGCGAGGGCCGTCTGATCGGCGTGGTCAGCCGCAGCGACCTGGTGCGGCTGTTCCTCCGCAGGGACCGCGCGATCCAGGAGGAGATCCTGGAGGACGTCATCGTCAAGGCCCTGGGGCTGCCGCCCTCGGCCCTGACGGTCGAGGTCGCCGAGGGGCGGGTGACGCTCAGCGGCACGGTGGAGCGCAAGAGCCTGATCCCGATCGCCGTACGCCTGTGCGACAGCGTCGACGGCGTGGTGGACGTGGTGAACCGGCTCGGTTCCGAGCGGGACGACGACGAACGGGACGAAGAGGAGGAGCACGGCGGCCCGCACGACGACGGCCTCCGGGCGGCCCCGGAGCCAGGACGCGCCCCGGGCGGGGCCGGTCGGGACGGCAGGTAGCCGTGACGGGATGTCCGGATCATCTGCCGTCCGGGTGTTCGGACAGCCGCGTGGCCTGCCTTCCGGATGGCCGGCCGCCCGGACCGTCGGCCGTCCGCGGCCTGCCGTCCGGATGGACCCCCGCCGTCCAGGTGGCCCGCCGGCACGCGGGCGCTCGTGCCGCGGCGGCGCGTGTGCCGGGGCTCCCGGGCGGTCACGCGGACAGCGGGTCGCCCGGCCGACGGGGCCGCGGCCGGTCAGTGCGCCGGTCCGCGGTCCTCGTGCACGACGACGACCGGGCAGGCCGCGTGCTGAGCGCAGCGCCGGCTGACCGAGCCGAGCATCGCCCGCGCGAAGCGGCCCCGGCCGCGGCGGCCCATGACGAGCACGTCCGCACCCTGCGAGGCGCGGATCAGCGCCTCCGAGGTGTCGCCCTCGACCAGGCCCTCCCGTACCACGCGATCTGCCCGGTGACGGTGGTACGGGACTTCGGCGACCGGCGCGCACCCTGAGCGGACGCCGCGCGGGCGCGACGGGCGAACGGCGGACCCGTCTTCGCATACGGGCAAGGGGCGCCGGCCCCGCCGGTCAGCGCGGGTCGTCGCCGTCCCGCCCCGCCGCCTCGTCCCGGGACAGGGGGCACCCCGTCCCCTCGTCCGGCAGCACCACCAGACGCACCGCCATACGGCGTGCCCCCGCGGGGCGTTCGCCCGGCTCCGTCACGTACTTGTGCAGCAGGGCCCGGTACTCCTCGGCGAACTCGGCCGCCTGCTCCTTCGTCAGCCACAGGGCGGCGCGCTGGATGTGGTGCCAGCCCGCCGAAGAGTCGTACCCGGCATAGGCCTTGACGATCAGGTTCAGGTCGTGGGTCATCTTCAGCGCGCCGATCTTCAGCGCGGCCTCGCGTTCGTCGGCCGTCATCTCCAGCCCCGGTGGCGTGAAGATGTCCGTCATGAGTGATCTCCACCAGCGTTCGCGGCCGTTGGAGCGCTCCTCGATCTCGGCGATCAGCTGGAGATCGGCGAGCTTGCGCAGGTGGTAGCTGGTCGTGCCGGTGCTCTCGCCGAGCGCCTTGGCGACGCTGGTGGAGTTGGCCTCGCCGTGCTCGCCGAGGTAGCTCAGGATGTCGCGGCGTACCGGATGGGACAGCGCCTTGTGGAAGGCCTTGAGGTCCTGGCCGGTCAGCACTCGTGTCTCGGGACGCTCAGCCATGCCGCTCAGCGTACTGCAGAGACTCTCTGCGATAGACCGCAGAGAATCTTTGCAGAGCTTCTCTGCAACGGCTAGGGTGAGCGCGGGAAGGTACGCGGCCCGTGGGCTCGGCGCGGGGCGGCGCGTACCGCTTCGACGTTCTTCGGACTGGAGGGGGCGGCCGTGTCCGACTCACTGGACGCACGACTGCGGGACGAGATAGACGACCAGGTCGCCGAGGCGTTCGACGCGTACCTGGCGGACCGCCTGGCGGAACGGGGCCCCCTGCGCACCGCGCTGGCCACCCGGCGCAGCGCGCGGGTGGTCCTGGGCACGATCGGCCTGGGCGCCCTCGCCACGGCCCTGGCTCCGGCCGCGGTCCCGGTCCTGTGCTCGATCTGGGGTGCCGTCGCCTTCGTGGACGTGACCTGGCTCCTGACGGCTCAGCACCGATGAGGGGGTCGGCGCACGACCGCGGCCGCACGGGCCGCGTCACACCGGCGGGACGGGGCGCCGACGGCCCGGTGCTGTGGCGGTTCGACGCCGTGCACCCGATGACGGGGACGGGTGCGACGACGACATCGAAGGGTGTGAGGAGTGACGACGTCCAAGGGCGTGTGAGCATGGCCGCGGGGCGACTGTCCGCCCGGCGTCGCGGTCCCGCGGCCGGTCACACGTGGTGGCCCCGGGACGCCAGCCACCTGTGCACGCTCTCCTTGTCGGCCGGGGTGATCCGGACGGGGCCGTCGACCGACGGGCCCTCGTCGGCGTTGAAGGCCGTGTCCGTGATCCTCGCCGTCACCCAGGTGGCCAGGTCCTGGGCGCTGTCCTCGGCGAGGGCGCCGCTCTCCCAACCCTCGCGCGCCCGCCGGGCGGCGTCCGGATCGTGACGTTCCGTCTCCGCCAGCCAGACGGGCAGCAGCCGGTCGACCACCTGACGGTCGGGCCCGGACGACCGCTGCCGCCGCTCATGTGCTGTCATGCCCGCCGGGTTTCCCCACGGCGGTGTCCGACACGTGACCGCCGTGCCCGTGTCCCGGACCGGCCGCGGTGGCCGACGGGGCCGGTGGCTGACGGGGGGTGGCTGGCGGGGCCGGTGGCTCAGCGGCGGGCGCGCAGCCGTTGGAAGAGCCGCTGCGCCTGGGCGCGGCGGCGCGGGTCGCTCGCGGTGCGCCGCACCTGCTCGATCGTGCGCCGCCCCTGCGGGCTCCGCGCGAACTCCTTGATCCGTCCCAGCACTCCGGCCACGGTGGCTTCCCTCCCTCGCTGACCGGCCCGGCTCCGCGCCGGACCGTCGTCTCCGGTACGGCTGCCCGGTGACCGGGGTTCCAGTCCGTGCCGCTCGGACGTGCCGTGTCGCGCATGGCGCCGCCGGACATTCCGTACGGCGCCGCGGCTGTCCGGTCCGGCGGGGTGCTTCCGTCGGCTCCCGGCCGGTTCCTTCCGTCAGCCGTTGCCGAGCCGGGCCAGCGTCGCCTCCAGGTCGGCCGGGCGGGGCCGGTTGTGGGGGAGCTTCGCCAGGACGGCCGCCATGCCGCAGGTGTCGGTCACCGCGGAGAAGACCAGGCCGCCGGCGATGCCCGCGGACACCAGCCGGAAGGCCGGGTGGACGGACTTCCCGAGCGTCAGGCCGAGCAGGACGGCCGAACCCGCGGTGAGCCGGACCTGGCGTTCCATGCCCCAGGTCGCCTTCTTGCCGTCCCGGGGGCGCTCCAGGTCGTTGCCCTGAGCGGCCCAGGCGCCGGTGCCGCCGACGAGGGAGGCGGCGGGTATGCCGTGTTCGGCGAGGGTCCGGCAGGCGTTCTGGGAGCGGTTGCCGGAGGCGCAGACGACCAGGATCCCGCCGTGCCCGGCCGCGCTCCGGAGGCCCGGCAGTGCGCGGTCGATCTGGTCCAAGGGGACGTTGAAGGCGCCGGGGAGGTGGCCGCCGGCGTACTCGCCGGGGGTGCGGACGTCGATGACGGTCAGCTCGTGCAGACGGGCGCGGGCTTCGTCGGGGGTGAGGGCTACGGGGGTGGTGGTCATGGGGGACGTGTCCTCGTGTGTGGGTGTCGGATCGGTGTCGGTGCCGGTCAGTATCAGTCGGATCGGTATCGGTATCGGAATCGGTATCGGTGGGGGCGCGACCGACGGGGCCCGCGGCGGGAGTGCCGCTTCCCCGGTCAGACGACCGCGTCGATCAGCATGAGCGCGGCGACCGCGAGCAGTACGCAGGCGAAGAGGCGTTGCAGCGCGGTGCCCTTGAGCTTCGCCGACAGCCGCTTCCCGTCCCAGGCCCCCAGGATCGCCGCCGCGGTGAACGGCGCGACGACGGCCCAGTCCAGCGGCGTACCGGCACCGGCCCGGGCGCCGAGTGCGGCCAGCGAGTTGACCGTGATGACCAGCAGGCTGGTGCCGACGGCCCGGCGCATGGGCAGGTTCAGTACGCCCACCAGGGCCGGGACGGCGAGGAAGCCGCCGCCCACCCCCAGGAACCCCGTGACCGCCCCCAGCCCGGCGCCGGCCGCGCCGGCCTTCCCGGGGCGCACCGCGCCGGAGGCCTCGGTGCGCGCGGGCCGCAGCATGCGCAGGGCCGCGACCGCGGCGACGACGGCGAACGCGACGGTCAGCACGGTCTGGGGCAGATGGCCGGCGGCGGCCCCGGCGAGCAGGGCGGGCACGAGGCCCGCCGCGGCGAACAGCAGACCCGTCCGCCACGCCACCTGGCCGTCCCTGGCGTGCCGCACGAGCGCCGTGACCGACGTCAGGGTGACGATGATCAGACTGGCCGTGGCTGCGGCCGCCGGGGTGAAACCCAGCAGATAGATCAAGGCGGGCACCGCGAGGACGCTGCCACCGCCGCCGAGGCCGCCGAGGGCCAGGCCGACGACGGCACCGGCGAGGAGCGCGGGTATCAGAGCGGTCATTCGCCCTGCTCGCGAGCAGGGGCGTGGCCGTCGTGGAGGGGGAGCATCACACAACCTCCCGGTCGGTCGAAGGAGTCGGAGAAGGCAGGCGGAAGCCGGTCGCCACAGCCCGTTCCACCGAAGTCGGTGGGCGAAGCCGGTCGGCACAGGCGGGCCGGCGGTGGTCTTGGCCGTCTGACGCCGGTCGGCGGAGGCGGGTCGTCGAAGCCGGTCGGCCCAGGTCGGCCGGCGGGAGCCGGTCCACAGCGGTCGGCGGCCGAAGACGAAGGCATCGGGACAAAACAGCACGAACAGCCTGTTCAGGCGGTGACCACGGTCAGTCCGGCCTTGGTGGCGGCGTCGAAGCCGTCGTCCACGGCGACCACGTCACGGCCCGCCGCGTCGAGCAGGGAGGCGGCGATCGCGGCGCGCATGCCGCCCGCGCAGTGCACCCACACGGTGCCCGCCGGCACCTCGCCGAGCCGCCGGTGCACTTCGTGGACCGGGATGTGCACGGAGCCGACGATGTGCCCGCCGGCCCGCTCGGCGTCGCGCCGTACGTCCAGGACGACGACACTGTCCGTGCCCCGCTCGGCCAGGTCCGCGAACGTGGCGCGCGGGAAGGAGACGAGCGGCGCGCTCTCGGTCGCCCACTCCTCGGGCGCACCGGTCGCGGCGGCCGCGGGACGGTCGATGCCGACCCGTACCAACTCCCGCTGTGCGTTCGCCAGTTGTTCGGCCGATTCGGCGAGCAGTGTCACCGGCTTGCCCCACGGGATCAGCCACGCCAGATACGTGGCGATCTTGCCGTCGGCCTCGAAGTTGAACGAGCCGGCGACATGGCCCTCGGCGAACGCGATCCGGTTGCGCAGGTCCACGACCCACTCGCCGGCAGCCAGCCGGGCGGCGATCTCGTCGGCGTCCGCGACGGCCGGCGGCGTCAGGTCCACCGGAGCGGGACCGCCGGCGTTGGCCGGGCCCATGTGCGCGTAGTAGGCGGGTACGTCGTCCAGTCCGGCCAGCAGCCCGGCGACGAACGCGTCCACGTCCTGCGTGAACGCCGCGTTCGTGGCCTTCTCCGCCCCGATCGTCGTGGCTTCGCCCTCGGCCGGCGCCGAGGAGCAGAAACTCCCGAAACCGTGCGTGGGCAGCACGGACGTCCCGTCCGGCAACTCGGCCGCCAGCCGGTGCGCGGAGGCGTACTGCGCGCGGGCCAGCCGCTCGGTCAGCCGCGGTTCCACCAGGTCCGGGCGGCCCACCGTGCCGATGAGCAGCGATCCGCCGGTGAACACGGCCACCGGCCGCCCCTGCTCGCGCAGCACGTAGGAGGTGTGGTGCGGGGTGTGGCCCGGGGTGGCGACCGCGCGCAGTTCGAGCCCGGCGTCGAGGGCGACGGAGTCGCCGTCGGCCACCGGGACCCGCGTGAACGCCACACGTGCCCCGGCCGGGACGAGGTAGGCGGCTCCGGTCACCCGGGCCAGTTCCAGGCCTCCGGTGACGTAGTCGTTGTGGAGGTGGGTCTCCACCACGTGCGTGATCCGCACTCCCCGCCGGGCCGCCGCCGCCAGCATGCGGTCGAAGTCGCGCGGCGGGTCCACCGCGACGGCCGTCCGCGGACCGCCGGCCAGGTAGTGGCGGTTGCCGAGGCCTTCGAGCTCGATGGTGTCGATGAAGAACACGGAGACGCTCCCTTCCGAAGAATTACCCCCCGGGGTATGTGGTCACCGTAACACGGGTACCCCCCGGGGTATTCGGAGAGGGTGGGTCGGGTCGTGGTGGGGCGTCCACCCGAGACGTCGAGCCCGAGACGCCTGCCCGGGGCCCGTCCGCCCGCGGCACCCGCACCCCCGAGCCACCCGCACCCCGCGTCCGTCACACCTCACGCGTGTGTGGCGTCCGGGCCCGCGTGCTCCGCGACCCAGCGGTCGACGCGCGCCCACTGGGCCAGCAGCCACTCGCTGCGGGCGGCGTCGCCGGACGGGACACGGCTCGCCGGGACGCGCCACCACCGCGCCCGCACACCCTCCCGCAGCGGCAACCGGCCCCAGACGGTGCGCGCGGAGTGGAGGACGTCGAGGCCGGTGTGGGCGACGAAGACCACGTCGGCCGTGGGCGCGGCGGCGAGCGCGGCCAGGGCGCCGGCGTCCCGCGGCGGCAGCACGTGGCGCATCCGTTCCGCGCGGTCCGCCCGGCGCCGCAGCCCGCGGCGGCGCAGCGAGGCGATCGCCCGCAGGCGGCGGCGCGGGGTGAAGTTGCCGCCCTCCGGGAAGATCACGAGGGCGTCGCCCGGACCGAGCCCGGCCGCCAGCTCCCCGATCGCGTCCTCGGCCCGGCGGCCGAAGGCCGGCAGGAAACAGTGCGGGACCCGCCCGACGAGGACGTCGAGGGCGGGGTCGGCGCGCAGCGTCCGCTTCAGCACGGTATGGGGCCGCAGCCCGGCCGAGCAGAGCAGTACCTGCAACAACAGGAAGGAGTCGCCGACCCCGGCGTGCCGCACGAAGACCAGCACCGGCGCCGCCGCACCCCCGGACGCGCCCGGCGGCGGGGGCGTCACCGTCACCCGGAGCCGGAAGATCCGCTCGCCCGCCCGCCGCAGCGACCGCAGCAGCCTCTCCAGCAGGGCGAACGCGTCCTCGGCGCGCCGCCGCGCGCGGTCGCGCCCGGCGGGCAGCCGTCGCGCCCACAGCCAGGCGGCGGCCGCCAGCCCTGTCAGATCCACCAGCAGGTACAGCAGGGCGAACCCGATGATCCGCACCGGCCGCCACGGACCGCGCGTCGCGAGCGAGACCGGCGCGCACAGCACGCCCGCGGCGACCAGGAGCGCGGCCGTCACGGGGACGAGCGCGAGCAGCAGCGCGGTGGCCGCCGTGCGGCGCAGCCCGGTCAGCACCGCTCGGGCCGCCCGGGCCGGGCGGCCGCGTCGCACCCCCGTGTCGGTCATCGTGGGCCGTCGGACACGTCCGGTGCGCCCGGCGCACCCGGTGCGCCGAGGGTGGTCTCGAGGTAGCGGGAGGCAGCGGCGTAGGCGCGCTCGATGCGCTCGCCGGTACGGCCGAAGCTGCGGTACCGCAGCTGACGCAGGGTGCCCGCGCCCTCCTCGGGGCCCGAGCCCGACGGCAGGACGTGGACGGTGACGCCGGGCGGCAGATCCGCCATGTCACGGGCGAAGCGGTGCCTGCGGGCGATCTCGAACGCCACCAGGGCCACGTGCCAGGGCGCCCGCGGCGGGGCGAGGGGCCGCTCGACGCGGCCGACCTGGAGCACGTAGACCTCGCTCGCCCCGAGGGCCACCGCGCGGCCGACGGGAATGCTGTTGACCAGGCCGCCGTCGACGTAGTGCCCGCCGTCGAGCCGGACGGGCGGCAGCAGCCCGGGCACCGCGCACGAGGCGAGCACGGCGTCCACCAGCGGTCCGGTGGTGAACCAGTGCTCGGCGGCCTGCTCGATCTGCGCGGCCACGCACTGGAAGGGCAGGGCCAGCGCCTCGATCCGCGTCACCGGGAGGTGGGTGCACAGCAGGTCGCGCAGTGGGGCGGGGTGGTACAAGTGCGTGCCGCTGCGGACGGCGGTGCCGAGCCGTCCGAGGAACGATCCGGAGAACACACCGGCGCGCCCGAGGCCGGTCCACAGGTCGGCGAGCCGGGCCACCGACGCCCGCGACGGGTCGGCGGCGACGGCGGCGCCGTTGATCGCGCCGACGGAGGTGCCGACGACGAGGTCCGGGTGCACTCCGGCGGCGAACAGCGCCTTGAGCATGCCGACTTCATAGGCGCCGAGAGCGCCTCCACCGCCCAGGACGAAGGCGCGGATCGGTGGGCGGGCGGTCCGGCTGTCCTCCATGGCCGACAGGTGCCCCGGCTCGGCCACGTCAACCATCGGGCGGGCGCACGGGCCGGGGTCAGGCGACGGACGGTCCCGTGCTCACCCGGAGGGGCGGGCGTCGTCATAGGGCGACACTCGCCCGGAGGACCGGAGCGTCGTCACATGGCGACGTGGGCGTGGACCCGGTCGAGGCGCAACGACGCCAGGTCCCGGCGGCGGATCAGCCAGCTGACGACGCCCAGGTCCAGTTCCCGGACCTCCTGCCCGCAGCGCCAAGTGGCCAGCAGCACCCAGTCGTCGGCGTCCTCCGCCTCCGGCTCGGCGTCCCGCACCAGCGACAGCGGATCGTCGTGGACGACGACCGGATGGCCGCCGAGCGCGAACGTCCACAGGGGCCATGAACCTCCCACGTGCGTCCAGGCGCTCTCCAGTTCCTCGGCGAGGACGTACTGCTCGTCGTCGGGGTCGTCCCACCTCGCCTCGGCGAAGCTCTCCGGGTCCGGCGGGGACAGGTGGTGCCACATCGTGCGCAGGTCCTGCGCCGGGAACGGCTCGTACCCGGTGTCGGTGCGACGAGCGGCTGTCGGTGTTCCGGCGGGGATGTGGCGCACGGCGTCGGGCACCTGGCCCTCGAATCCCAGGTCGGGCTCGGCGAAGAAGAGCAGCCGGCCGTCGGAGGGGAGGGGCAGCCCGGCGGCGCCCGTCGGGAGGAGCGCGCAGTCCACGGAGGCCACGAAGGGGAAGGACGGGTCCGGCGCACCGGCCGGCAGCAGCGGGTCGCCGCCGAGCCGGGCCGAGAGCGGCCCGTCACCGCCCTGCGTCCAGTACACGCCCGGCACGGTCCGCCGTATCCACTCCTCCACGTCGTCCGCCGGCAGCCCCCGCGATGTCGCCTCGGCGCGGAAACGGTTGACTCTGTCGGTGTTCCAGACGTCGATCACGGCGCCACCCTACAGAGGCCGCCCGGCCCCCGTGCAGGCCCCGCCCCGGGCTGCCCGGCTCCGGGCCGCCGGCCATCGGGTCGTCCGGCCCCCGTCCGGGGCGGCGTCACCAGGGCAGCGGACCCGCCTGGTCGAAGAAGCCGCCGCTGGGGCCGTCCGGACCCGCCTGCGCCGTGCGGACGATGATCTCGGCGCCCTCCTCGACCGGTTCGCGAAGCAGTTCCCGCGGATGCGGATCAACGCGGTGGAGCCGGGCTTCACCAGGACCGATCTGAACGGGAACACCGGGACCCGGACACGGCGCTCGTCGCCGACCTGCGCACGGCCGCCGAACGCTACCCGGACGACCGGCGGCTGTACCGGCTGATCGCCGACCTGCGCACGGGCAGCGAGCGGTTCGCGGCACTGCGGGACACCGGCGCCGCCGGCCGCCACGAGGCCTCCCGCAAGACGATCGACCATCCGCGGGTCGGCCCCGTGACGCTGGACTGCGACATCCTCACCGGGGCCGGCAGCGATCTGCGGCTCATGGTCTACACGGCCGAACCCGGCACCGAGGACGCCGAACGCCTCGCCCTCCTCACCGTCCTCGGCACCCAGGACCTGGCCCACCCGGCCGGTCGGGACGTCTGACCGGCTGAGACGGCGGTCATGGCGGCCGCTGGTGATCGGGGCGCCCGCCGCTGCGAGGTCAGAGCATCAGCAGCAGACGGGTGTTCGGTATGAGCTTCCGGTTCACACTCGTGCTCTGCACGAAGATGGTGAAGTCGTCGTTGTGGTCCGGCCGGACGCGGACCTCCACGTCGGGCAGGCCCAGCAGGGCCCGGGCCTCGGGCCCCGTGTAGACCCGGTCCGTCTTCTTCTCCAGCACCGCGATCTGCTTGCGCGCCTGGACCTTCTCCGACTTGCTCAGCTGGTAGTACGCGCCGCCGGTGCGGTAGGTGTGACCGCTCTCGACGACCCAGTCCCGGATCGCCGCGTCCCGGCTGACCGGGAGCAACTGGTACTCCGACGGGTCCACCGGGGCGAGGCCGGCCGCCTTGATGGTGTCCCTGTTGACCGCCTCCGCGCCCGTGGAGAACACCGCCCTCGACCCCCGGATGCCCTGGGTGCGGCCCACCATGAACTTCTCCGTGGCCTCCCGGATGACCTGCCCGGCCTCCTCCAGCCCCTGCGTGCTCGTGGCGTCCCAGACGGCGACGTTGTCCTTCGGGAAACCGCACTGCACGGCCTCGCGCCTGCCCACCTGGTCCGGCACGAGGACGGCCAGCGTCCAGTTGTCCCGCTGCGTCGCGATCATCTCGGCCACGGCGGCGACCAGCGCGCGCGGGTCCCTGGCGGGGGCGTCCGGGCAGCGGTGACTGGCGTTCTCCTGGCCGTCCGTCAGGACGAACGTCAGGAAGCTGTGGTCGCCGTACAGCTGGGCCGTCTGCGCCAGCTCACGCTGCGATTTCAGCGTGGCCGCCAGCAGGGCCGTCATCCCGCCGGTCCGGTACAGCTCCCGGAGCGACGGCATCCGCAGCACGTCCTTGTCGTAGACGACGCACTCCACCCGGTCCGCGAACACGTACACCGTGACCCGGGTCTCCTGGTCCAGCTCCCGCGACCGGCGGGCGAGATAGGCGATCTGCTCGTCGGCGACCTCGACGACCTTGCGGCTCAGATGTGACATGGACGCGCTGGCGTCCAGCACCAGGGCGACGTGATTGATGTAGTTCTGGCTCCCGGACATGGGATCCCCCCTCTTCCCGACTCGTTGCTCCCACCTTTGCACCCACCACTGACAATCGGCCCCGGCTCCCGGGCGCGGTGCGCTGCTCGGCCGCCGACGGGCCGGACGTGCCCCCGGTCGCCGTCTGTCCGGCCGTGTCCGCCGGTCGTCCCCGGTCCGGTCGCCACGGCCCGTCCCAGCCGCCCGGCATGCCCGCGAAAGCCTGCTCCCGTTCCCTCTCCACCGCCCGCCGCCTCTCCCACCCGGACCGTCTGCCGACCTGGGCTGGGACACATCTGAGCCACACACCTGAGCCCCTCACACGTGTGAGCCCCTGACACGCCGCCGGGGACGGCCGGAGCTTCCTCCGTCCGCCCCCTGGGGGAGACCACCGTGGATGGGTCAGACCGGCGGGCAGCCGAACCACCCGACCGTGCCCTTGTCGGCGTCGGTGGTGTAGCCGAGGCATCTGATGGTCCTGTGGTGCAGGGTCCTGGTGCGGTCGACCCCGCCGTCCAGGGTGTCACCCTTGTAGCGGGTCTGCACGAGGGTGTCGATCTCCACGGTGTACCAGCGTTTGTTGTGCGCCGGGATGTCGCAGTGACGGGCGGTCACGTTGCGGCTGGGGCCGTTGTCCCACATGTCCTGTTCGCCGCGGTCGCAGTGCGCGCCCGAGAAGGCGACGGCGGGGGAGGCGGCGACGCTGAGCAGGGCCGGCGCGGCTATGGCGAGCGTGGCGGCGACGCCCAGGAGACGCCGCACGGTCGGGTGCTTCTCGGTCAGGTTCATCGAAAGGTCCTTCCGCCGGGGGCGGCGACCGACCGGAGCGGTCGGGCCGTCTCTGCGTGATCGTCACACCGCCCCCGGTCTCCCGCCCGGTGGCCGGTGGCCGGTTCCCCCGCCCCGGTGACCCGCGTGCCGCCGATGCAGCAGGACCGGCGTCGGGCCCTCGGGGAGGGGGAGCGGGTGAGGACATGCCGGCGGGGGCGGCCGGAGTCGCACTCCGTCCGCCCCCGGCGGGTCTCCTCCGCGTCAGGCCTCCTCGACCAGGTACGCGACACCGTCGACGACGAACTCGCCGTACCGCAGGGCCGAACCGAACGGCCACGTACCGGATCTTCGAGGTGATCGTGCAGTCGCCCCGGTAGAACAGCTTGTCGATCCAGCCGTCGCAGCCGTCCGTCTTGCTGACGACCTGCGGGTCGCCGACCTTGGCCGTGATCTGATCGGCTGGATATGGTAGAAAACCGCCCATGGTCGCCGTGGCCGTCCGCCGCCGCCCACGGCCGGCGGGGGCGGCGCGGCCGGACCGCTGCTCACGCCCCCGTCAGCGAGTCGATGAGCGCCAGGGCGTCGTCCACCGAACCCGCCGGGTCCTGGAGCGGGTACAGCACGCCGCGCACCGTGCGGGACGCGTCGAGGACGAGCGTGAGGCGCTTGAGCCGGTCGACGCCCGCCGCCCGGAACGTGGGCAGCCGCAGCGATCCGGCCAGGTGCAGATCGGCGTCCGACAGCAGCGGAAACGCGATCCGCGCGTGCTCCGCGAACGCGGCCAGCTGGTCGGGGCGCTGAGTGCTGACCCCGTGCACGCGCGCGTCGCGTTCCGCGAAGTCGGCCATCCGGTCGCGGTACGTGCATGACTCCAGCGTGCAGCCGGGGGCGCCCGGGATCCGATCCCAGCCCGGCGGGTAGTCGTGCCCGCCGGGCGCGTAGGCGCCGGGGAAGCAGTACAGGACGGTCCAGGCCCGATCCGCGGCGACCGGGTCCACCGGTGCGCCGTGCGGGCCGACGAGTTCCAGTCCGGGAAGCCGCCGCCCCACCAGGGCGTGCACGCGCCGGGACTCGGCGGAGTCGGCCGTGCTGGTGGCCGAGAGGGCGCCGTCGCCCATCACATGCCGGGCGCCCCAGTCCTGGAGGGCGACGAGGACCGGCAGCAGGCCCCGCCCGGCCGGCGTCAGGTGGTACTCGTACCGGGCGGGCCGCGCGCTGTACAGGCGTCTCTCCAGTACACCGTCCGCCACCAGGGTCTTCAGACGCCCCGTCAGGACCTTGCGGCTGATGCCGAGTTCGCCCTGGAGTGCGTCGAACTGGTGCGTCCCGCCCGCGATGTCGCGGATGAGGAGCAGCGTCCACGGGTCGCCGACCACCGCCAGCGCCTGTGCGATCGCGCAGTCCGGGTCGTCGATCTCTGTGTACCGCATGATCCATGAGTATAGTCAGTTCCCTAAAGAGACTCACTCGGCGAGTTGCAACTGGGGGCGGGCATGACGACGGCCGTGCAGGGACGGGGAGACAAGGAGAGGCGGGCGGACGGCGCCGCGCACGCGGCGGCGTTCTGGCGGTACTGGGGCGCGTCCGCGGCGAGCGGGATCGGCGACGCGGTCACGGCGGTGGCCCTGCCGCTGCTCGCGGTCCTCGTGCTGCACGCCTCGGCGTTCGAGGTCAGCCTGATCACGGCCGCCTCCTACGCCGCCTGGCTCCTGATCGGCCTCCCGGCCGGGGTCCTCGTGCACCGTCTGCCGTTGCGCGGGACCCAGGTGGCGATGGATCTCACACGGGCCGTCGCCGTGGCCTCGGTGCCGGCGGCCGCCGCGCTCGGCGTCCTGCGTCTGCCACAGCTGATCGTCGTGGCGCTGGTGGTCGGACTCGCGTCCGTCGTCTTCGACGTCGGCAACTCGACCTTCCTGCCCTCCATCGTCACCAAGGAGGAACTCACCGCCCGCAACAGCCTCACCTCCGGCACGCATGCGGCGACCCAGCTCGGCGGCCCCTCCCTCGGCGGCGTCCTGGTCCAACTGCTCGGCGCGGCCGCGTCGATCGTGGTCGACGCGGTGAGCTATCTCGTCTCCGCCGCCCTCATGAGCAGCCTGCCGCAGGTCCCGCACCCCGCTCGGCAGGGCGCGCGGCGCGGCATGGCCGAGATGATCCGCGAGGGCTGGCGGTACGTCACCCGGCACCCAGTGATCGGTCCCTGCGCGGCGGACGCGACCGCCGTCAACTTCGTCTGCGGCGGCCTGATGGCGCTCACCCCGGTCTTCCTGGTCCGCACCCTCGACGCACCGCCCGCCCTGGTCGGCGTGCTCATCGCGGCCGACGGCCTCGGCACCCTGGTCGGCGCGGCGCTGACGCCCCGGATCGTGGCCCGCCTCGGCGGCGGTCGGGCGCTGCGCTGGGCCGCGGTGGTCTCCCCGTGCTTCGTCGCGCTGATGGCGCTGTCCGGCCACTGCGCGGGACTGGCGCTGTTCGCCCTGGGCAACGCCGGTTTCGGCGCCTCCGTGGTGGTCACGAGCATCGTGACCCGCACCTACCGGCAGACCGCCACGCCCCCGGAGCTGCTGCCGCGTGTGATGGCCACGGTCCGCTTCGTCTCCTGGGGCGCGATCCCCTTCGGTGCGCTGGCCGCGGGAGGCGCCGCCGCCCTGTGGAACGAGCGCGCCTCGTTCGTCCTCATGGCCGCGCTCTCCGTGGTCAGCCCGGCGGTCCTCCTGTTGAGCCCGGTGCGCCGCATGCGCGAACTGGCTTGAGTAGCACCCCGGTTCGGGGCGGGCGGCGGCTACCGTGGCGGGCATGGTCGAACACGATGCCCTCGGCGCCACCCGCGATGCCTACGACGCCGTCGCCGCCACCTACGCGCAGTTGTTCCGCGACTCGCTGCGCGACAGTCCCCTCGACCGTGCGATCCTGGGCGTCTTCGCCGAGGTCGTACGGGCGAGCGGCAACCGCGAGGTCGCGGACCTGGGGTGCGGTCCGGGTCATGTCACCGCGTACCTCGCCGAGGCGGGGCTGGAGGCCTTCGGCGTCGACGCCTCGCCCGCGATGATCGGGCTGGCCCGGCAGGACTTCCCGGGACTGCGCTTCGAGGTCGGCTCGATGGCCGCGCTGGACATCGCCGACGGGACGCTGGGGGGTGTCCTCTCGCGGTGGTCCGTCATCCACACCCCGCCGTGGGAAGTCCCCGCCGTTCTCGCCGAGTTCCACCGCGTACTGGCGCCCGGCGGCCACCTTGTGATCGGCTTCTGGGCGAGCGAGGGGCCGTCCCGTCCGACCCAGCGCTTCGACCACGCGGTCGCACCGGCCTACCGGTGGGCGCCCGACCATCTCGCCACGCTGCTGCGGGAGTCGGGGCTCACCGAGGTCGCCCGCACGGTGCGCGAGCCCGAACCCACCGACCGGCGCCAGTTCAAGGAGGTCCACCTCCTCGCCCGCAAGGCCGCGACGGCGACCACCTGATCGCGGTGATCGTCGGCCTGCCGGCCCATCCGACACGTCACACGTACCTCAGGTGTCTCACCTGCCTCAGTCACGTCACACGTGCCTGTCCTGGCGGGCGCTCCGGCCGTGGCCCGGCTCCGTCGGCCCCGCCAGCAGCAGCGCCGCCCACAGGGCCGCCTGGACGGCGAGCCCGAGCACGGTGCGCACCGCGGCCCCGGTGGCGACGGCGGAGGCCAGCAGACCGGTGGAGAGCACCAGGAAGACGAGATAGGCCAACTGGGCTGAGCGCAGGACCGCGCCCGTCCAGACGGACGAGCGCGAGGCCCGCTGTTCCGGACGCGGTGTCATGACACCGCCCGGACGATCATCCATGTCACCATCCCGAGGAAGCACACCCCGACCAGCCGCGTCATCAGGTAGCCGCGGGCGGTGGGTTCGGTCGCGTCGTAGTCCTTGACGAACGGCCGTTGCAGCGGCCGGTTCATCTTCCACAGCAGCTGCGGTCTGAGCACCTGCACCAGACCCATGGCCGCCATCAGACACAGCAGAACAACGAACACGCGACGTCCCCTCCCGTGCTACCCCCTACCGGACCTCCGCCCGGCCGGCTGAACCCGTGGTGCCGTACGGGTGCCCCGGCGGACGCGCCGGACACACGCCCGCGGGACTCTGTGCCTGCGGCCGGGTCGGCGTGTTCATCGGGAACGAGGCGACCTCGAGGTGTCCCGGCCACCTTTGCCGGCCGGGAACGGGCGCCACCGCTGACGCGCAGCCGGCCCCCGCGTCCCGGTGACGCAGGCAGGTGACGCAGTCGGCGGAGGGGGCGGGGTGGTCCCCCGCGGAAGGGCGACCTTGACCCCGCCGCCACGCGATGACCGTACCGAACCGGGAAGGGAGGGGACGCCGCGGCGTCCGTCGTCGCTACGCCCTGCTGTCCGTCGCCGTGTCGGCGGAGAGGCGCTGGGCGAGGTGGATCGGCAGGACGGACAGCAGGACGAGGACCGCCGCGACCACGTTGACCACCGGGGCCTGCTGCGGGCGGGTCATGTTGCCGAAGATCCACACGGGCAGGGTCTCCACCCCCGGCCCGGCGGTGAACGTGGTCACCACGATCTCGTCGAAGGACAGGGCGAAGGCCAGCAGCCCGCCCGCGAACAGCGCCGAGCGCACCAGCGGGAAGGTGATGTCGGCGAAGACGCGGAAGGTGTCGGCGCCGAGGTCCATCGCCGCCTCCTCGTAGGAGGGCGAGGTGCGGCGCAGCCGGGCGACGACGTTGTTGAAGACCACGACGACGCAGAACGTGGCGTGGCCGACGATGACCGTGAACAGGCCGAGCCCGACCCCGAGCGGCTCCAGCACGGTGGAGAACGCCGAGTTGAGGGCGATGCCCGTGACGATGCCGGGCAGCGCGATGGGCAGGACCACCACGAAGGAGATCGCCCCGCGGCCGAAGAAGCGGTGCCGGGCGACCGCGAACGCGGTGAGCGTGCCGAGCAGCAGGGCGATCGCCGTGGCGCCGAGCCCGGCCTTCACCGACGTCCACAGCGCCGCCCGGGCACCGGAGTTCTCCCAGGCCACCGACCACCAGTGCAGGGTCAGACCGGACGGTGGCCAGCTGGCGCTGCGGTCCGGGTTGAGGGAGTTGACGAGGACCAGCAGGAGCGGGACGTAGATCACCGCGAAGCCGAGGGCGGCGGCGGTGCGCAGTGCGATGCGCGCGCCGCGGGTGAGCCGCATGGCGTGGAACACCCCCTGGGGACTCGGTGGAGTGGATGCTGCGGAGTGGACAGGGACCGGATCGGAGCCTTCGGCGTGGCGGCTCAGAGACTGCTGAGGGCGCCGGTACGGCGGATCGCCAGCAGGTAGAGCACGATGACGACGACCGGAACCGTGCCGAGGGCCGCGGCCATGGGCAGGTTCAGCTCAATGTCCGAGTAGACGAGGTTGCCGATCAACTGGGTCTTGCCGCCGACGATCTGCACGGTGATGTAGTCGCCGAGGCTGAGCGAGAAGGTGAAGACCGAGCCCGCGGCGAGGGACGGCAGCACCAGCGGCAGGACGACCGACCGGAAGGTGCGGCCCGGTCGCGCGCCGAGATCGGCCGACGCGTCCAGCAGCCCGCTGGGCACCTGCCGCAGCGCCGTGTGCAGGGGCAGGACCATGTACGGCAGCCACAGATAGGTCAGGGTGAGGACGGTCGCGGGCAGTCCGAACCCCGGACCGCTGAGCCCGAAGGGTCTCAACATCCAGTCGGCGAGCCCGCCCTGGGACAGGATCAGCCGCCAGGCGTACACCTTGACGAGGTAACTCGCCCACAGTGGCGTGAGGATGGCCACCACCAGCAGCGGGCGCCACCGGGGCCGGGCCACGCGCGCGGTGTAGAACGCCAGCGGGAAGGCGATCACCGCGCACAGCACGGTCACCGTCAGGGCCACGCCGACGCTGCGCACGATCACCTGGCGGTAGACGGGAGTGGTCACCAGCGCGTGGAAGTTGTCGGTCGACCACACCCGCACGACCGCCGAGGTGAAGGAGTCCGTCGTCCAGAACGCGGAGACGAACAGCACGCCCAGCGAACCGAGGTAGAGCACGGCCAGCCACAGCAGCGGGGCGGTCAGCAGCAGGGCGAGCCGGAGTCGGGGGCGGCGGTGCAGCGCCCCGGCCGCGCGGCGCAGCGGTCCCGGCGACCCGCGTCCGGCCCGGGCGGCGGCCTGTGCGGTGGCGGTCACGGCTCAGCCCTTGATCTCGGTCCAGGCCTGCACCCACTTCGCGTACGGGACGCACTTCACGTCCTCGCGGCCGTCCAGGCACTGCTCGATGGGTGTGTTCCAGAACGCGATGCGCTTCCAGTAGGCGGTGTCGGCGGCGTGGTAGGTGGCGCAGAAGTTCTTGTCGGCGGTCTGCGCGCAGGCCTTCGCGTTGGCGGGGGCCTCGCCGAAGTACTCGGCCACCTGGGCGTTGACCTTCGGCGAGAGGATCCAGTCGAGCCATTCGTAGGCGCAGTCGGGATGCTTGGCCTTGGCCGAGACCATCCAGGTGTCGGACCAGCCGGTCGAACCCTCCTTCGGCACCGACGCCTTGACCCGGGCGCCCTCCGAGGCGGCGAGGTTGGCGATCACCTGCCAGGTGGTGCCGATCACGGAGTCGCCGCTCTTGAAGGCGGAGACCTCCTTCAGATAGTCGCTCCAGTACTCGCCCACGGACGCGTTCTGCTTCTTCAGCAGGGCCACGGCGGCGTCGAACTGCTTCTGGTCGAGCGCGTACGGGTCCTTGATCCCCAACTGGGGTCTGGTGGCCTTCAGATACAGGGCCGCGTCGGCGATGTAGATCGGCGAGTCGTACGCGGTGACGTGCCCCTTGTACGCGGACGCCCCGTCGAAGACGGCGGACCAGGAGGTGGGCGCCGGTTTCACCTTCTCGGTGTTGTACATCAGCAGGTTGGCGCCCCGGCCGTGCGGAACGCCGTACGCGGTGCCCTTGACCGAGTTCCAGGGCTGCATCTTCAAGTCGGGGAAGACATCGCGGTAGTTGGGGACGAGGTCCGTGTTGACCGGGGCGGCGTCACCGGAGGCGATCAGGCGCAGGGAGGCGTCGCCGGAGGCCGACACGGCGTCGTAGTCACCGGTCTTCATCAGCTTGACCATCTCGTCGGAGCTGGCCGCGACCTTGGACCGCACCTGGCAGCCGGTGCGCTGTTCGAAGCCGCTGACCCAGTCGGCCTTGGGATCGTCGGAGCCGTCCTCCACGTATCCCGCCCAGGCGATCAGGTTCACCTGCCCCTCGCCCGCGCCGAGTCGGGTCGGTGCCTTGAGGTCGGGCGGGTTGAGTCCGCCGGCCGGGGCGCCGCCCCCGTGGGTGGAGCCGCAGGCGGCGGCGGTCAGCAGCAGCGCGGCGGTGGCCGCCGCTCGGAGGGTTCGGGTGAGGCGCACGTCGTGACTCCCAACGGTACGGGGGCGGTTCAGCGGGCGTCGGGGACCTGGGTGGTGCCGGGGGACTCGGCGGGACCGGGACGATCGGGGGCGCGGGGGGGCTCGGCGGGACCGGGGGCGTCCGCGCCGCCGTGGCGGTAGGCGGTTTCCTCGGGGATCGGGACGGTGTGGCGGCGGTGCCAGGCCAGGCGGACCCGGGCGCCGCGGTAGGCGGCCACGTCCTCGGCGGAGGTCTCCAGGTTCTGCTGGAGGGCGGTGAGACGGCCCCCGGCGTCAAGGTCCACCAGGAAGCGGGTGGCGTCGCCCCGGTAGACCACCTCGGTGACCGTGCCGGTGGCGGAGACGACCCCGGGCTCGTCGGCGCGGGCGGACTCCTCCAGGACGCGGATCTTCTCCGGCCGCACACTGTGGGTGCCGCCCGTTCCCAGGACGCGCCGGGCCGTCTCTCCCCGCAGCAGATTGGAGGTGCCGACGAAGGAGGCCACGAAGGGGGTGGCCGGCCGTTCGTAGATCTCGGCGGGGGTGCCGACCTGTTCGAGGCGGCCCTGGTGGAAGACGGCGACGCGGTCGCTCATCGTCAGGGCCTCCTCCTGGTCGTGGGTGACGAATACGAACGTGATGCCCACCTCGCGCTGGAGCGCCTTGAGTTCCAGCTGCATCTGCTCGCGCAGCTTGAGGTCGAGCGCGCCGAGCGGTTCGTCGAGCAGCAGCACGCGGGGGCGGCCCACGAGTGCCCGGGCGAGCGCGACCCGCTGACGCTGGCCGCCGGAGAGCTGGGCGGGGCGCCGCGCTCCGTAGCCGTCGAGGCGTACGCCGGCGAGCGCCTCCCGGGCGCGGGCCAGTCGCTCGGCCCGCGGCACCTTGCGTACCTTCAGCGCGTAGGCGACGTTCTGCTCGACCGTCATGTGCGGGAAGAGGGCGTAGTCCTGGAAGACGGTGTGCACGTCCCGCTCGAACGGCGCGAGTCCGGTGACCTCCTGGCCGGCGAGTTCGATCCGCCCCGCGGTGGGCGTCTCGAAGCCCGCGATCAGGCGCAGCACCGTGGTCTTGCCCGACCCGGACGGGCCGAGCATGGAGAAGAACTCCCCGTCCCGGATCTCCAGGTCGACGCCGGCCACGGCGACCGTCTCCGAGAACGTCTTGCGCAGACCCTGTAACCGGACCGCCATTCCCTCCATACGGGAACCCTTCTGACGCGCAGGGACGTTGAACGAAAACCTATGAAGTCATAGTTCAAAGCTCAAGACCGCCTCCGGGCAAAGCTTGGGTCAACTGGCGGGGTGAGGCCGTGAAACGACGACATACCGGGAGTGAGGCCGTGACCATGGACGGCGGTCGCGGTAAGGGCGACACGGGCGACACGGACGGCATACGCGCCGGCGCGCGCGGGGCGGTGTTCGCGCCGGTGGAGCGCCGGGCGCGGGTGGACACGGTGGTCCGCAGGATCGGCGACGCCATCGAACTCGGCCTGCTCGCCGACGGGGAGCAGCTGCCCGGGGAGAGCGAACTGGCCGGACGGCTCGGCGTCTCCACCGTGACGCTGCGGGAGGCGCTGATGGCGCTGCGACAGCAGGGCCTGGTCACCACCCGGCGGGGCCGCGGCGGCGGCAGCTTCGTCTCCCGGCCCCGGCCACCCGCCGAGGACCGGCTGCTCGGCCGGCTCCGGGACTGGAGCAGCACGGAACTGCGCGACCTCGGCGACCACTGGGCCGCGCTGTCGGGAACGGCGGCCCGGCTCGCCGCGGACCGCACGGAACCGCACGACCTGAGCCGCCTCCGCCTGACCGCCGAGGAACTGGCGGACGCCGGGGACGCGGCGGCGTGCGGCCGGATCCACGGGCGGTTCCATGTGGAGCTGGCGGCCGCCGCGCAGTCCGCCCGGCTCACGCGGGCGCAGATCGCCCTGCAGACCGAGGTCGGGGCGTTGCTGTGTCTCGTGCTCGGCGACGGCGCATATCGTGAAGAAGTCGCGGACCGGCACCGCGCCGTGGTCCGCGCCGTGCAGGATGGGGCCCCCGAACCGGCCCGAACGCTGGCCGAGCGGTGCGTCGAGGAGTCGGCGGGACGGCTCGCCGCCCTGCGGCTGACCCTCTAGGGTCGTTCGTTCGGATCAGGCCGGACCGGGGAGCGGGGTCCGGTGAGGCTGGCGCCTTCCACGCCGTCCAGGCAGTGGGGGAGCGTCGCGAGGCGGAGGAGGGCGTCATGGCGGAGCCGTGGCGACCGACGACGACGCCGCGTGGGGGTCCCCTGCTCGCAGAGCTTGGGGGAACGGCACCAGACCCCACGAGCCCGGCGAGATCCAAACGGAAGACCCTGGCCGCGGCGCCCCGCCGACCGGGCCCCCGTCCGCTGGAGGGCGCCATGGACCCGAGCCCGGCACTCGTCACCCCGCCGGCGGCCGCAGCCGGCCCCCCGCCCGCGGCCCGGGCCGCCGAGCCGGTGGTGGAACAGGGGGCCGAACAAGTGGCCGAGCAGGTGGGCCGCGTGCTGGAGGCCGTGTTCGAGACGGCGGCCGAGATCCGCTCCGACACGGCGGTGCTGCTGGACCGGGCGCGGGCCGAAGGACGGCGGCCCGTCAGCGCCGACCTCGCCGCGCTGCGGCCCGGACTGCATCGGCGGCTGGCCCGGCAGGAGTTGGTGTCGGGCGTCGGTTTCATCGCGGCACCGGGACTGCTGGACGACGTCCCGGCGTGGCTGGAGTGGTGGCAGCGCACCGCCCCCGGGGAGGTCCGGCCGCTGCTGCCCGACCTCGACCCGGGCCGGTCGGCGTACGCGGACTACACGCACTGGGACTGGTTCGCGCTCCCCCGGGACACCGGCCGCCGCGCCGTGGCGGGCCCCTACGTCGACTACCTGTGCTCCGACCAGTACAGCCTCACGCTCGCCGTGCCGGTGGCGGCGGCCGACGGCTTCGCGGGGGTGGCCGCGGCCGACGTGTACCTGCGGGACTTCGAGACGGCCGTACTGCCCCTGCTGCGCCGGCTGCCCGCGCCGGCGCACCTGGTCAACGCCCGGGGCCGGGTGGCCGCCTCCGCCGATCCGGCGCACCTGGCCGGAACCCTCACCCGGGGACCGGACTTCGCCGCCGTGCTGGAACGGGCGCGACCCGCCGGGCCGGACCCGGTGCGGCTCCTGCCGTGCGCGGGGGTGCCGCTGGTGCTGGTCGTGGGCGGGGCGTGAGGGGCGGGGAGCCCCGGCCCGTACGTGAGGGGGAGCCCTGGCCCGTACGTGAGGGGGAGCCCTGGCCCGTACGTGAGGGGCAGGGGCGGTGACTCGTAAGGGGAGGCGTGCGCGGCCGCGCGTACGGGAGGGGCGTGCGTCCTGGCCGGGGAACGTGCACCCGAGCAGGGGCGAGGGTGCGTCGGGCGGCCCGTGTGAGAGGACGGGCACGGCGGTCTCGCCTTCGCGCCCCCTGCTCGGCCGCTCTTCCGCGTGGCGCGGCACCCGCAACACCGGTCATACGGTGACATAAGCTCTGCGACCGCGGCGAGGTGAACCTCGTCGGCTCGGCCTGGGCGGTCCCGGCCGGTCCGGCCGGTTCTCGACGCCCGCCGCGCCACTCCCCGTTCCGACACCCGTCCGTGCGACGCGCACAGAACGGAGCCAGCGTGGAAACAGCGGGTCCTCGGCACGGCTCCGTGGACCGCCGGACCGGTGAGCGGACGGGCGAGCAGGCCGTGCCTTCGCGGGTCAGCGCCAGGGCCCCGCGACCCCGGGGCGGCGAGGGGCCCCCGCGCCTTGGGGCCGGCGTCCGGCGGCGTACCGGAGTCGCGGCCGCCGTCCGTCTGCTGGACCCCAAGGAAGCGGTCGCGCTGCCGTTCGTCGCCCTCGTGGCCGTCCTCGCCGTGAGCCGTCCCGCCGCAGTGACGCACCCGGACTCCCGCGCCGCGCTCGCCCTCTCCGCGGCGCTGGTCGTCGTGTGGTGGGGTCTGGCGGCCCGGCTGCCGGCGTGGCACGCACCGCGGCCGCACCGGTGGCGGCGGGTCCGCGACCTGATCGCGGTGCTGTCCTGCCTCGCCGTCTACCCGAGCCTGCGCTGGGCGGTGCCCCTGGTGCATCCGGGGCACTGCGACCACCTGCTGGCGGCGGCCGACCGGTGGCTGTTCGCCGGCCACGACCCATTGCCCGTGCTCGACCGCCTGGTCGATCCGGTCACGACGGCCGTGATGGCGCTGGCGTACGCCTGCGAGTGGGCGCCGCTGCTCGCTCTGGGCGGATTCCTGTGGCTGCGCGGACGGGACCGCGAGTGGTCGGACCTGCTGCTGGGGCTGGTGATCGTCCAGTGCCTGGGATACGCCGGGTACTTCTCGCTGCCCGCGGTCGGCCCGTGGCACGGGCTGGCCGGCCGGTTCACCGTCCCGCTGGGCGACGTCCTCGGGATCAGGCGCTACTACCTGGACCACAGCACCGGAGTCGACGCCTTTCCGAGCCTGCACGTCGCGACCATCGTCCTGATCGCCCTCTTCGCCTGGCGGGACTGCCGCGGACTCTTCTGGCTGACCTCCCCCCTGCTGGTCGTCATCCCGGCGTCCACGCTGTACCTGCGGTGGCACTACGTGACGGATCTGGTCGCCGGGGCGGCGGTCGCCGTGCTCGCGCGGGCGTGCGCGCCGCGCGTCAACCGGGCCTGGGACGCGGCGCACCGCGCGGTTCCGCCGCCGCGCCGGTCACGGAACGGGCGGGACCGCACCCGGAACCGCCACCGGACCATCGGTCCGGCTCCCGAAACCCCACCCTGGGCGACGCGGAGATCGAGGCGGCGCGGGAGACCGGTCAGACGCTGCGCTCCTTGAACGTGCCGGAAGCGGAGCGCCCGGCCGGCCCCGGGATGCGGGACCGGGCCCTGTCCCAGACCGGGCCGGCCCTGCGCGCCCTGCTCAGCCGGCTGGCCCTGCTCGCCGGCGCGCCCTGCCGTCCGCCCGTGCCCGCCGCCCACGACGGCCTACGACGCCCTCACCGGGGCACGCGCCCGCCCGGCGGCCCGCCCGGCCGCACCGCCCACGAACCCGTCCGCGCCCACCGCCCCGCACCGCCCGCCCGTCGGCGCACCCGAGCCCGTGCCGCGTCTCCCGTCCTGCGCGAGCGGCTTGCCGGAGACCCCGCGCTGCCGCCCGGGCTGCTGCGCTCGCGCGCGCTGAGCGGCGGAACCGTCATCGGCCTGCTGTTCGACTTCGGCTTCTACGGCATGGTGTTCACCGCCAGCGTGGACTTCCAGCGCCGCCGCGGCCTGAGCGCGCTGGAGACCGGGGCGGCGCTGTTCCCGGCGGTCGCGATGACCATGTTCGCCTCCGCCCTGTCCGGGCGGCTGTCCCGCCGCACCGGCGACCGTCCGCTGGTGGTCTGCGGCATGCTGCTGGCCGCGCTGGGACTGGCCGGCTGGGCCCCCGCCGGTCCCGATGCCGTCTATCCGCTGCTGGTCGCGCCGATGATGGCCGCGGGGTTCGGCGCCTCCTTCGCCCTGACCGGTGCCACCGCCACGGTGATGGGAGCCGCGCCGCCGGGGCGTCCGGGGGTCGCCTCCGCCCTCTTCAACACCGCCCGTCAGATCGGCAGCGCGACCGGGGTGGCGCTCGGCGGCAGCCTGCTCGCCACGGCCGCCGGACCGGGCGGGTTGCGCACCGGCATGGCCGCCGGCGCGCTCGCCTGCCTCATCGCCGCCGCCCTGGCGTGGCGGTGCGTACCGGCGAAGACGAGGGAGCCGTAGGAGTGTGTCCGCCGGTCCGGGCAAGGCCCGTCACGTGTGCCCCGCGTCCCGGGCCGCGGCGGCGCCCGCCGGCCCGGCGGCGGCCAGCGCCCCGGCCGTCGCCGCGTCGGCCGGAAGAAACGCCTCCAGTACGTGGCGGCCGGCGCCCGGCACATCGTCGTCCGTCAGCCGGCCTGGACCTGCGCACCCAGCGCGACCAGCTCGAACGGGCCGCGGACCTGATCCCCGCCGTCCGGGCCGCGGCGGCACACACGCGTGGCCGGAAGGCTCACGAACAGGTCCCGCAGCGCGCCGACCGCCGCGTGTGAGCCCGCGTACAACCATTCGCGGACCTGATCGGTCTCCTCGGTGACCAGGACCTTGGTCGTGCCTCAGAGGAGAACGTCATTTCCGCCATACGCAACACCCTGGCCGCCACCGCCGTCGCCACGGCGGTCCTCGCCGGGACCGCCGCCTGCGGCACCGTGGAGAACCTGACCGCCGGTCAGAAGCTCGACCGCGCCGTCGACAAACTCGGAGAGCAGCGCTCGCTCACCTTCGAACTCGGCCTGGACACCGACGCGGCGACCCTGAAGGCGCTCGACGCCGAGGCCAAGCCCGAGGACAAGATGCCCGACGAGGCGGCCGAGTTGCTCAGCGGCGCCCGGATCTCCGTCTCCGTGGAGTCGAAGAAGCCCCTCCAGGAATCCGGTGACAAGGACTTCACCGCCATGGCCCTGAAGTTCAGCGGCCCCAGGGGCGACTTGTTCGAGTACCGCCTCATCGGAGACGACGCCTACATCCGCGTCAACATGGACTCGTTCGCGCACCTGTCGGGCACCCCGATGCCCGGCGCCGACGAACTGCCCGCGCAGGCCGGGGCGCTCAAGAAGCTGTTCGCCGGTGAGTGGATCAAGGTCTCCGCCGCTGATCTGCGCAGGACCGGTGAGGAGATGGCCCGGGGAGAGGACGACGGGGACGGCGGGTCCGCCGCGAGCGGCAAGCCCACGGCGAGCCCCTCGCTCGACCCGCAGGCGCGGAAGAAGCTGACGAAGGACCTGCGCCGGGTCGTCGTCAAGGAGGTCGAGTTCAAGTCGGCCGGCGGTTCGGACGGCGCCGAGCACGTCACGGCCACCGCGCCCTTCCGCACCCTGCTGTCCGAACTGCTCGACGGGATCCGGCCGTTGTCCCGGCAGCTGCCCTCCGGAGGTGGACTGCCCACGGAAGACGACCTCAAGGACGCCCCGAACAAGAAGGTCACTGCCGACTTCACGCTGAAGAACGGCGCCCTGAGCGATGTGTCCGTGGACCTCACGCCGCTGACGGAGAAAGCGAAGGGCAAGAAGCTCGCCCTGGTGCTGCACACTCTCAAGGGCACCAGGACCACGGCGCCCGCCGGAGCCACCGAGGTCCGCATGGACGAGCTGATGGGGGGCCTCTTCGGCGGCATCATGGGCGGGGCGCTCGACGCGGGGGACTACCCGGACGACGAGAGCTGAGCCGTGCGGACGGGGGCTGAGCCGGACGGCGGTGCCGTGCCCGGCGCCGCACGCGGCCCGGGCGCGGCCCCGCCGCGCGGTCGCCGTCGTGACGGCGGCGCGACCGCCGTCACGACGGGCGGAACCGACCCGTCACGGCGGACTGCTTGCGGTCACGGTCACGACCCGCCGCGCCCGTCGGCCGCCGTCCCGCGCACGACGGTGACCGAGACCCGGCCGCCCGGGACGGCCGTCACGCGCGCCCGGCCCGCCGGATCGCGCCGCACCGTCGCCTTCCCGCGCACCGTGATCCGCCACCGCCCGGGCGGCAGGGACAGCTCGGTCACCCGTGATCCGCGCCGGGCCGCGGTGTACGTCAGCCGGTACACGCCGCTCAGGGCGTCGTACGCGGCGGAGCGAACCCGGCCCGCCACCGCCTCGGCGTACGGCTCGGCGGTCAGCTCCTTGTTCGGACGGAAGTTCCCGGTGGCGTCCAGAGCGCAGTACCCGCCGCCGCGGCACCACACGTATCCCGCCCAGCCGGAGCTGTAGCGGGCCAGGGAGGCCATCGCCTCGCGGTAGAAGCGGTTCATGTTCGGCAGGGCGCTGTTCAGCGGCCCCCACTCGCCGATCACGACCGGTACCCCGTACTGCTCGGGGTACCGGGTGACGGCCGCCTCGTACGCCCTGATCCAGCCGGACGCCGGATCGTAGTCCGCGCCCGCCTCCATGGCGGTGTTGTAGAAGTGCGGCGCGTACACCACCCTGGGGTCGTCGATCCGCCCGAGGCCGGTGGGCACGCCCTCGCCCACGACCGGGGTGGGCTCCACGAACAGCCAGGCGTCCGGGTCGGCCGAACGGACGCTGTCGGCCAGACGGTCGTACATCGGGGTGAGCTGGTCGCGCTCGACGCGGCGGGCGGCCCCGGCCAGGTCCTCGCCCGGACGGAGCTCTCCCATCGGCTCGTTGATCAGGTCGTAGCCGAGGACGGCCGGGTGGCGGGCGAAGCGGGCGGCGAGCACGCGCCAGGCCCCGGCCTGCGCGCGCCGCAGGTCCTGGTCCTCGTAGAGGTGCGTGAAGGCGCGCTGGACGGCTGGCTCGAAGTACTCGGCGAACCAGTCGTCCGGGTGCGCGGTGAACGGCAGCGCGTCGGTCCTGGTCGCCCATGCGGGGATGCCGCGGTGGCCGAACGCCGGGCCGAACACGTCCTGGTGGAGGTCGAGGACGACCCGTACGTCGTAGCGCGCCGCCCAGTCGAGAACGCGCCCGATGCGGCGCAGATAGTCCTCGCTGTAGTGGCCGGGGCGCGGCTCCAGGTCGTCCCAGAAGACCAGCAGCCGGGCGAAGTCGAATCCGTGGGCCCGCAGTTCCCGGAAGTCGGCCTCGGTGACGGCCGTCAGGGCCTCGTCGCCACGGTGCGCCTTGTCCTCGACGTTCCAGCCGCGCAGGGTCAACTCCCGCCCGTATTGGTCGGTGAGGCGGGGCACGTCCTGCCCGGACGGGCGGGCGGCGGCCGCCGGGGCGACGTCCTGGCGGGCCGTCGGCCGGGCGTGCGGGGCGGCGGGGGCGAGCAGCGCGGCGACAACCGCGCTCGCCGTCACAGTGGTTCGCAGCACGGGGACCTCCGGCTCGTCGGTGTGCACGGTGCCGCGCATCCCATCAGCCGGCCGGGCGCGACTCAAGATGTCGTACCGGACGTCCTGTTGCCAGTTCTCACCGGAGGTATTCCCCAAGCCCCTACCGGCCAGTAAGAACCGTGGGTAACCCCACACGACCAGGAGGTGCCCGTGAGACGCTCCCGGTACGGACTCCGGCGGACCCTCGAGTCGACGTCGGCGCACGCCGCCTCGCGTGCCGTAGAGCGCGGTGGCCTCCGTGGCGCGGAACCTCCAGGTCGGGCGGGAGCGCGGTGGCGGAGACGCGGCCGTACGCCCCCTCCGTGGGCTCGCAGGCGCCCTGGGAGAGCAGAACACCGGCGCCCTCTACCTCGACAACTCCCGCCTGTTCCACGGCCACAGAGGTGTCGTACCACCAGTCCTGGTTGCGGGTGCCGCCGCACCTGGCCGGCCGGGGCCGCGGTGGCGGGGACGGCGGCCCCGGCCGTGGCGAGCAGGCCGGCCGTCGCGCCGGCGGCGACATCGGCCGCGCGAAGCAGTACGCCGACGAGCTGGTCCAGAGCGACAGCCCGGCCGGTGCCTGGACGTGCCGGGCGCCCGGTACCAGGCGGGCGCCGCGCTGATCATCTGGAACTGCTCCGAGGTGGCCGACCAGAAGTTCGTCCGGGACGGCGCCACGATCCGGCCGGAGGCCGCGACCGGACTCTGCCTGACCCAGACCGCCGCCCGCCGGCCGCTGCGCCTGCAGAACTGCGACGGCTCGGCAGGCCAGCGCTTCACCGCGTGACCCCGGGCCCGCGGGCGGGTCCTCCCGGCGTCGGTCCGGGCCCCGCCAGCGGGCTGCGGGCGACGCGGGCGAGGTGACCGCCGGCTCCCGCCGAGAGCACGAGCTGACGCCGTCCCCGGCACGACGGGGCCGACGCGATGGCGGAGAACCCTGGTGGACGTGTGCGGGGCCCACGGCCGCGCGGGCCGGCAAGGACGCGCCGCCGCTCAGCGCGTCAGCGCCACAGCGGCGACGGGGACACGGGGGCCCCGGAGGCGTCCGGGGAGGAACAGCCGGGCAGCGGCCCGCCCCGAGGGAGACCGGAGGAGAGGGGTCAGGGGCGTGCGGGGGACATCTGTGGCGCGGGTGCTGCCCAGCCGTCCGCACACAGTGCTCGGTCGACCGTCTCGGTGTAGACCGCGGCGGCGAGCCAGGCACGGGCGAAGCGGTCCGGGGCGGCCGGGAGCAGCCGGCCGAAGGCGTCACGGGTCCGGTCCGCGGCGGCGGCGTGCAGTTCCTCGAGGAGAGCGCCCGCCGTCGCCAGGCCGTGCCGGCGCAGCCGGTCGCCGTCGCCCGCACCGCCCCGCGCGGACACGAGGACGTGGCGTCCCCCCGACACCGCCTGGTGGACCCGGCGGCGCAGCAGGTGCAGGGGAGCCTCGTCCGCGGCGGGCACCGCCGCCGCCGGTGCCGCAGCCGCTCCGGCGGGCAGGTCCGCGTGCCGGAGGCGGTCCAGCCCGAGGTCCACCCGAGCCGCCGGGTCGGTGGGGTGCCGCACCGCCAGCAGCAGGGCACGGGGACGCGGACCGGGCGCCAGACGCGCGACGATCCGCAGTCGGCTGCCCTGAGCGGCGGCGAGCAGGCGCAGGTTGTCGCGGTAGGGGAGCGCGGGATCGTCGTGCGCGACGGCCAGCCGCAACGGCACGCCCCCGCAGTCCGCCAGCAGGCTCTCGCCACCCGCCTCCCGCACCGCGCCCATCAACGTCACCTCCAAAAACAGCAGATCGTGCCCGCCGTCCAGGGCCCGGGCCACCTGCTCGGCGGCCGGAACGGCCCACAGCCGCCGCAGCGGCTCGGCGTCCCAGGCGACGCCGGACGCGCGGACCGCCCGTACCCCGGCACCCGCGCCCAGCCGGCCCGTCGGGGAGACCGTGGCGCCCGACATGGCCAGCCCCGCCCGCGACAGCTCGCGGTGGGTCAGCGCGGTGTCGCCGAGCCGTACGGCCCGGTCCGCCGCGCCGGTCGCCCGGGACGGGCCGCCCGGCGCCACGTCCGACACCGAGTAGAGCCGGCCGCCCGCGTCGGCGGTCCAGGTGACCGCGCCCGCGTAGCCGGTCGCCGTGAGGACGGGCTCCGAGAACAGCCCGTACAGGCGCAGGGAGCCGTCCGGGCGGTACGGCCGGCGGACCGTGCCGCGCAGCGCGGCCAGTTCGGGCCCGGCGGCGTACGGCAGACGGTGCGCCACGCCCAGGACGCCGGACAGCGCGGTCGCGAGGTCCGCGAGGCGGTGGCCGGGGTCGGCGGAACGGGCGGCGCGCAGTCCCGTCACCACGGCCACCGCCGCCGAGGCGGCCCGGGGGAGACCGGCCAGCCGGGCGGTGTGCGCCGCGCGCAGCAACTCCGCCTGGAGCACGGCGCCGGAACCGTCCGTCCCGGCGTCCAGGACGGCGGCCGCTGCTTCGAACACCGTCCGGGCGGCGGTGCGTTGTGCGTCGGTGACGGACTCGCTGTCCTCGGCGGCGGCGGCGGCCGGCCCGGGACCGGGCTGGTGCGGTCGCCCCGCCAGTCCGCCTGCTCCCGGTCCGTCGGCCTGGTCGCCCGGTTTCGCCTGCCTCGTACGAGGCGCAGGATCCGAAGGGCCTTGCGGGCCGGGCCGTTTCGCCGGCTCCGCCGCGACGGGTTCCCTCTCCGCCTCGGCGGTCTCGGCGTGGGCCGCTGTCTCGTCCGCGACCGGGGCGGCCGACGCCGCCGCCGCGCGGTGCAGGCAGTCGGGGGCCAGCAGGCAGCCGCAGCGGATCGCGTCCGCGCTGGTCACCGCTCCCTCGGGCGCGTGCAGGACGACATCGGTGTCGTCGTCCACGGCGATCCTCACGGTGTCGCCCGCGCGGACGGCCGGGCGCGCCAGGAGCTTGGCGACGCCCGCGTCCAGCCGCTTGCGCAGCCGGGGCGAGAGCGCGTCGACGAGTTCGGCGGTGACGGACGGCGCCACCGGCGGCAGCTGCGGCTGTGGGCTCATGTGATCTTCTCTCCTACCCAGCGGGCGAGTTCGAGCGGGCTCAGGGCGGCGACGGGCATGCCCGCGGCGACCAGCCGGCCGGCGACGCCCGTGGAGTAGCGGGGCCGGCCCGTGTCGTCGAGGCTCGCGCAGCCCAGGACGTGGCAGCCGGCCGAGACCAGCGCGCGGACCTCGGCGAGCAGGCCGCCGAGCGGATAGCCCTCCTCGAAGTCACTGACGACCACGACGAGGGTGCGCGACGGCACGGTGACCAGTTCACGCGCGTGCCGCAGCCCCGCTGCGATGTGCGTCCCGCCGCCCACGCTGACCTCCAGCAGCAGCGACAGCGGGTCCTCCACGTGCCCGGTGAGGTCGATGACCTCCGTGGAGAACGCCAGGAAGTGGGTGGACAGCGTCGGCACCCCGGCCAGCACCGAGGCGGTCAGCGCGGCCCACACCGTGGACGCCTCCATGGACCCGGACACGTCCGTGACCAGGATCAGCCGCCAGTCGGCGGCCCGCCGGCCCCGGGTGCGGAACACCGGCCGCTCCGGGATCACCCGGACCGTGCCGTCCGGGGCGCGGCGCGCGGTCGCCAGGTTGGCCCGCAGCGTGCGGGGCAGGTCCAGGCCGCCGCCGGGCCGCCGGCTGGGGCGGGGCAGGGTGGCGCCGTGCAGGGCGGGGCGCAGCCGGGTGGCCAGTTCCCGGGTCAGCGCGTCCACCAGCCGTCGGACGAGCGGGCGCAGCGCGGCCAGCCGCGCCTCGGGCAGGCCGCCCGCGTGCCGCAGTACGGTGCGCAGGAGGTCCACCGACGGCCGTGCGCTGTCCGCGTCCAGCTCGGTGAGGACGTCCTTGCGGCCCGCCGCCGCGGCCGCCGCGAGCACCTCCTCCCGGATGCCCGGCCCGAACAGTGCGGCCAGTTCCTCGGACCACTCCCGTGCGCCGGGGTACGACGCCTCGCGGCCGCCGCCTCCCGGCCCCGTCAGACCTCCTCGGCTGCCCTCGCCGCTCCCGCTGCCGTACAACTCGTCCAACGCGGTCGCCAACGGGGCCGCGGAGGCCGGCAGCCGGTCGCTTCCGCGCCCGAGAAGAAGCCGCCAGCGGTCGGCGGGGGCGAGGAGCCGGTCTTCGGCGGGGGGAGTGGTGGCGGCGCCCACGACGGGCGCGGTCTCTGCGGCCTGACCGCCGTCGGGGCGGCCCTCCGCCGCCCGTGCTGCGCGGGGGCCGGCCTCGTCCGGTGCGGGTCCGCCTGCCGGGGCGGTGTCAGGGGCCGCTTCGCGGCCTGGCCGGCCGTCCGCCGGCGGTGCCGTACCGGTGCCGCTGTCGCGTGCGGGTTCGTCTTCCCGCACGGCGTCCGGGGTGTCCAGCGTCGGCAGGGTCGGGGGGCCGGCGGTTCGGCGGCCCCCCGGCCGTGCTGCGGCCGGGTTGCTCCTCCGTGCGGGTTCGTCTTCCGGTACGGCGTCCTGGGGTGGGTTGGCTTCGGGGGCCCCGTGCGTTGGCGGTGTCGGCGTGCTGGTGGATCGGCTGTGGGCCGGCGGTGCTGCGGCCGAGGTGTGCTCCGGTGCGGGTGTCCCCTCCGGGGCGCCGGTGCGGGCGGGGGCGCCCTGTGGGCCGACGCGCGGCCCCGGCAGCAGGGCCAGCGCGTGGAGCGTTTCGCGGGCGGCCAGGTCCGCGCCGGTCCAGACGGCGAGCACGGCCGGGTCGACCCCGCCGGTGTCGGCGAGCCGGGTCGTGTCCAGGCGCTCCTCGACGGCCGCGAGGAGCCGGTCGCGGGCCGCCGGGCTGAGCGTGTCGAAGCCGCCGCGCAGCGCCGGCAACCGGTCCAGGAAGGCCCGGTCGGGCAGCGCCGACACCCGGTCGAGCAGCGGCTCCAGCGCGGGCGGCGCCGCCTCCAGCAGCGGGCCCGCGGCGGTCAGCAGACCGGTGAGCCGGGCCGTGAGCCCCGTGCGGGAGTCGGCGTCGGTCGCCCCGTCCACCCAGGAGGCCACGCGGTCCCCGAACTCCCGAGCGTCCTCCTGCCCGAGCAGCACACGTACCGCCCCGGCCGCCCCGCGCATCAACGGAGAGCCGTCGGCAGCCAGGCGGGCCAGGGCGTCGGTGAGCCGGATGCCACCCAACAGGTCGGCGCGGTGCGCCAGTTCGAGCAGGGCGAGGGCGTCTGCGGGGTCCTCCGCGCCGGTGAGGCCGTCCACCTGCCGTACCGCCGCCGCGGTGAGCAGTTCCGCGACGGCGGCCACCCGGCCCGTACGCTCCGGATCGGCGTCGAGCCCCGGGATGTGACCGGCCCGCAGTCGGTCCAACAGGGCCAGTGCGGCGAGAAGTTCGGGCAGGCTACCGGCGTGCGGCACGATCTCGGCGACGTCGTCCAGCCGTTCGTCCGCGAGGCCGGGCAGGCCGCACTCGGCCGCCCGCTCCAGCCCTTCGAGGGCCTGCGCCGCGGTGGGGCCGCCCTCGTCCCGCTCCGCGCGTCGCCGTTCGCGCAGCACACCCTCGGCGGCCTGTTCCAGGGTGACCCCGCGCCCGCCGGCCACGGTCAGCATCGCCGCCGTGGCGGGCGTCCAGCGCACCTCCCAGCGGGAGGTGAGCACCGTGGCGCCGCCCGTGCCGACGACTTCCCGCGCCTGTCCGTACGGCACCCCGCACACCGCGAGCCGGCGCAGCAGCAGTTCACGGCGCCGGTCCAGGCCGGAGCGCAGCGGGTCCAGCCGCAGCTCCCGCGCCGCGCCCGGACCGCCCGCCGGTACACGGCCGGCAGCCGGTCCGCGACCCGTCGCCGGTCCGCGGCCGCCCGTCGCGCCGGAACCATCCGCCGGGCCGGAGCCGGCACCGTCCTGCGCCGGGCCGGGCAGGCCGAGCCGCGCCAGTTCGGCCTCGACGGCGGGAGCGAGGCCGCTGCGCGGCGCCCGCGGTGCGGGGCGTCCGGCGCGGGTGCCGACGAGCACCCGTTCCATCGCCCGCGCCACGGCACGTCCCCGCCCGTACGGCTCACCCTGCGCCAGTACTGTCTGCACGGCTTCGACCAGTTCGCCGCGGCCCGCCGCGGGCAGGCCGCGCAGCCGTGCGAGATCGGCGGCGAGCCGGCTGATCTCGCGGGCGTCGGCGGGCCCCGAAGGGTGGCCGAGATCGCGCAACTCGGCGCAGATCCGGACCGCGGCCCGCGTCAGCACCTCCTCCAACGCCACCGGATCGCCCGCCGCGTGCAGCACCATGTCCTGCCACTCCGGGTCCCGGATGCCGGCCGGGTAACCGGACCGTTCGTCCAGGAGGGCGTACGTGTACGGAATCAGCGACGTGGCCCACCCGACCGTCCGCGCGCCGCCACCGACGGCGACCGCGTCCTCCCCGGCCGCCGGGACGGAGGCCGCCCGACCGCCGGCGTCCGGCACGGGGAGCGCGGGGACGCCCGGGACGTCGGCTGCGGGGACGCCGGCAGTCGCGGTGTCGGCCGGGGAGGACACGGTCGTCGGCGTGTGGGGCCTCGGCGTGCGGGCAGTCGGGGCGTCGGCTGCCGGGGCGCCGGACCCCGGCTCGGATGACGCCTCCTTGGGCGGGCGCCCCGCGACGGCCGGGGTGCTGCGGTCTCCGATCACCGTGACGGGCGAGGCGTCCTCTCCGTTCTCCTCGCCGTGCCGTCGGACGAGGGCCGGGGCGCCTCGGGCTCCGGTCGCCGGGCCGGGCGGGGCGTCCTCCCTGTCGGTCCGTCCCACGAGAGCCGGCGCGTGGAACGCGCCCACCAGCACGGCCGCCCGCTCCCCCCGCGCGGTGGCCTCCGCCAGCCGGGCCCGCATCCAGCGTTCGCGCCGCAGGTCCAGTGCCGGGACCCCGCCCGCCGAGGCCGCGTCCGCGCGCAGGGCCCACCCGGTGAGCAGGGCGGCCCGACGCAGGGCCTCGGGCGGGGAGCCGGGGGCGGCCGCCTCGACGAGCCGGTCCCACAGGTCGTCCCCGGGACGGCCCGTCAGCCGGGCCCGCAGCGCGTCGGCGAGACCGGGACCCGCCGCGGGAGCACCAGCGGCCCGCCGCCCCTCGCCCCACGCGCGGTCGGCCAGCGGCAGATCACAGGCGACCACCGGCACACCGCGGCGGGCGGCCCAACGGACGGCGGCGAGCTCGGGGGAGAAGTCGGCGAACGGATAGAACGCCGGGCCCTCGCCGCCCCCGCCGCCCCCGTCGGAGGGCGCGGCGGCGAGCGCCACCGGCGCCCGGGTCTCCTCATGCCCCAGCCAGGGCAGCCACGGCTGCATCTCGGTGGGCAGTTCGACCAGCAGCACGTCGGGTTCGGCCTCGTCCAGCAGCGCCGGCACGACGGCCGCCAGGGAGGGCGCGTGGTGGCGTACGCCGATGAGGTAGGGCGCGCCCGGAGCGGTGAGCGCGGCCAGCGCCTCCTCGGGCGTGACCCGCGAGCCCTCGGCGGAGGACGCGGCGCACGAGCCCCCGGGACCGGCCGGAGCGGGCGAGCCTCCGGGAACGGGCCGGGCCCATGGGTCCTCGGGCGGGGGAGCGACCCGGGAGCCGACCCGGCCGGGCCGGTCAGGCGACCCTCCGGGTGCGGTCAGGGCGGGGAACTCCCCCGCATCGGACAGGACGCGGGGGTCCCCGGCTGCGGGCACGGCCAGCGAGTTCTCCGGACCGGCCAGGGAACGCGACTCCTCGGGAGCCGTGGGAGCGAGCGAGTCGCCGGGTCCGGGCGGGACGTGCCCGTCCCCGGGGGCGGGCAGACCGCGCGCATCGCCGCCATCGGAGAGAGCACACGACTTCCCCGGACCGGAGGGGGCACGAGAGTCCCCCGGCCCGGAGAGGGCGTCCGAATCCCCCGGGCCGGAGGGGATCGGTGAGTCGGCGGAGCCGAGTGCAGGAGGGAAGGACACGGCCGTCAGCCCTCCAGGACCGTGCGCAGGTCCCACAGCGTGCGCCAGGTGGCGGCGCCCTGTTCGGCGCGGCGCCGTACCGGACCGTCCCAGTAGCCGCGCAGCCGGGCCGCGTCGGCGGGGTCGTCCTTGCGGACCACGCCGAGCAGATGCCCCGGCAGCAGCCCGAGCACGTCGCGGTCGCCCGGGAAGTACGCCGCCGCCAGCGCGAGCGCACCGGCGACGGAAACGGCCTCCGCGGTGCTCATCACCGTGGACGGCCGTTCCACCTCCCAGCCCTCCGCCGACCGGCCCTCGCGCAGGTCCCGGAACGCGGTGACCAGGGCCTCCAGCACCGCGTCGTCGACCTGGAACGGCGCCCCCGCCCTCTCCACCGAGGCCCGCGCCTGGCTCCGTACCAGCGCGGTCTCCGCCTCCAGGTCGCCGATCGGACCGACCGTCTCGAAGTTGAAGCGGCGCTTGAGGGCCGCGGACATCTCGGAGACGCCCTTGTCGCGGAGGTTGGCGGTGGCGATGAGGTTGAAGCCGGGGGCGGCGTGTGCCAGGGCGTCGGCGGTGCCGGCCAGTTCGGGCACGGCGATGCGCCGTTCGGAGAGCAACGACACCAGCGCGTCCTGCACTTCGGGCAGACAGCGGGTGATCTCCTCGACGCGGGCGACGGCGCCCCGGGACATCGCGGTGAGCACGGGGGAGGGCACGAGCGCCTGCCGGGTGGGGCCCTGCGCCAGCAGCAGCGCGTAGTTCCAGCCGTACTTGAGCTGGTCCTCGGTGGTGCCGGCGGTGCCCTGCACGACCAGGCCGCTGGTGCCGCAGACGGCGGCGGACAGCAGTTCCGACAGCATCGACTTGGCCGTACCGGGCTCGCCGACGAGCAGCAGGCCGCGCTCCCCGGCGAGGGTCACCACGCACCGCTCCACCAGCGCCCGGTCACCGACGAACTTGCCCTCGACCACCAGGCGGCGCGGCACCCCCTCGGGCGCCGCGCCGTCGTCGGGCAGATTCAGGGCCGCGCCGTCGCTGCCCATGACGAAGGTGACGACCGCGCGCGGGGTGAGCCGCCACGCGGGCGGGCGCGGACCGTCGTCGTAGGCGGCGAGGAAGGCGAGTTCGGTCGCGTACCGGTCCTCGGGCGGGACGATCTGGCGGTCCGGGGCGGCGGGGAGCACGGTGGTCATCGGCACGGTTTCTTTCGACTGGGGTGGACGGTGGCGGTGCGCGGGGGCGTCCCCTGAGGACGACGCCCTTGCGGAGACACCCTGTGTGGGGACGGCCCCCGAGGATGGCGCCCCTGTGCGGACGGCCCCCGAGGGTGGCGCCCCTGGGGCCGCACGTGAAGGGGCCCCTGAGGGAGCGGCCCCTTCGCGTGCGGCCGCTGCGGGCCGGCCGCGGTCATCGGCGGCGGCCCCTGCGGGTGGCGCGGGTGGTCAGCTCCTCGTAGGCGGGGGCGTCACCCGAGCGGACGCGCTCCCAGGCACGGGTGAACAGCTCGGGCACCGGCGCCGACGGCACCGCGCGACGGTGGTCGTCCACCGGGTACAGGCCCCGCTTCCAGACCTCCACCGGCAGTGCGGGTGACCTCAGGTCCAGCCAGCCGCCCGGCAGGAACAGGGTGCGCCCGGCGCGCGCCCGCTTCGCCTCCACGACCAGGCCGGAGGCCGCGAGTTCGGTGCGGGCCCGCTTCGCGCGGGCGGGCTTCCAGCCCGTCCAGCGGGTCCGGTCGCGGTCCGTGGGGTCGGGCAGCGCCAGCAGTTGCAGATACAGTGCCGCAGCGTCCTCGGTGAGGCCATGGGCCTCGGCGACCTCGGTGACCAGCGCGGGCACGCTGACGGCCGGGTCCTGCGCGTGCCCGGCGGGCCCGTCGGGGTCCGTGCCGGCCGCCAGGGCGTGGGCGAGTTCGCCGCCCAGGATCGCGCGCAGCGCCCGTACGCCCGTGCTCCGCCAGGACGCGACGATGCCCTCGAGGAGTCCGAACACCGGGTCGTCCGCGCCGTCCAGCCCCGCCGGGCGGATCAGGACGGCCTCCTGGTCTCCGTACCACGGGCGCAGCACCAGCGCCTCGCCGACGCGCGTCAGACCGTCCGGGCCGGCGCCGCCCGCGGCGGGCAGCCCGTAGGCCTTGCGCAGTTCGGCGGCGACCGAGGAGCCCTTGTCGGTCCAGGTCAGGTCGAGGTCGAGCAGCAGCCCCGGGTCGGCGACGCGGCGGCGCAGCGCGGCCAGCGCCCCGGGCAGCTCGGCGCGCAGCGGGTGTCCGTACGGCAGGCAGTAGGCGAGAGCGGCGAGGGCTTCCACCGCGCGCGTCAGGTCGTACCGTCCGGGCAGCGCGTGCGGGTCCTCGGCGACCAGGTCGCCGTCCTTGTCGGGCCGTTGCACCGTGGTGCGGCTGATCCACGGTGTGCGGCGGGGGTTGAGCACCTCCTCGGCGGCCTTGGCGGACAGGCCGGTCCGGGTGATCTCCGCGGCGAGGTCCTCGGGCAGGCGGACGATGCCGCCGAGCCGCTCCGCCCACACCCGGCCCGCGGCCTGCGTGTCCGGTCCGGACGTCCACAGCGCGGCCGGGTCCTGGGGCAGCAGCGCGCCGACGAGCGCCGCCCGGTCGGCGGGCTCCAGCACGTCCAGCAGCGCGTCGCCCAGCTCCTTCTGGCGGGGCTTCAGACCGGTCGCCGCGATCACCTCGTCGGTGAGCTGCGCCGGCTTGCCGGCCAGCAGCAGCGCCGTCTGCACGGGGCCGAGGCCGTCACGCGTCGCGGCGGCCAGCGCGGCGGGCGCCCCGGCCTGCCAGGGCGCGGCGCCCTTGTCCCGGACCAGCCCGGTCACCGCGGCCAGCGCGTCGGCCGGGAACACCGGCGGGTACGCGGTCTCCCGCTCCAGAGTGAAGTGCGCGACCGCGCCGAACGCCCCGGCGGGGTCGTGGTCCAGGGCCAGCCAGTGCACGCGCCCCTCGCGGTGGTCGATGTTCTGGCAGCCGAGGACGACGACGGTACGGCCGTCGCGGCGCAGCACCTGGCCCACGCGCTCCTGCTTGTGGTGCGGCTCGCTCAGCCGGATCTCGCGCAGTGCGCCGCCCGCCGCGGCCAGCGGGCCCTCCGTGATCGCCTCGAACAGCAGCAGCAGTGCCTCCCGGTGGGTCTCCGTCAGGGCCGGCGACGCGGCGCGGTAGGCGAGCGGGCGCAGGGCGTCCAGGACCGACGGCCACAGCACGCCGATGCCCGGCACGGTGAACTCGTCGCTGCGCCAGCCGTCGTCCGCACCGGTGAGCCGGACGGCGGCGGACAGCGGCTTGCCGTCGGCGGCGTTGCCGGACAGGACGTGGTTCACGGCGCGGATCTGCCGCAGCGCGCTCCAGCGCAGGTCGCCGCCCCACCAGCCGTGCAGGTCGGCGAAGCCGGCGACCGCCTCGCGCAGCGTCTGGTCGTCGCCGTGCTCGGGGCTGTGGTCGGCGAACATGCCCTCGGCGCGCCTGCGGTCCGTCTCGGTCCGCTCCACCGGGGGCGCCACGAACGCGGCGACCGAGCGCCGCAGGCGCAGCACCCCGTGCACCAGGGCGGCGACGCCGGTGAGCAGACGGGGCTCGGCGAGGTCGGGCAGACAGTGCGCGACGGCCGTCCGCAGCACCTCGTCCGCGGTCGGAACGGCCGGCTCCCCGGCCCCGGCGGCCCCTTGCGCACCCGCATTCGCGTCCTGCCCGGCACCTTGCCCGCCGGCCGTCGCCCGCCGCGCCGCCCGGTCGGCCAGTTCCTGCCGCTCGGCCAGGGCCTCGGCGCCGGCGCGCAGCAGTTCGTCCACCCGCTCGTCGCCCAGCGCCCGCAGGACCGCCGAGGCGGCCTCGTCGCGCGGCCGCAGCGCGTGCCAGAAGTCCACCGGGGGAACGAGCCGCGTACCGGCGGCGAACTCGCCGCCCCGCTCCAGCGTCGTCACCCGGCCCAGCTCCCGCAGCCCGTCCTCGCCCCGCGCGTACAGGGCGATCTGGCGGTGCCGGGCGACGACGAGGGGCTCGGCGCCGCCGGGCAGCCTGAGCGCGCCCACCGGAACGCCGGTCTCCCGGCCGCCGGGCGTCGGCAGGGCGGCGGTCCGCCCGTCCGGGGTGCCCACGGTCGTACGGGCCTCGTCACCCTCGCCCTCGACGCGCACCCAACGGCCCAGCACCGTGCCGTCCGTGCCGAACGGGCTGTGCTCCAGGCCGGGCTGGAGGGGCAGCACCGAGCAGTGCCGCTGGACCAGGGTCGCGCCCTCGCGGATGCCCGAGCGCAGGAACGCGGGCAGCGAGGCACGTCCGTGCGTGCCGCTCGCCGGGTCGTACTCCAGCCATACCTGCTGCCGGCCCTGCCGGCCCTGGCGCCAGTACGAGGCGCCGTCCCCGAGGACGGGGCGGCCGGTCGGCAGGACGGTGTCGCCGGCGTGCAGGGCGCGTCCGCCGGTGGCGCGGCCGCCGTCCGGCAGCGGGATCGAGGTCTCGCCGGCGTCGCCGCCGTACCAGCGCGCCACCTTCTCGCCGCCGAGTGTGAACACGTCGGCGGGGCGGGCCGACCAGTAGCCGTGCTGCTTGCCGTCCTTGTGCCACGCCACCAGCAGTTCGCCGTCCGTGTACCGGAACGAGGGGCGCTGCCAGCGGTCCAGGTCGGCCGGCAGCCGCAGGTCGTGCTCCAGCAGCACCTCCTCGGGTCCGACGACGATCGCCTTGTGCGCGCGGGCGAGGATCAGCGCCGGCCAGGCCTCGTGGACGGAGAGCGAGTCGTTCGGGTCACGCCGGGTCTCCGCGTCCAGGCGGCGCAGCGCCTCGTCGAGGGCGGGCCAGCCCAGTTCGTCCGGGATGCCGGCGCGCAGCGTGCGGCCGAGCAGCGGTGCCACGTCCACGGCGGCGACGGTGGCGACGGCCCGCGGGGCGACCTGCGCGGCCACCGTGCGGAACGGGCGCATCCGCTCCAGCGCCGCGCGCGCGGTGGGCAGGCCGGCCGCCGCGGCCAGCTCGTCGGCCGCGTCCTCCAGCCATTCGCGCAGCACGTCGGCGAGGACGGGGTGGGCGGCCAGCGCCGCCGGCGCAGGGGCGTCGTGGCGGTGGCCGCACACGGTGCCGACGGCCCGGTACAGGAGGCGGCGGCAGCCCGCGTCGGCCGCCACGGCCGTCAGGTCGCGCCGCCCGGGCCGGGTGTCCGTCAGCCACCGCTCGACGGGGAGGCAGTCGTCGTGGAGGTCCTCGGCGGACTCGGGCAGCGTCAGGGGTATGCCGTGCGCCGCGCACAGGTCCAGCAGGTCGAGGTCGGCGCTCGGGCGCCAGCGGCCGGTGAACAGGTCCACGGGACGGCCCTGTTCGCGCAGACGGGCGGCCATGCGCTCCACCAGCGCCAGGGTGGTCTGCGACCGCGCCGCGGCCAGGGAACCGCGCTTGCGGTGCTGCGCCCAGCGGCTCAGCCAGTCCGCCGCGTCGACCGAACCGTCCTCCCCGCCGCTCTCGCCCGTCAGCAGCCGGTCGGCGCCGGTCTCGGCGAGCAGCGCCAGCCAGAAGTCGTCGTCCTCGGGCGAGCGGCCCAGGCCGGCCGGCATGATCTCCAGCAGCCGGGCCCGTACTGCGGGCTGCCGCTCGGCCAGGGCGACGAGCGTGGCCCGGTAGGTGTTCCAGAACGACGCGGGGGCCCGCACCGCGGCGGGGGAGGCGAGCAGTTCCGCCACCAGGGCGCACTCCTCGGCGTCCCGGTCCAGCCCGGCCGCCTTGATCAGGGCGCGCGCGTCCTGGGGCAGCGACGCGTACGGCGGCAGGCCGGCCGCGCAGCGCTCCACGCTCAGCTGCCGGAACTGCGCCCAGGCCTCGGCCGGGGTGAGCCGCGCGGTGAGGGCCCGCACGTACTCCTTGAGGGCCTTGACCGTCAGCGCCCCGGCGAAGGCGAACTCCAGGAACACGGCCCGCTGCCGCTCCTCGTCCACCGCCAGCGCGTGCACCCGCTCCGCCTCGCGGGCCTTGCCGAAGAAGGCGGCCGCGTACGTGGTGTTGTCGTACTGGAGGAAGACCCGGGCGGCCTGCTCGTAGAAGGTGGGCAGGAAGTGCGGCACGGCGCGGCCCAGCCGCTCCCCGAGTTCCTCGAAGCCCTCCTTGGCCGTGCCCGGCCGGGACTTGGCCTGCCGGGCGAGCCGTTCGACGTCGCGGACCAGGGCCAGCGCGTGGTGGCCGTTGGCCGGATCGTTGACCAGCGCCCACGCGGGGAAGCCGAGGGTCTCCCGGCGCACCTGGCCGACCTCGGGGACCTCCTCCTCGCGGACCAGCCCGAGGAAGTCCAGGGCGAGGTCCTCCGCCTCGCCGAGGGTGCCCGGCACCAGCCGGACCGTCCTGCGGCCGTCCAGCGCGGGATGCGTGTACGCGCGCGCGGTGAGCACGTCGGCGTCCTCCCGGCCGGTGGCGCCGAGGGGCAGCACGGCGCCGCCGTCGAGCAGGGCCGCGGCAGTGGCCTCGTCGTAGGTGAACCCGTCGTACGTCATCGCCCCGCCCGCCGTCACTTCGTACGCCGCCTCGTCGGCCCTCGCCGCGCCGGTCACCGTCTCGCCCGCCGTTCCGTCCCGCATCGTCGTGCCGCTGGCCGTCATGCCGCGCGCTCCTCGTCCTCGACATCGCGCCCGGCGTACAGCGCGGCGGCCATGCGCATGCCCTCCGACCAGGCCACCGGCCCGACCTGACCGAGCTTCAGCGCCCGGCCGGCGGGGTCGGTGAAGACCAGGGGGCCGGTCTCCGCCTCGTCGTAGCCGTCGTAGTCGCCGACCCACACCCGGGCCTCGACGCCGCGGCCGTCCTCCAGCACGGAGCACACGGCGTGGCCGCCGCGCACCCGGTACCCGAGCTGGGCGGCGCGGCCGTGCAGGAACCTCAGTTCCTTGAAGACGCCGCCCGCGTAGTCCTCGACGGACGTGGCGTCGGCGTCGAGCGCCGCCGGGGGGCGCCACACCTCGCGGAAGAGCTGGCCGGCGCGCTGCTCGACGCCCAGCTCGACGGCGAACTCCCGCAGTTCGTCCAGGTCGTCCAGGAGCACCGGGTGCGGCAGGCGGACCAGGCCGGGGGAGAGGCGGACGGTGTCACCGTCGAGGTCGACCAGGCCGAGGCCGCGCTCGGGGTCGGCGTCCCGCAGGAATCCGGCCACCGCGCCGTCCGCGCCCGTGACCACCAGGTCGCGCAGGGCGGCCTGCCAGGCCGGGTCCGGCCACACCCGCGTCAGGACCGCGAACGGCACCGGGAGCGAGCGCACCATCCAGCGCTCCACGTCGGCCAGGCACTGCCGTTCGTGCCGGTCCAGCCAGTCGGCGAGCTGTCGCAGCCCCACCACCGCCGGATCGTCGGCGATCTTGGGCGGCACGGACTTCAGCCGCCGCCCCGCCGCGTTGCGGCACACCACCTTGCCGTCGTCGAGGGCGACTTCATAGCCGCCGGCCGACACCCACCCCATACAGGCCTCCCGCACCCGCGAATTGATCAAGTGCCGGGAACTGTAGATCAGGCCACTGACAACGAGGCGGGAAGACGTCGACGCGGCCCGTACCCATGGGTATGCACACAGGAGTGCGGGCCGGTTCGGGTGGCCGAACGCGTGTGACCTGTCCCCGCGCGGAGAACGTGTTTCCACTTTCCGGCCGCCCTCCCGGACGATGGGCAGCAGAGGTTCCAGCACTGCCCACTCGTCATCGCTGGGATCCCCCCTGCATCGCTGGGATCCCCCTGCCGAGCACGCCGTTGGCCTCTCCTTCAGGCGGCGTCGGGTTCCGCCAGCTGGTCGGTGACGCTGCGGGGCTCACGGCCCAGCAGCTCGGCGAGCAACGGATCGACTCCCGCGAAGCGGCCTTCGCGGGCGGCCTGGAAGGTGGTGAGTGTCATGCGCGCCATCGCCTCCGGAGTGCCGGCGGCGACCTTGTCCGCGACCCACGCCTCGTCGTCCAGCGTCACGCGTGTGACCTCACGGCCACTGGCAGCCGATGCCATCGCGGCGACGTCGTCGAACGTCACGGCCTGGCCGGCCGTGAGCGTGACCGGGCCGTCGAAAGTGCGGTCTCCGGCCAGGATGACCGCTGCCGCTTCGGCGGCATCGGCGCGGTCGGTCCACGAGACCGGTCCGTCGGCCGGAGCGGTGATGGTGCCGGTCTGCTGCCATGGGCCCAACAGCCAGGTGAGGCTGTGGGCGTAGAAGCCGTTGCGCAGCGCGGTCCAGGCGACGCCCGAGTCGGCCAGGAGCTGCTCGGTGGCGGCGTGGTCACGGGCCGGGTGGAAGGGGCTGTCGGTGCCGGCGCCCTGGTGGCTGGTGTAGAGGATGCGCCCGGCTCCGGCCGTGACAGCGGCCTCGATGCCGGCACGGTGCAGGGCGACGGCATCGGCGCGCGGGTCGTTGGAGGAGACGAGCAGGACCTGCTCGGCGCCCTCGAAGGAATGCCGGAGCGCGGCCACGTCTTCGTAGGAGCCTTGTCGTACCCGCACGCCGCGGTCGGCGAAGTGCTGTGCCTTGGCGGCATCGCGGACGCTGACGCCGATCCGCGCGGCGGGCAGGCGCTTGAGGAGGTGTTCGACGGTGGCGCCGTTGAGGGCGCCGGTCGCTCCGGTGACGACGATCACGGGGGCCTTCCTTTCGTTCCCGCGGTGCGCTGGGGCAGGCGGGGTGGTGTCAGTGGCTGCGCAGGAGCGGCAGGAGGATGTCGTCGACGAGGTGCTCGACGAACGGTTCGTCGCACGGCTCGCCCGCGATCACGATGCGGTGGACGATCACGGCCGGGGCGACCTCGGCGAAGAGTTCGGCCGCCCGAGGCGTCAGCTGCTCTCCGTGCCGGATCGCCTTCCGCAGGGGTGCGTCGGTCATCGCGGCCTCGTCGCGACGCAGGATGCGGCGCATCTCCTCCGCGAGGCGCGCGTCGCTGCGCATACCGGCGAACAGTGCGCCCAGCAGGCCGATCTGCTGCTCGGCGACCTGCCGGCCCAGCCAGGTGACGAGCCGGAGGAGGTCTCCTCGGAGATCTTCTGCGGCAGGCTCGGGAGGCACGGCGTGCGAGCGGTGCCGGACCGCGGCCGCGACCAGTGCGGCCTTGTCACGGTAGCGACGGTAGATCGTCGTCTTCGCCGCCCCCGAACGGCTCGCGACCGCCTCCATGGACAGCTGCTCGTAGCCCACCTCGGTCAGCAGGGCAAGCGTCGCCTCAAGGATGGCCAGACCACGGCCGGTGTCACGAGGCCGCCCCATGACGGGAGGCGCCGGCTCGGCGTCCCGTCCCGAGTCACTCGATGCGCTTGCCATGCCTGGCCCCATTTTCGATACGCTACGGTTGCGTATCGAAAGTAACCCGGAATGCGGCCCCGGGCAACTCATGCTCCGTTCGGTCGAGGAGACAGGTCCTGGCTCAACCCTCCGTGCCCGCGACGACGTTGCCGGGTCAATGTACGGCGACGTCCGGGAGGGTCCACCGGCCCGGCGGGCGGCCCGCGCTACCGCCGGTCCCCCTCGGACTCGTCCTCAGCGGCGCGCTGCGGTGGGCCGCCGACCGCCCCTGCCCTCGTCCGGCACCGCCACGGGCGCCGCGCGAAACGCCGCGCGAAGTGCCGTCGTCCGAAGTGCCGACGTGCGAGGTGCCGTCGTCCGAAGCGCCGTACGGCGATCAGCGCTGTCGTGACGGCCGCCACCCCCGCCAGAGCGAGCAGCCAGTTCCACAGGTAATCCAGCGGCAGGACCGAGGAGTTGGCCGGAGCGCCGGGCCGCAGCAGCGGCGGCAGGGCGACGGCCGTGAGTGCGCCGGCCACCAGCAGCGCACCCCGCACCGGGCCGCGTACACCGCCACGTTTCCCGCGCACACCGCCACGTGTGAGGGCGAGCCCGGCGAGCAGGACCAGCGGGGCGACCAGCGCGTCGTGCACCGCCGGCGCCGCGGCGAGCCAGACCAGGACGCCGGTCAGGTCGCGTACGTCCAGCAGCAGCGCCACACCCGTGCCCATCAGCGCCACGCCGGCCGCGCCGGCCAGCACACGCACCGGCCCCGCCCCGGCGCCCCCCGACGTGTCGCCGCCCTTCTGGTCGGCCTCGACGTGCCGGGACATCACAGCACCTCCAGCCGGCCGACCCACTTGGTCTGGAGCACACCGGGGCGGTTCGGGGCGATGAGCCGGACCGGACGGCCGTGGTCGGGGCTCAGCTCCTCGCCGTTCAGGCGCAGGGCCAGCAGGGTCAGCGGGTCGTGCGCGTGGGCGTGCCCCAGTTCGGACACCCGGTACGCGCCGCGTGGTTGCAGGGACACCACGCGCACCCGGGCGGGCCGCGCCGCACCGGCCCGTTCCAGCAGGTCGGCCACGCGCACCCCGGTCCAGCGGGCCGACTTGCTCCACCCCTCGACACAGGCGATCGGCAGCTCCACCTCGTGCTGCGGCAGTGCGCGCAGGTCGTCGAGAGTGAGGGTGTACGGGCGCGGCCCGTCGACGGTCAGCCGGTAGGACGCGTCGGGGACCCGGCCGACGCCGGCCGCCGCGGCGGTGCGGTTGACCGGCAGGCCCTGCGGGCCGTGGCCGGGGTGGCGGGGAGCGAGCAGGTCGGTGCTTCCGAGCGGGGTGAACGACTGGCCGGCCGTGGTGAGCGTGACCGCGCCCACGGCCGCGGCGACCGCCGCGAGCAGCGACCGACGGTCGGGTCCGTCCGCTGCGGGCAGGGCGAGGGTGCCGGGCGAGCGGCGAGCCCAGTGCGCCCTGCTCTCGGGAGCCTTGACGGCGAGGTGCAGCAGCAGCGCCCCGGTCACCAGCCAGGCCACCGCGTAGTGCGCCGGCACGAAGGAGAACGGCCACGGGTACCACTGCGCGGTGTTCAGCAGGCCGGTGACCAGCTCGAAGACGCTTCCCGCGACCAGGACGGCGACCGACAGCCGTTCCAGCGCGTGCGCCGCCGAACGCACCGGCGGCCAGGCGAACAGCCGCGGGTACACGGTCCACAGCTTGGCGAGCAGCAGCGGTACGGCGGCGATCCCGGACGCGACGTGCAGACCCTGGGTCAGCCGGTAGCCCCAGGCGGGACGGCTCGGCAGGGCGTCGGCCGCCCACGGCGGCGGATGTTGCAGGACATGGCTGATCAGGCCGGTGACGAAGCACGTGGCGAAGGCGATGCCGAGCCACCGCCCGATCAGGGTCGCCGTACGGGCGTCGTGCAGCGCGCCGCGGAACACCGGCGGTCGCGGGCGGACGGGGAGCGTTCTCATGCCGACCATCACAGCGGCTGGGACGGCGTCAGGGAATCGCGCAATCCTTACAGGTCACGAACGTCGCCCCGGCCGTCCCCGCCGGACGGCCCGGCCCGGCCGGAAGGCTTACGGATCGCTGACGTCGCGGCGTCGTACGGCTCGCGGCCGGGCCCGCGGCCGTACCGTCGGGGCATGTTGATCCTGGTCACCGGAGGCGCGGGCTTCATCGGCTCGCACATCGTGAACGCCCTGACCGGCGCCGGGCACGCGGTGCGTGTGCTCGACGCGCTGCTGCCCGCCGCGCACCCCACGGCCCCGACGGTCCCCGACGGGGCGGACTTCCGGCGCGGGGACGTGCGTGACGCGTCGGCCGTGCGCGAGGCCCTGCGGGGCGTGGACGCCGTCTGCCACCAGGCGGCGATGGTCGGGCTCGGCAAGGACTTCGGCGACGCCCCCGCCTATGTGGGCTGCAACGACCTCGGTACGGCGGTGCTGCTGGCCGGCCTGGCCGAGGCGGGGGTGCGGCGGCTGGTGCTGGCGAGTTCGATGGTCGTCTACGGCGAGGGGCGTTACGCGTGCCCCTCCCACGGCGTCGTACGGCCCGGTCCGCGCCAGGTGGCCGACCTGGAGGCGGGGCGGTTCGAACCGCCCTGCCCGGAGTGCGGCGAGCCGCTCGCCGCCGGCCTCGTGACCGAGGACGCCCCGCTCGATCCGCGCAACGTCTACGCCGCCACCAAGCTCGCGCAGGAACACCTCGCCGCCGCGTGGGCGCGGGCGACGGGCGGCCGGGTCGCCGCGCTGCGCTACCACAACGTGTACGGTCCCGGGATGCCGCGCGACACCTTCTACGCGGGCGTCGCCTCGCTGTTCCGGTCCGCGCTGGAGCGCGGGGAGGCGCCCCTGGTGTTCGAGGACGGCGGCCAGCGGCGGGACTTCGTCCATGTCCGGGACGTCGCCGGGGCCAACCTCGCGGTGCTGGACGGGCTTGCCGGGCTGCCCGAGGGGAGCCTGCGGGCGTACAACGTGGGCAGCGGCGAGCCGCACACGGTCGGCGAGATGGCCGCCGCGCTGGCCGGGGCGTACGGCGGTCGCCCGCCCGTCGTCACCGGGCGCTACCGGCTCGGCGACGTCCGCCACATCACCGCCTCCTCGCGCCGGTTGCGCGAGGAGGCGGGGTGGCGGCCGCGGGTCGGCTTCGCCGAGGGGATGGCGGGGTTCGCGACGGCCGCGCTGCGGGCCGGCTGACCCGCGCGGGCGAGGGCTCCCGGTGCCCGGTCCGGCCCGGCGTACGGCTCACACGGCGGCGGGCAGGCGCACCTCGAAGCGGCAGCCGCCGGGAACGTTGGAGACCGCGGCGCGGCCCTGGTGGGCCTCGACGATGCCGCGGACGATCGCCAGGCCGAGACCCGCACCGGCCGGCGGAGTCCGCGCGTCGGTGCCGCGCCAGCCGGTGTCGAAGACGCGCGGCAGGTCCTCCGGGGGGATGCCGCCGCAGCCGTCGGTCACCGACACGACGACGCTGTCGGCCTCCCGGCGGGCGGAGACCGCGACCGTGCCGTCCGAGGGCGTGCGGTGGATCGCGTTCACGAGGAGATTGGCCAGCACCCGGGACATCTCGCGGCCGTCCACCTCGACCGGGACCGGCTCGACCCCGTCGCCGACGATCGACACGCCGCGCTCCCGGGCGAGGGCGGCGGCGCCCGCCAGCGCGTCGCCGACCAGGTCGTAGACCGACATCCGGGTGGTGTTCAGGGCGAGGACGCCGGCCTGGATGCGGGAGAGTTCGAAGAGGTCGCCGACCATGCCGCTCATCCGCTCGACCTCCGTGCGGATACGGCTGTGGTAGACGCGCGGGTCGTCCACCATGCCGTCCTCCAGGGCCTCGGCCATGGCCTGGAGTCCGGCGAGCGGGGTGCGCAGGTCGTGCGAGATCCAGGCGACGAGCTCGCGCCGGGAGCCCTCCAGGGCGCGCTCCCGCTCGCGCGAGGCGGCCAGTTTCGCGCTGGTGGCGGCCAGTTCGCGGCTCAGCGCGGCGAGTTCGGCGGTGGGCGCGGTGGCGGGCGGGGTGAACCGGCCGTTGTCCCCGAGCGAGCGGGTGGCCTCGGCCAGGGCCCGGCTGCCGCGCACGACCCGGCGGCCGAGCGCGAGCGCCACCGCCAGCGAGACGACCGCCGCCATGAGGCACACCATCGTCACGACCCACAGGTCGTGGTCGGACAGCAGCATCGCCCAGGACACCAGCAGGGTCCCGGAGAGCATCGCCGCGACCGTGACGGCGGCGACCACGGTCAGGGAGAGCGCGACGGAGCGGTCGCGCAGCAGCCGCAGCAGGCCCATGCCGAGCAGGCCGGCCCCGGCCGCACCGACGGCCGCGTAGAGGGCGATGAGGAGGGTGTCACGCATCATCGGCGGCCTCCGTGGTCCGCGCCGGGCCGTCCGTGGCGGGTGCGTCGAAGCGGTAGCCCACGCCCCACACGGTGCTGATCAGGCTCGGGTGCGCCGGGTCGTCCTCGATCTTCTCGCGCAGCCGGCGGACGTGGACGGTGACGGTCGACAGGTCGCCGAACTCCCAGCCCCACACCTCGTGCATCAGCTCCTCGCGGCTCGTCGCCCGGCCCGGATGCCGCAGGAAGTACTCCAGCAGGTCGAACTCCCTGATGGTCAGGCGGAGTTCGGTCCCGTAGCGGGTGGCGCGGCGGGCGTGCGGGTCCAGGGCGAGCGGGCCGGCGCGCAGCCGGGCCCCGGGCGGACCGGCGGGGTCCGGCGCGCCCCCGCCGGTGCGGCGGAGCACCGAGTGCACCCGCAGCACCAGCTCGCGGGGGCTGAAGGGTTTGGTGACGTAGTCGTCCGCGCCGACCTCCAGACCGAGGATGCGGTCCTCCTCGTCGCCCCGCGCCGTCAGCATGATCACGGGGAGGGGGCCCCTCTCACGCAGGAGCCGGCAGACCTCGAGGCCGTCCATGCCGGGCAGCATCAGGTCCAGCACCACCAGATCGGGTGGCCGGGCGGCCGCCCGGGCCACCGCGGCGGGCCCGTCGGCCGCCACCTCGACGGTGAAGCCCGCCCGGTCCAGATAGCCGCTGACCACCTCGGAGACGGTGGGATCGTCGTCCACGACGAGTACGCGTTTCACGCCACCGAGTCTCGCACCGGCCCGCGGCCGCCGGACCGGGCGGCGACTGACGTCAGCACTCCGTAAGATCGCAGAATACTTTATGTCCTTTTCGTCCCCGTAGGGTGACTGGGGTGATCGAGAACTCCTCCTGTTCAGCCGCCCCCGTGGACGTGGTGCTGCCCTGCCTGGACGAGGCCGAGGCCCTGCCCTGGGTGCTCGGCCGGATCCCCGCCGGGTGGCGCGCGATCGTCGTGGACAACGGCTCGACCGACGGCTCGGCGGACCTCGCCCGCGCTCTCGGCGCCCATGTGGTGCACGAGCCGCGCCGCGGGTTCGGCGCCGCCTGCCACGCGGGACTGACCGCCGCCACCGCGGACGTCGTCTGCTTCTGCGACTGCGACGCCAGCCTCGACCCGGCCCTCCTGCCGGCCGTCGCCGGGCCCGTCCTCGACGGCGCCGCCGACCTCGTCCTCGGCCGTCGCCGGCCCGTCACGCGCCGCGCCTGGCCCCTGCACGCCCGCCTGGCCAACCTGGAGCTGGCCCGGATGGTCCACCGCCGCACCGGGTTGCGGCTGCACGACCTCGGCCCGATGCGCGCCGCCCGCCGCGCGGCCCTGCTCGCCCTGGACCTGACCGACCGCCGCTCCGGCTACCCGCTCCAGACCGTCGTCCGGGCCGCGGACGCGGGCTGGCGGGTGGCGGAGACCGACGTGCCCTACCGCCCGCGCACGGGCCGCTCGAAGGTCACCGGGACCTGGCGCGGCACCTGGCAGGCGGTACGCGACATGCGCGTCGTCCTCGCCGAACGGCCCGCCGCCCGCCCGGCGTCCGGGACGGCCGCCGGAGCCGGCCGATGACCGCTCCGCCCCTGGCCACCGTGCTGGTCATCGCCAAGGAACCCGTGCCCGGGCGGGTCAAGACCCGGCTCACCCCGCCCTACACCCCGCGCGAGGCGGCCGCCCTGGCCGAGGCGGCCCTCGCCGACACCCTGCACACGGTCCGCCAGGTCCCCGCCCGCCGCCGCCTCCTCGTCCTCGACGGCGCGCCCGGCCCCTGGCTGCCGCCCGGCTTCGACGTCGCCGCGCAGTCGCCCGGCGGCCTGGACGAGCGGATCGCGGCCGCGTTCGGCCTGTGCGAGCGCGGACCGGCGCTCCTGGTCGGCATGGACACTCCCCAACTGACCGCACAACTCCTCGGGAACGTCGGCCGCGACGGCCACGACGCCTGGTTCGGGCCCGCCGCCGACGGCGGGTTCTGGGCGCTGGGCGTCGCCGAACCGGCGCGCGCCGCCGCCCTCGTACGCGGTGTGCCCATGTCCACCCACCGCACGGGCACCGTCCAGCGCCGCCGCCTGGTCGAGGCGGGACTGCGGGTGAGCGACCTGCCCGTGCTGCGCGACGTGGACACCGCCGCCGACGCCGCCGAGGTCGCCGCCCGCTGCCCGGCCGGCTCCCGGTTCGCCGCCGCCGTGGCCGCCCTGACGGCGGCCGGCCGGTGAGCGGCGTGCCGAACGGCGCCGAGCCCGACCTCGCCCGGCGGACCACCGGGAGCGCGGCCCGCCGCCCGCACACCGCGGTCCTGGAACCCGGACGCGACCGGCCCGCCGGCCGGCCCTGGATCGACGACCCCTACGCCCGCGCCCTGCGTGCGGGGCGCGGCCCCCTCTATCTGCGCCGTCTGCCACCACCGGACCGTCCGGACCGGGCGGCGGGGGAGGGGGAACTGCTGCCGCTCGACGTGGAACGCTGGTGCGCCGCACCCGACGCCGTCGACACCCGTGTCCTGGACCGCTGCACCGGACCCGTCCTCGACGTCGGCTGCGGACCGGGCCGGCTGGTGGCGGCACTGGCCGCCCGGGGCGTACGCGCGCTCGGCGTGGACGTCAGCCCGGCCGCGGTGGCCCGCACCCGGCGGGGCGGCGGCGCCGCGCTGCGCCGGTCCGTCTTCGACCGCCTGCCCGGCGAAGGCCGGTGGGGCACCGTGCTGCTGATGGACGGCAACGTCGGCATCGGCGGCGACCCGGTCGCCCTCCTCACCCGGCTGCGCGCCGTGGCCGCGCCCGGCAGCCGCCTGCTGGCCGAGGCCGCCCCGTACGACGTCGACGAACACCTCACCGTCCGCGTCGAGGACGCCCACGGCCGGCACGGCCGCCCCTTCCCCTGGGCCCGCCTCGGGGCCGCCGCGCTGTGCCGGGCCGCCGGCGCCGCGGACTGGACCGTGACCGGCCGGTGGACCGCACAGGACCGCACGTTCCTCGAACTGCGCCGGCCCCTGCCGGGACACACCGCACCCCCCACGACCGGCGGAAGGCGTCGACACCCGTGAACGACACCGCTCTTCCGCACTCCCGACCGTCGGCGGACCGCCCTCCCGCGCCCGCGCGCCGCGCCACCGCCCGTGTCGCCACCGCCGTCACCGCGTCGCTGCTGGCCGCGCTCACCGCGGTCGTCGCGGACACCGTCCGGGCGGGCGACGACCAGCACGACGCCGGACGCCTGCTCGCCGGCTACGCCGTCGCCTGGACCCTGTTCGCCGCCGCTGCGTGGACCGTGCGCAGGGTCCCGCGGCGGGCCGCGACCGCACTGGTCCTGGCCGGCGCCGCAGCCGTGGCCGCGGCCGCGCTCGCCGCGCCGCCCCGCACCAGCACCGACATGTACCGCTACGCCTGGGACGGCCGCGTCCAGAGCGCCGGCATCTCCCCCTACGCCCACCCGCCCGCCGCACCCCGGCTCGCCCGGCTGCGCGACGACTGGCTCTTCCCGCCCGGGGCCGCCTGCACGGGCTGGGGACTGACCCGGACGAGCGAGGGGCTGTGCACCCGCATCAACCGCCCCACCGTCCCCACCATCTACCCGCCCGTCGCCGAGGGCTGGTTCGCCGCCGTCCACCTGTTGTCACCTCCGGGGAGCCGCCACAAGCCGCTCCAGGCCGGCGGGGCCGTCCTGGCGTTCGGCACCACCGTCGCGCTGCTCGCCGTGGGCCGCAGGCGCGGCGACCCGCATCGCGCTCCCGCCCGCGCCGCCCTGTGGGGATGGTGCCCGGCCGTCCCGTTCGAGGCGGTCGACAACGCCCATGTCGACACCCTGGGCGTCCTGTTCACCGTGCTGGCCCTCGGCACGGCCACCGCCGGGGTCCGGCGCGGCGCCCTCCTCGGCGCCGCCGTCGCCGTGAAACTGCTGCCCGTGCTGGCGCTGCCCGGCGCCCTGTCCGGGCAGCGCGGCCCGGCGCGGATCGCCCGTACGGTCGCCGCCCTGCTCGCGGTGGTCGCGCTCTCCTACCTGCCCTACGTCATCGCCTCCGGCGCCGGCGTCCTCGGCTATCTGCCCGGCTACCTCCAGGAGGAGGGCTACCAGCCCGGTGACGTGCACCGCTTCGCCCTGCTGCGGCTGCTGCTGCCGGACGCCGCGGCGGAGGCGGCCGCCGTGCTGCTGCTCGTCGGGACGGCCGGGTACGTGTGGTGGCGCGGGGACCCGCTGCGCCCCTGGCGCGGCGCCCTGCTGCTGACCGGCGTCGCCCTGCTGCTGATGTCGCCCGGCTACCCCTGGTACGCGCTGCTCGTCGTCGGCCTGGTCGCCCTCGACGGCCGCTGGGAGTGGCTGACCGTCCCGCTGGCCGGCACCGTCCTCTACCTCGGCGGCCGGCTGCTGCCCGGGGTCCCCCTGCAGGCGTGGACCTACGGCACGGCCGCCGTGTGCGTCGCCGTCGGCGCGGGCCTGCGCGCCCTCCCGGCGCGGCGCCGGAAACGGTACGGGGCGCACCCCTGACCGGACCGGCCTCCACGGCCCGCCCAGGCCTCCACGGCCCGTCCAGGAGCGCTCCCCGGCCCACCCTCGGCGTCCTGCCGGACCTGCGCCGGAACCGGCTCGGCCGTCAGGGTGACGACGCCCGCCGGCACCCGCGCCGGAGACGGCCCGCCCACCCGGGCCGTGACAGCTTGTAGGCGCCCGCCGGGCCGGACGCCGTCGTGCCGGCGGGCGGTCCCGGAAAAGGATGTGCCGAGCCATGCCCCCGGGAGGGTTCCCCGGGTCGCCCCGGAGAGGGAGGAGACGGCCGATGGACCGTGACGGACGGCCGCCCCCGGACCCGTCCGGCGGGCGGACCGGGACGCGCCGACGAGGGGTGCGCGGCCGCCCACGACGTATGCGCGCCCGCCTCGCACGAACCCGCGCGGCCATCACCCGCCGCACGTCCCGAACCGCCGCACGGCTTCGGGCCGTCGCACGGCGGGCCGGGCAGGCGCCACCGCCGCCGGGCCCGTTCCGCCCCGGGTTCTGGCGCAGCCCCCTGCGCGGCCCCTGGCTCACCTCCGTGTTCGGTCTGGTCCTGCTGGCCGGCATCCCCCTCCTCCTCGTCACCGGACTGCTCTCGTACGCCGCCTACAACCCGGGGCTCGGCCCGCCCAACGACCAGACCCCGGACAAGGGCGTCCTCGGCTTCTACCTCTTCGACTGGCCCACGCACCCGTACTGGCTCTACCGGCTGACCCAGGGCGTGCACGTCACCCTCGGCGTCACCCTCGTGCCCGTCCTGCTGGCCAAGCTGTGGTCCGTGCTGCCCAAGCTCTTCGAGTGGCCGCCGGTGCGCACCCCCGCCCACGCACTCGAACGACTGTCCCTGCTCGCACTCGTGGGCGGGGCGATCTTCGAGTTCGCCACCGGCATCCTCAACATCCAGCTCTTCTACGTCTTCCCCGGCTCCTTCTACACCCTGCACTTCTACGGCGCCTGGGTCCTCGCCGCCGCCTTCGCCGTCCATGTCGCCCTCCGGCTCGGCCGGATGACCCGTTCCCTGCGCTCCCGCGACCCGGCGGCCGAACTGCGCACCGACCTCGCCCACACCCGCCCCGAACCGCCCGACCCCGACCACCTGGTCCCGGCCGCACCCCGCGCGCCGAGCATGACCCGCCGCGGCGCGGTGGGCATGGTCGGGGCGGGCTCACTGCTCCTGCTGGTGGTCACGGCCGGGCAGAGCATCGGCGGCCGACTGCGTGCGAGCGCCCTGCTCGCGCCCCACAACCGCGAACCGGGCAGCGGACCCAACGGCTTCCAGATCAACAAGACGGCCGCCGCGGTCGGCGTCACCCCCGCACACGTGGGACCCGACTGGCGGCTGGAACTCCACGGCCACGGGCCCGCCCTGGTCCTCACCCGCGACCGGCTCCTCGCCCTGCCCCAGCACACCGCCGCGCTGCCGATCGCCTGCGTGGAGGGCTGGTCCACCGCCGACCAGCACTGGAGCGGCCTGCGCCTGACCGATCTGGCGGCCCTGGCCGGACTGCCCCACGCCGGCAGCGTCCTGGTGGAATCCGTCCAACCGCCCGGCCCCTACAGCTCGGTGCTGCTGCGGGACAACCAGATCCACGACCCCCGCTCGCTGCTGGCCCTGCGGGTCAACGGCGCCGACCTCTCCCTCGACCACGGCTTTCCCGCCCGCGTCATCGTCCCGGCCAACCCCGGAGTGAACAACACCAAATGGGTGCGCCGCCTCACCTTCAGGGCGTGATCATGGCCCGCTTCGCGCGCTGGTACGGCGCCAACCCCCTGCACCTGCTGGCCCTGGTCAGTTCCTTCGCCCTCACCGGCTACGCCATGGTGCGACTGTTCGCCGTCCGGCCCCTCGCCGTGGCCCTCTGGTTCGTCGGCGCGGCCGTCGCCCACGACCTGATCCTGCTCCCGCTGTACTCGCTCGCCGACCTGACGGTCCTCGCCGTGCTGCGGCACCGCGCCGCCCGCGTGCCACGGCTGCCGTGGATCAACCACGTGCGCGTCCCCGCCTTCCTCTCCGGTGTGCTCCTGCTCGTCTGGTTCCCCCTGATCTTCACCCTGTCCACGCCCTACACCGGTGCGACGGGGCTGTCGGAGGGTGTCTACCTGGGGCGATGGCTGGCGGTCACCGGCGTGCTGTTCGGCGCCTCCGCGGTCTCGTTCGCGTTCGCCGTCCGCAGGGCGCGCCGGCGGGACGGACGTGACGGGCGGCAGCCGCCGGGCGCCGAGCCCCGGCACGGTGACGGCACCGAGCGGTGAGGGGGTCGCGCGGTGAGGGGTCGCGTGGCGCCGATCGTTCGTGCCGGCGCCCGTCCAGGGTGAGGCACCGGCACGGTGACGGCGTCGCGCGCCGCCCTCACCGCACGGTGCGACGGCGACCCGCACGCCGCCCCGAGCGCTCAGCCGGCGGCCGGGATGGCGAACCGCACGGAGGTGAGTTCCTCCGAGAGCTCCCACAGCCGGCGGCCGCTCTCGGCGTCCGCGGCCCGCGGCGCCAGCCGTACCGTCGTCGGCGCACCGCGCAGCTCGCCCAGGCCGTCCGGGCCGATGAACTGCCCGCCCCGCACGTCCGGGGCGGTCGCCGCGTACAGCGTGGGCAGCGCGCCGTGGTCCGGGCTCTGGGCGAGCGGTTGCAGCAGACGGCCGAAGAGGAAGGCGACCGCGCCCGCCGGGGCACTCGTCTGGAGGTTGGTCGCGGTGTACCCGGGGTGGGCGAGCAGGCTGCGGACCGGGCTGCCGGCCGCGGTGAGCCGCTGCTGGAGCTGGTGGCCGAACGCGGCGTTGGCCAGCTTCGACCGGTTGTAGCAGCCCATGGGCGAGTACCGGCGGCGCTCACCGCCGAGATCGTCGAAGAAGAGCCTGCCCAGACGGTGGTTGGCCGAGGTGACCGTGACGACGCGCGGGTCCTCGCCGCCCTCCAGCAGGTCGAGGAGCAGACCGGTGAGCGCGAAGTGGCCGAGGTGGTTGACCGCGAACTGCACCTCGTGACCCTGTGCGCTCGGTGTCCGGCGGGGCGGGGCCATCAGGCCCGCGTTGTTGACCAGGACGTCGAGGCGCGTGTGCTCGGCGTGCAGCGCGTCGGAGAAGGCGCGGACCGAGTCCAGGTCCGCCAGGTCGATCCGGCGCACGTCGAGCCGGGCGCCGGGGATCTCGGCGGTGAGCCGCGCGGCCGTCTCGCGCCCCTTGGTCTCGTCCCGCACGGCGAGGATCACGTGCGCGCCCCTGCGGGACAACGCCCGGGTGGTCGCCAGGCCGAGGCCGCTGTTGGCTCCGGTGACGACGAAGACGCGCTCGCTCAGGTCCGGGATGTGCTCGGCGGTCCAGCCGCGCTGTCTGCTCATATGGCACACGATGCCCGCGCTGTCACTCGGTGTCAAGAAGGATACTGAACGTCGCGATCGGCATGGAGTGTAGTCTGCTGCGGTGAGCACCGACCCCGGCATGAGCCTGGCCCAACGCAAGCGTCGGCTCGTCTCCGACGAGCTCTCCCGAGCCGCGCTGCAACTGCTGGCGCGGACGGGGTTCGACGCGGTCACGGTCGACGAGATCGCGGCCGTCGCGGGCGTCTCCAAGCGGACGTTCTTCCGGTACTTCGCGTCCAAAGAGGACGTGGTGATCCAGTTCCTGGCCGAGATGGGCACCGGCATGCGCGCCGAACTGGCGGGCCGTCCCGCCGACGAGCCGCCGTCCGAGGCGCTGCGCCACGCCGTCCTGTGCTCCGTCCACGCGTGCGCCGGCCACTCCCGGCAGGCGTTGAGCGTGGTCCGGCTGATCCTCGGCACGCCCGCTCTCCTCGCCCGCTTCCTGGAGCGGCAGGCCCAGTGGCGCGACGACCTGGCCGAGGAGCTGGCCGCCCGGCTGGCGCTGGACCCGCGAACCGACCTGTATCCGCAGCTGGCCGCCGGCATCGCCCTGACCGCCTTCGGCACGGTGCTCCAGCGGTGGAGCGACAGCGACGGCGCCGAGGACCCGCGGGCGCTGACCGACCGGGCGTTCGCCGTGATCGCACCGGCCCTCGACGCCGTCGACGGGCGATCAGGGCCGCCCGCGGATTCCTGACCTCGTGTCCGACGCCGGGTCACACCGATGCCAGGTGCGCGTCGGCGGCGGCCCGTGGCCGGGCATCCGTTTCCACCGTGACGGGCCGGGTACCTCGGTGCCGCGGCACACGTGTGCCGCGCGGTGCTTCCCGGATCGCCGGAGAGGGGTGACGTGTGCCGGTGGAGAGCGACTGCCCGGTCCTGGTGGCCGACGCGGGCTCGTCGAGCCTGCGCCTGACCGTGTTCGGGGACGGCGGCGAGGTACTCGCCGAGCACCACAGCGAATCGGCGCCCGGCGACGACGCCTCGAGCCCGCTGCGGCGGCTCCTGGACGAGGCGCCCGCACCGGTCGCCGCAGGCCATCGCATCGTCCACGGCGGGCCGGACCTGCGCGCCCACACGCTGGTGGACGACGCCGTCCGCGCCCGGCTGGACCGGGTGGCCGACCTCGCGCCGCTGCACGTCCCGCCGGCCCTCACCGTCCTGGACGCGGCCCGGCTGCTGCTGCCCGGCGTCCCGCACGTCGCCTGCTTCGACACCGTCTTCCACGCCCGACTTCCCGTCGCCGCACGGGAGTACGCTGTCCCCGCCGCATGGCGCGACGAGTACGGGCTGCGGCGCTACGGCTTCCACGGACTGTCCTACGCCTGGACGCTCGACCGCGCCGCCGAACTCCTCGGCCGCCCGGCCGAACGGCTCCACCTGGTGCTCTGCCATCTGGGCGGGGGCTGCTCCGCGTGCGCCGTGCGCGCCGGGCGCAGCGCCGACACGACGATGGGGTTCACCCCGCTGGAGGGCCTGGTGATGAGCCACCGCAGCGGCAGTGTCGACCCCGGCGCGCTGACCTGGCTCCAGACCCGGTACGGGCTGACCGCGGCCGAGATCGAGGACGCGCTGAACCGCGACTCGGGGCTGCTCGCCCTCTCCGGCACCTCGGACGACACGCGCGACCTCGTCCGCGCCCGGACGGCGGGCGACGAGGCCGCCGCGCTCGCCCTGGACGTCTTCACCCACCACTGCCGGCGGGGCGTCGCCGCCATGGCCGCCTCCCTCGACCGGCTCGACGCCCTGGTGTTCACCGGCGAGATCGGCGAGGACCAACCCGAGGTGCGCGAGGAGATCTGCGTCCGGCTGCCCGCGCTGGGCCTCGCCGGCGGTCTGCGGCCCCTGGTCGCCGAACGCCCCGAGATCGTCTCCCGGCCGGACGCGAAGGTCCCGGTCCTCGTCGTCCCCACGGGAGAGGCGCAGCAGGTCGCCCGGGAGACCCGGGCGCTGCTGAACCGTCCCTGAGGCGGCCGGCGTACGCCTGCCTCTGCCATCCGCCTCGTCCACCCGTCCACGAACCACCCGGACGCCACCCGGGCGAGCGTCGCCGACGCCCGGGCGATCACGGTGGGCGGCGCCGCGATCGACGGGTTCGACCCGGACGTGTCCACGTACGTCGTCGACTGGCCGAGGAACCGGCCGATCCCGGCTGTCACCGCCGTACCGGCCCAGTCCGGCGCGGGGGTGGCGGCGACGGACGGCGGTACCGTCCTGACCTCGGCCGCGTCCCGGCCCATCACCCGCACCGTCAAGGTGACCTCGCCCAACGCCGAGGTCACCCGGACGTACACGGTCGCGTTCCAGCGCACGGACCACGACCACCGCCCGACCGCGACCGGCGGCGGCCCCGCGGGGACCCCCGGCGGCCACGGCGGCGGATCGGGCCCCGCCGACGCCCCGGGCCTGTGGTCGCGGGGCACGGAATGGACGCGGACCCGGGGAGTCCCGCGGGCCTGAGGCCCGTACGGCGCGGCCGCCCGCCACGTTCGCCACACCCGACGTGCGCGGGCGGCCAACCGCCCCGCAAGATGGAGACACCTGGCCTCCGCTCCGCGTACCCCGAGCCGGAGCGGGGGCCACCCTACGTACGACCGGCCCGCGACCGGATCGCCCGCCCGCGTCCCGGCCCCCGGGCGGCGCCGCCGCAAGGGCGCCTCCGGCGCCCCCGGCCCTGCCTACGGCCCCCCGGGGCGGCCGAGCCCGTAGGGCCGCCCCGGTCGCCGCCGGCGCTCCTCCGCGTCCGCGAGTGAACCGACCGCCTCGGCAGGCCCCTCCTCGGCCCCGGTGAGCGGCGCCCGGCACGCCGTCAGCGCCGCCCGCGCGGTCGGCGCGTCACAGCTCGGTCCCGGGCGTGAAGTCGGCGACCAGCCGGTGCGCCCGCCCGCTGCCGAGCAGGGCCTCCACGGCGGTGGCGGCGGTGGACGGTCGGACGGGGCCTCCTGCCTGCGGGGCCCGGCAGGCTGACGGCACGTCAAGGGCTTATCGGGCGATTGCGCCCCCGCAAGCCGCGTGGGCACCGCCCCCGTGCCAGGGACGCGGACGGCGTTGGTACCGTCCACCCCGTTGAAGGGTGAACTGCAACGACCTCACGTTGCGCATCCAGCACAGACCAGGGGTGGAATTTGAGCGCGGACCATCGCAGAGGCCGCAAGAAGAAGAGACTGCTCGTCTACGCCGCGGCCTCGGCCGTGGCCGTGGCCGCCACGGCCGGCACACTGGCCGTGGCCTCGCCCGGGCTCACCGGCTCGGACGGCTCCGAGGCCGCCCGTCCCGGCGCCCGGCTGCAGGCCGAGTTCGAGAAGGCCGCACAGGAGTTCGACGTCCCGCTGAGCGTCCTGATGGCGGTCTCGTACCGGCAGACGCTCTGGGAGGACCACGACGGGCTGCCGAGCACCACGGGCGCGTACAACGTCATGGCTCTCACGGACGTCGATCCCGGCAGCCTGGAGGACGACGCCGCGTCGAGCGCGCGGCAGCTCGACCGCATGAACCGCAGCGGCGACCCGGCCGTGGAGAAGCACTTCGACGCGGCGAAGGCGCTCAAGGGCGCGGGCAAGCGGGCCGTCGACACGAGCGACCCCCGGCTGCACACGCTGGACGAGGCGGCCGGCCTCATCGGCGTCCCGTCGCAGCAGGTGCGCGGCGACGCCCGGCAGAGCATCCGGGCGGGTGCCGCTCTGCTCGCCGAGTACCAGAAGGACGCGGCCGGTTCGCTGCCGAAGGACCCGGGTGCCTGGTACCCGGCCGTGGCCCGCGCCAGCCAGGCGACCGACACCAAGGGCGCGCGGCTCTTCGCGAACCGCGTGTACGACTCGATCCGCACCGGTGAGCAGCGCGTCACCGCGGACGGCGAGTACGTGACGCTCGCGGCCGATCCTGGGGTGCAGCCCGCGCAGCAGGCGGACCTCAAGCTTGCCAAGGCGACGGTCGCCACCGTCGCCACCGCGGCGACCGCGGACTGCCCGTCGACGCTGAAGTGTGACTTCAAGCCGGCCGCGTACCAGCAGAACAGCGGGCCGGACGACTGGGGCAACTACAACATCGCCAACCGGCCCGTGGCCGGCGGTGAGATCAACTCCATCGTCATCCACGACACCGAGGGCACCTACGACGCCTCGCTGAACGTCTTCCAGAACCCGGCGTCCTACGCCAGCACCAACTACATCGTCCGTGCCTCGGACGGCCAGGTCACCCAGGTCGTCGAGAACAAGAACGAGGCGTGGCACGCGGGCAACAAGAGTGTCAACATGCACTCGATCGGGGTCGAGCACGAGGGCTACGCGATCAAGAAGGGCAGTTGGTACACCGAGCCCGAGTACGAGTCCTCCGCGACCCTGGTGAAGTACCTGGCCGCCAAGTACGGCATCCCGCTGGACCGTGAGCACATCATCGGTCACGACGAGGTGCCGGGCGTCCTGGACACCAACGTGAAGTCGCAGCACTGGGACCCGGGCCCGTTCTGGGACTGGAACCACTACATGCAGCTGCTCGGCGCCCCGACCGGCGCCGGCGGTGCGGGCGGCCTGTACAAGGCCGGCCAGGTGATCCGGGTCGTGCCGCCGTTCACCACGGCGAACCAGCCGACGGTCACCTACGGCGGCTCGGCCGTCGACAAGCAGCCGGCGAACTTCGGCTACCTGTACACCCAGCCGTCCACCAGTTCGCCGGCCCTCTCGGACCCGTACCTGGGCAGCCAGACCGCCACCGAGGGCCCGAACTGGGCCAACAAGGTGGTGGCCGGCGGCGAGTACGTCGTAGCGGAGGCGCAGCGGGACTGGACCGCGATCTGGTACGGCGGGCAGAAGGCCTGGTTCTACGACCAGGGCGGCCAGTTCGCCACCGCGGTCGGCACACCGGACACGGTGGTGCCGAAGGCGGGCACCACGTCGGTCCCCGTGTACGGGCGCACGTACCCGAAGGACACGGACTACGACGGCACCGGCGTCTCGGTCCAGAGCCAGAACAGCGCCTCGCTGACCAAGTACAGCATCCCGGCGGGCCAGAAGTACGTGCTGGCCGGTGCGGCCGTGAAGGGCTCGTACTACAACAGCGGTCTGATCGACGGCACCGGCACCGGGTCGCGCGTGATGGTCGTGGGCAGCAACACCTTCTACCCGATCCGCTACAACCACCGGCTCGCCTGGGTGCGCGCCGAGGACGTGGACCTGGTCAAGGGCACGGCGCCGGACCCGGCCACCGACCGCAACAACATCCTCGGCCGGGACGCCTCGGGTGTGCTGTGGCAGTACCAGGGCAGCGGCAGCGCCTCCGGGCCGTTCCTGCTGCGCTACCGCGTGGGCGGCGGCTGGGACACGTACGACGTGCTGACGCCGTTGACGGCGCTGCGCGCGGACGGCACCGGTGACATGGTCGCCCGCGACAAGAGCGGGGTGCTCTGGTACTACAAGGGCAGCGGCAAGCCGTCGGCGCCGTTCCTGGCGCGCACGAAGGTCGGTTCGGGCTGGAACACCTACAACAACCTGACCGGCGCCGGTGACCTCACCGGTGACGGGAAGCCGGACCTGATCGGGCGCGACACCTCGGGCGTGCTGTGGCTGTACCAGGGCACCGGAACCTCCGCGCCGTTCGCGGCGCGGACCCGGATCGGACCCGGCTGGAACACGTACAACAACCTGACCGCCGTCGGTGACGTGACCGGTGACGGCAAGGCCGACCTGATCGCCCGGGACGGCTCGGGCGTGCTGTGGCTCTACCAGGGCACCGGCAACGCCTCCGCTCCCTACGCCACCAAGACCCGCGTCGGCCCCGGCTGGAACACGTACAACGTGCTGGTCGGGCCGGGTGACCTGGACAAGGACGGCAAGCCCGACCTCGTCGGCCGGGACAGCTCCGGAGGGCTCTGGTTCTACAAGGGCCAGTCCAGCGCCGTCGCACCGTTCGCCACCAAGTCCAGCGTGGGCGGCGGCTGGAACACCTACAACACCATCCTCTGACGTCTGCCGCCGCACCGGCTGAACGCCGGCGCGGCGACACGTCGAACCGTCCGCCCGCGGCGCCGCGGCCGTCCCGTACCCCGGGGCGTCCGCGGCGCCGCGGGCGGACGCATGTCGTCCCGAGGCCAGGCCGCTCCCTCGGCAACCCGGCGTCCCCTCGGCAGCCCGGAGCCCTCCCGGCAGCCCGGAGCCCTCCCGGGAACCCGGCCACGTCCCTGGCAGCCGGGGGCGGACGACCGGCCGGGGCGGGGGGCCGGGCCGCCACGGTGGCCCCATGACCGACTGGAGCCTCTGGGACAGCGCTCCGTACGAACCGGTGGCGCGGCACGGGGAGTTCCGTCCGACCGTCGTCCACTCCCTCCATCCCGTACCCGCCGTCCCTGGCCGGCAGGACGCGCGGTGCGGGGCGGCCGCGGTCGCCGAGCCGGGGCCGCGGGGGTTCGCGGGCAGCGCCTCCGTGCGCTCGTGGACCGCGTGCCCTGCGTCCCCCGGGATCGTTGAAGGGAGTATGCGAAAGACGATCACCACGGCGGTACTGGTCCTCGCCGCGGCAGCCCTGGCCGGGCCCGCGCACGCGGACAGCGGAGACAACGGCGCCGCCGACGGCGGTGACCTCACCGCCGTCGGCGGCAAGGCGGCCTCGTACCTGTGCGCGCTGACCTCGGCCACCGGCGCCACCACGGGGGCTGGGTACTTCAGCTGCTCCGGCAACATGCCCGTCCACCTGTGAACCCGGCCTGGCCGCGCCCGGCCCCGTCGCCTCGTGACAGCCTCCGCGTCTTCACTTCTTGGAGCCTGTCCGAGGGATTGACGCCGCCGCCGTAGAAGGGGTTAATTCCTTCGTGCCGTGCATGGGAGCGCTCCCAAACGCTTCGTGGACGCGCACGGCCCCCCTACCCAGCCGAGGAGCCCATCCGCATGACCGCACGGACCGCCGGAGCCCTCCGCCCGCTCGCCCTCACCGCGGCCGCCGCCGCGCTGGCCGCCACCGCGTTCGCCGCCGCTCCCGCCGAGGCGGCGCCGGCGCACCCGGCACGGCCCGCCGCCCTGTACACCCCGCCCGCGAACCCGGACGCCCAGCGGCAGATCCTGGACCTGGCCCGGCACGGCGAGATCAAGGACGCGGCCGGTGTGCTGGCGATGACGCTGACCCCGCAGGCCGTCTGGTTCGGCGACGGCACACCCGACGAGGTACGGGCGTCGGTGCGCCGGACGGTCGCGGACGCGGCCCGCCGCCACGCGCTGCCGGTGCTGGCGCTCTACAACATCCCGGGCCGGGACTGCGCCCAGTACTCGGCCGGCGGCGCCGCCGACACCCCGCAGTACGAGGCGTGGATCGACGCCGTGCGCGCGGGCATCGGGAACCTGCCCGCCACCGTGGTCCTGGAGCCGGACTCCCTGTCGCTGCTGCCCTCCGACTGCGGCCAGGACGACGCGCAGGGCAGCCGGACCGCCGCCCGCTACACCGAGATCCACTACGCGGTGGACGCCCTGGAACCGCTCGCCGGGACCAAGGTCTACCTGGACGCCGGGCACAGCGGCTGGCACAGCGTCAACGACATCGTGCCCCGCCTGGTCTCCGGCGGCGTGGCCGACGCCACCGGCTTCTTCCTGAACATCTCCAACTACCGCTCCGACAGCGAACTGGCCTGGTACGGCAAGCTGGTGTCGTCCTGTCTGAGCTACGTGTCGGCGGGCGGCGCGGCGGCCGACTGCCCGAACCAGTGGTGGCCGGTGAACGACGCGCAGACATGGTTCGACGCGCATGTGCACGCGGCGCCGTCCGCCATGAAGCACTTCGTCACCGACACCAGCCGCAACGGCCAGGGCCCGTGGACCCCGCCGGCCGGCGTCTACTCCGACCCGCAGGACTGGTGCAACCCGCCCGGCCGCGGCCTCGGCGCCCGCCCCACCCTCGACACCGGAGACCCGCTCGCCGACGCGCGGCTGTGGGTGAAGATCCCCGGCGAGTCGGACGGCCAGTGCACCCGCGGCACGGCGGGCCCCGACGACCCCGAGCGCGGCTACCCGGACCCGGCGGCCGGCAAGTGGTTCCCGCAACAGGCCCTGGAACTGGTCCACAACGCCGCACCCCGCCTGCTGCCCTGACCCGCGGCCGGGGGCGGCCGTGGACGTGGACGGGGACACGACCGTGGACGTACGAGGCTCCCGGGGCAGGGCCACGGCGTGGGTCCCGGGAGCCGGCGGGACTCAGCGCGCTCCCCGGAACGTGCCGCGGTACGCGCGCGGTGACACGCACCGAGGCTCCCCGGTGCGTCTCCTCACCGGCCGGGGCGCGGCTCCGCCGACGCCGGTCGGCTTCGGCTGCGGGGGCCGGTGGCCGGGAGCAGGGACAGGACGGCGGAGACGACCGCCGCGGCGGCGGTCGCACAGACGATGCCCGGATCGACGACGGAGCCCACGGGACCGCGACATCGCGGTGCGGTACCCGGTCACGGTCACGGCCCGCCCGGGCCTCACCCGGGCCTCCTCGGCCGAGCAGATCGGTCGGCTCGTACCGGTCCGCGCTCAGGGCTCCCCGTCGCACCGTGCCGCCTCTCCGTGCTCCGTGCGCGCCGAGCACCTCGGCGTCGCCGATCACGCCGGCGTCCGTCAGGCGGTTCTTCGTCACAGCCCGGATGCGGCCCGCCGCCGCCCGTGGTTCGCTGAGGGCTGTGAGGGAGGACGGCGGAGCGCACCGAGACGGCCGGGGCCGGCGGTACGGGATCCGGCCGCGCGGGTTCTCGGGCGGTGCCGACCTGCCCGGCACCGTCCTGCGCGGGGGCGGCCGCGACGTCGCGCGCCGGCGCGGGCCGCTGTCGGTGCGCGGGCGCAGCTACGCCTGGGTGCCGCCCTTCGTGCTGCTGGTCGCCATCGTGCTGCTGGACTGGAACACCAGCGGAGCGTTCCGGGTGTTGTCGTGGACCGTGCTGGTGCCGGGATTCGCCGCCGCCGTCTGCGGGGTGTGGGGGACGGCCGTCTTCGCCGGGCTGGCGATCGGCGCGTACGTCCTGTTCGACAGCGCCTGGCCGCACCAGTACCGCAGCGGCCTGCCCGACTTCATCCTCGTCGCCGTGGGCAGTGCGCTGGCCGTGCTGGCCTGCGCGGTCCGCCAGCGCGGGGAACGGCAGCGGCGGCACATGGAGGACGTGGCCGAGACCACGCGCCGTACCGTGCTGCGGCAGGTGCCGACGGGCTGGGGCGGCCTGGACCATGCGGCCGTGTACCTCGCCGCCGACGCCGCCGCCCGGATCGGCGGCGACTTCTACGACATCCAGCCGAGCCCCGCCGGCCCGCGGGTCCTGGTCGGCGACGTCCAGGGCAAGGGGCTCGGCGCGGTCGAGGCGGCCGCCGCGCTGCTCGGCACGTTCCGGGAGGCCGGTTACCGCGAGGCGGACCTGGCGACGGTCGCCGAGTGCCTCGAACTGCGCATGCTCCGGCACCGCGAGCACGCCAGGGCCCTCGGCAGGAAAGAGAGCGACCGCTTCGCCACTGCGCTGCTGCTCGGCTTCCCGGACGACGAGCCGGACATCGTCAAGGTCGTCAACTTCGGCCATGAACCGCCCCTCGTCGTCGGCCCGGCGGGTGTCCGGCAGTTGCCGGACGGCGACGGTCTGCCCCTCGGCCTCGGCGACCTCGCCGGTCCCGGTCTGCCGCCGGTGCGGCGGGCGCGGATCGTCCCCGGCGAGACACTGCTGCTGTGCACGGACGGGGTGACCGAGGCCCGGGACGGTACCGGGGCGTTCTACCCGCTCGCCGCCGAACTGGCCCGCGCCGTCGCCGTGGACCCGCGCACCGCCGAGCCGGACCGCCTGGTCGACTACGTCCGCCGGGGCACGCTGCGGCACTGCGGCGGGCGGCTGGGCGACGACACGACGATCTTCGCGGTGCGGCGGACCGTGGCCCGGGGCCCCGCCGTCGACGGCCCACGGACCTGACCCGCGACCCGCCGCCGTCCCTGCCGCCCCTTCGCCCCCGCCGCCGCCTCGGCTGCCGTGCCGGTGATCCCGCCCCGCCGACCGGTCAGCGGGGCCAGGTCCAGGAGATGCCGTGCACGCCGGGCGGGCACTTGTGGAGCAGCATGTGCGAGGAGTGCGACACGTCCAGGGCGATACGGCGCTCGTAGCGCCTGGGTGTGTCGATCCGCTCCTTGAAGAAACGGTGACAGCTGACCGGCTGCGCGTCCGGGTGGAAGCAGATCTGCAGCAGGTACTCGTGCGGGCTGGTGCGGATGCGCCGCTCGTGGTGCAGCGACTGCGTCGGCTCGGAGCCGTAGCGCAGGGTGTAGGCGATCAGCGCGGTCTCGTCGCGGGCCAGCGGCCGGCCGAAGTCCACTTCGGCGACGACGGCCTGAAGCTCCGGCAGCCGGCGTACCGTGCCGAGCCGGCCGTGGTGGGCGGTGACGGTCGCGTCCTCGGCGGGTATCTCGTCGTGCACGACGGTGATACGGCGCGCCCCGTCCCGCGTGGCCCGCAGGACCTGCTTCACGGTGATCGACCGGCACCGGCGGTGCGCGTCGACGCGCACCGTCTCGTGGATGCTGAGCGCGACCAGGTCGCGGTTGAACCGGTGGAACCCTGCGCCCAGGGCGAGTTCGACGCGGGACTTCTCCCCGAAGACCCGGCGCGAGACGTCCGGTCCGGGACCCTCGCCGGTGATACGGCCGCGCGGCCGGCTCGGCCCGATCAGGGAGCGCAGGGCGCCCGGCGGGAGATCGAGGATGTCCTCCAGGGCGTCCACGGCGCGCAGGGAGTGCGCCTGTTCCGGCTGGCTGCGCCCGCGCTGCCAGTAGCTCAGGGTGGCGAGGCTGACGCTGATGCCCTGCGCGGCGAGCCGCTCGCGCACCCGGTCGAGGGCGAGTCCGCGGCGCCGGACGGCGTCCCGGAAGACGGCGGCGAAGGTCCCGGCCGGATCCGCGGCCGCGGCCCGCCGGGCGCAGGCGGAGGACTCGTCGGCGGGTCCGGCCCGGTACGGCCTGCTCATGGCGCCTCCGCGTCGCTGGTGCGCGTGCTGTGCCGCATGCTGTGGTGCCCGCATGCCGTGGTGCGCGTGCTGTGGTGCGCGTGCTGTGGTGCGGGATCATACGCCCGGCGGAGCGGGCCCGCCCTCGGCGGACCCGCCCTTCCGCCCCGCGTTGCGGGGTCAGTTGGTGTTGAGCGTCAGACCGTAGTACGACAGGGCGTCGTCGAGGGGCTGGAAGTACGACGAGCCGGAGGAGTCGGTGCCCGAGCACTGCTGACCGGTGGGACCGCCCGAGGTCATCCCCTGCGCCTGGTTGCCGGAGACGTAGGCGCCGCCGCTGTCACCGCCCTCCGTGCACACCGACGAGCTGGCCAGCCCGGTGACCACCGTGTCGGGACCGCCGTGCTCGTCCACGTACGTGACGGAGACGTTGTACGACTTCACCGCGCCGCAGGTCCAGCCCGTGGTCTGCCCCGACTTGCACAGCGAGGCGCCGGAGGGGGCGCGCTTGCTGCCCTTGACGGCGATGTTGGACCCGTTGCCCCAGGTGCCGACCTGGGTGGCGACGGAGTCGTCCGAGTCGACCTGCGCGATGCCCATGTCCACGCTCCGGCGGCCCAGGGCGTAGCGGCTGTGGACGCCCTTGGCGAAGTGGGCGTTGTTGTAGTAGAGGTCGGTGAGGTCGGCGACGCAGTGGCCCGCGCTCACGAGGTACTGGCGTCCCGAGGAGTCATGGGCGCCGTAGCCGACGGAACACAACCAGCTGCCCTGGCTGTTCGTCCAGGACATGCGGCTGCCCGGGTAGACCGTCGTCTGGGGCGAGAGGCGCTCCCCGTCGCGGACGACCCGCACCGCGCTGCCGTGCGCGGCCGCGGCGTCGAGGAACGACTTCGCCGCGGCCGACGCACGGCCGGGAGTGACGTGCACGGTGACGGTGTCGCTCGGCAGGTCCACCGACCACGAGGCGACGCCGTCCGGGGCGGCCCGCAGGGCCTGCGCGTCGAGCGCCGCCTTGATCCGGTCCAGGGCGTGCTCGCCGTGCTCCGGGACGCGCGCCGCCAGGCCGTGCTGTCTCGCCTGCGCGGCCGCGGCGGCGGAGGACACGTTCACCGTGAGCTTGCCGTCGGCGGTGAAGTAGGCGCCGTCCGTCGCCGTGCCCGAGCGGCTGAGGTCCGCCAACTCGCTCTGCTGGGCGGCCTGGTGGTCGAGCCGGGCCACGGCGGCGTCCTCGCTGACGCCGAGGGACCGGGCCAGCGCGGCGACCATGGCCGGCTGGTAGCGGGGCGCGGTGGGGGAGGGGGCGGCCTGGGCGGCGCCCGTGGCGACGGCCGCCGCGAGCAGCGTGCCGGCCGCGGTGGCCACCAGGGATATCCGGGAAACGCGCACAGCATTCCTTTCGTCATGGGCATGTCACGTCTAGGGGACGACGGACGGCCTCCTGGGGACGGAGACGGCCGTCGGCGGGACGTGGGATGCCGGTCCGGCGGCGTATGGGGGTGCGCCGTCGACCCGAACTCTGGCCCAGCGGAAGGAGGTTGTTCAAGGCTCGTTCAGCGGTGCGTTTTCAACAGGATGCGCACCGCTGTTGAATCCGGTGACACCATGCGTCCTGCCCGGTGGGTGACACCCACCCTGTCCTGCCCGGCCGGTGACAGTCCAGCGCCCCGTCCGGCCGGTGACGGCGGAGGCCGCATCCGGGCCGTGGCGACTCCGCCGTACCCGCCCCCGGTGGTCTCAGGCGAGCGGTGCGGAGGGGAACAGCGGGCGGGGACGCTGCTGCGGCAGGGTGGCGGGGCGGTCGGCGTCCGGCCCCGGGTGCTCGGAGGCCGGTTCCCCGCGCCGGGGGTGCGCGGCGTCGAGCCGCAGCATGGCCCGCTCGTCCGGGCTGCCGCACGGCGCCTGGTAGACCACCACCCGCTGACCTCCCGTGCGGGCCAGCCGCATCACCTCGTACGTCAGGGTCATCGGGCCGACGTGCGGATGGCGGAAGGTCTTCTGCCCGCCCCCGCGCTCGCACACCTCGTACCGCTCCCAGATCCGTGTGAACTCTGGTGACTTCAGCAGCAGCTCGCCCACCAGCGAGGTCAGCTCGGGGTCGTCCGGGTCGGCGCCGGCGACCGCGCGCAGATGGGCCACCGAGTGGGCGACCGTCTCCTCCCACGGCTCGTACAGCGTCCGGCCCACCGGATGGAGGAAGAGGTACCGGGTGAGGTTGCGCTGTTCCTCCGGCCAGTCCCACAGACCGGGCAGCAACCGCCGGCCGGGCGGGTTCGCGGCCAGGACGCGGTTGTGGCGGCTCGCCACGTAGGCGGGCAGCGGGCGTATCGACTCCAGCATCCGCAGCACCGAGTCGCGGACCGTCCGGTCGGCGCAGGCCGGCAGTTCCGAGACCCGCCCGGAGGCGAGTTCGGCCAGCTCGTGCAGGCGCTCGTAGCCGTCGCCGCGCAGCCGCAGGGCGCGGCCGAGGGCGTCCACGACGGCGGGGGAGGGATTGGTCTCCCGCCCGCGCTCCAGGCGGATGTAGTAGTCGACGCTCACCCCGGCCAGCGCGGCCAGCTCCTCCCGGCGCAGCCCGGGGGTACGGCGCAGCCCCGCCCCGGCGGGCAGGCCCACGTCCTCCGGACGCACCTGTGCCCTACGGGCCTTGAGGTATCTGCCGAGTTCGGTACCGCGCGCCTCTGCTGCTGCCATCCGGCCATTGTGACAGGCACACGGCACGTCTGAGGGGGTGTGTCAGGGCCTGGAACGCGGCACCCCGGGAACAGCGCGGTCTGCCGTGCGGCGGACGTATGCGGGAGAGTCGTCCCCGGAGCGGGCGGCCCGGACGCCGGGACCCAGGGGGTGCGAGACACCGGACCGCGGCCCGACGTCACCGAGGCCGCCCGCCACTTCACCGCCCACTGCCTCGCCAACTCGCCCGGACCGGGTTTCATGACAAGGGAGTTCATCATGACCGCCACCCGTCGCCCGCTCTCCCCGCCGCCCGCCGCGCCGGCCCGCGGGCGCGGCACCGCGACGCCGGAGCCCCTGCCGCGACAGCCGGCTCCGCTCGCGCGGCGCCCGGACCGGACACGACCGGACGCGCCGCCCGCCCGCACGCCTTCGCCCCCCCGGCGCAGAGGCGTCGAACTGATCGCCGCGCTGCTGGGGTTCACGGTGATCACCATCGACGTCTCGGCGGTGAACATCGCACTGCCCGCGATCCGCGACTCCCTCAGCGGCGGGATGACCGGTCTCCAGTGGGTGGTGGACGCGTACACCCTGATGTTCGCGGCCCTGATGCTGTCCGCCGGCGCCCTCGCCGACCGGGCCGGAGCGCGCCGCGCCTACGCCTGGGGAGTCGCTCTGTTCACCCTGGCCTCCCTCGCCTGCGCGCTCGCGCCCGGCATCGGCGTCCTGGTGGCGGCACGGGTGGCGCAGGGCGGCGCGGCCGCTGTCGTGATGCCGGCCTCGCTGGCGCTGGTCCGGCAGGCCTACGAGGACGCCCGTGCCCGGGCCCGCGCGATCGCGCTGTGGACCGTGGGCGGCTCGGTGGCGATGGCCGCGGGTCCGGTGCTGGGCGGACTGCTCACCGACGTGGCCGGCTGGCGGTCGGTCTTCCTGCTCAACCTCCCGGTGGGTGCGGTCATCCTGGGCCTGCTGGTCCGGGTGGAGCGCTCGCCGCGCCGGCCCGCGGCACTGGACGCCGCCGGTCAGCTCACCGCCGTACTGGCGCTGGCCGGACTGGCGTTCGCGGTGATCGAGGGCGGCCATCTGGGCTGGACCGCGACCCCGGTGCTGGCCGCCGGCGCGCTCGCCGTCGTCTCCGGCTGGGCCTTCTACGCGGCCGAGGCGCGGCAGGCCCGGCCGATGGTGCCGCTCGGCATGCTGACGGACCGCCGGGTGGCCGTCCCGCTCGCCGTCGGCTTCGCCGTCAACGCGGCCTTCTACGGCGGGATCTTCCTTCTCGGTCTGTACTACCAGCAGTTGCGCGGGATGTCGGGGATCGAGGCGGGGCTGATGTTCGTTCCGATGTCGGCCGTCGTGACGGCGACGAACCTGGTCTCGCCCCGGCTGGCGGAGCGGATCGGACGCCGGCAGGTCATCGTCATCGGGCAGCTGGTCTTCACCGTGGCGATGGCGTCGATGCTGCCGCTGACCGCGCACACCCCGGTGTGGCTGGTACTGCTCCTGCTGCTGCCGCTGAGCACGGGCGGGGCGCTCGCGGTTCCGGCGGTGACCGCGCTGCTGATGGACGCCGTTCCGGCGGAGCGCGCGGGCACGGCGTCGGGGCTGCTCAACGCCCTGCGGCAGACCGGCGGCGCGCTCGCCGTCGCCCTGTTCGGAAGCCTGCTGGTCGGCGGCGACGGCGGGTTCTCGCTGCCGGGGATGCGGATCGGCCTCCTCGCCGTCGCCGGCGTCGTGCTGGCCACCGCGGCGCTCACCCGCTGCCTGCTGCCGCGTGACTGACGCGTGCCGGTGCGCCGGTGCGCTGACGGGGCGTCGGGCGCGCCGACGGCTCGTCCGCGCCCCCGTCGCGGCGGGCGCCGGAACAGCCCGAACGGAAGAGCCGATGACACGGTGACTCCCGTTCCGCCCTCCCGGAACGATCCGGTGCCCACGGGCTTCGCCGGGTCGCGTGCGCAGCACTGCTGACGTGGCGGCGCGCCGGGACGGTGGCACAGCGGTCACTTCGACTCCAGTAGGCCCAACGGGTGGCAGCCACCGGCGAGCGCGGCCCGGACCCCCTCCCAGTCGCCCTGGTCGACGCCGGTGACATGGCGCAGATACGCGAGGGTGCCCCACTGGACCAGGGCCACGCGCCCGGGGCTCTCGTCGGTGGTCTCCGCCGCGCCGTGGCCGGAGATCCCGCCGAGGAGGTACCGGCCGCCGTGGACCGTCAGCAGGCTCCGGTCGCCGCCGAGGGCGTACGGATCGGTCGTCCAGGCCGGTCCCCGGGTGCAGAGCGGGAGTTCGTCCTCGTCCCCCGCGACGACGAGCCAGGGAGCGGTGATGCGCGGGAAGTCCTGGTCGCACAGCCAGGGGAGGTTCTCGTGGGCGAAAGGAGTCAGCCCGACCGGCGGAACGCGGTGACGGCCCGGACCCGGGCGGTACGCGGTGACGGCCACCCTCCGCCGTCGGCCCGTACCGACGGCAACCGCTCGGCCCCGTCGGCGCCTCAGGGCTCGCGGTACTCCTGCTCCGGCCGCCCCGCCACCCCGTAGCGCAGGCGCATCCGCAGCGCGCCGCGGCCGACCATGTCGGCCAGATACCGCTGCGCGGTGGCGCGGGAGACGCCGACCATCGCGGCGACCTCACCGGCGGACAGCGGCCCGGCGGCCTCCCGGACCGCGCGGAGCACCAGTTCCCGGGTCACGGTGTGCGCGGCGGTGGTGGTCCGGCGACCGCCGTCCCCGCTCTCGCGCAGGGCGGCGAGCGCGTCGTCCAGAGTCCGCTGGTCCACGGTGTCCGCGTCGGTCAGCTGCCGGTAGCGCACATAGCCGCGCAGCCGCCGGACCAGCTCGTCCGGCGGGAACGGCTTGATCAGATACGCCAGCGCGCCCGCCGCCAGAGCCGAACGCACCGTACGCCCCTCGGCCGCCGCGCTGAGCACGAACGTGTCGCAGGGCAGCGCGCGCAGCAGCTCCAGCCCCGGCCGGTCCGGCAGGTACAGGTCCACGAGCGCGAGGTCGATCGGGGACTCGGCCCGCTCGAGGAGCGCGAGCGCCGCACCGGCCGAGTGCGCCGTGCCGGCGACCGCGCAGCCCGACGTCTGCGCCACGACGTCGGCGTGCAGACCGGCGACCCGGAAGTCGTCGTCGACGACCAGGACGGAGAGCGGCCGCCCCGGACCGGCGGACGTGGACGCAGGACTGGTGCTCACGTGGCGCACCCCGGAGGGACGTCGGGACGGGCGGGGGAGGGGATCCGGGGGGCGCCCGCCCCCGCACGGGTCCCGGTGCCGGCTCCGGTGCCGCTCCTGGTTCCGGTCGCGGTATTGGTGCTGGGGCCGGGGTGGGGGATCGGCGCGGTTCCGTCGGGCGTCCCCGAACCGCTGCCCGCACGGGAGGGCGACACGTCGGGGCCGTCCCCGGTCCCGGGAGCGTCCTCGTCGTCCGCGAGCACGCCGGGCAGACGCGCCACGAAGACGGCCCCGCCGGTGACCCGGTCGTCCGGTTCGCCGGCCGCTTCACCGGCCGCGCCGCCGATCGTGCCAGGGCCGTCAGCCGTCGCCGCGTCGCCCGTCCCGGCCTGCGGCGGCGCGCCCGGGTCCGTCAGCCGGAGGTCGCCGCCGCGGGCGCGGGCGACCTGGCGGGCCAGCGGAAGCCCGATGCCGCGCCCGGTCCCGGCGGCGGAGTCCGGCTCCTTCGTGGAGACCCCCTCGTCGAACAGGTCCGCGCACCGCACCGGGTCCACCCCGTCCCCGCTGTCGGCCACCGTGATCAGCATCTCCCCCTCCAAACCGATGAGTTCGACCTCCACCCGGCGCGGAACGCGGCGTCCCGACCGCGCGGCGTCGACGGCGTTGTCCACCAGGTTGCCGAGGACCGTGGTCACGTCGACGGGCGAGGTGACGGTCCGGCGCACCCAGGTGCCGCCGCCCAGCACCAGCGTCACCTCGCGCTCCCGTGCCGCGGCCGCCTTGGCGGACAGGAAGGCGCGCAGCGAGGAGTCCCGCAGGGCCTTGTCGTCGAAGTCCGGCAGGGTCTCGCCCAGCGGCCCCGAGCCGAGCAGGGCCTCCAGGTAGCCGGTGGCCTCGGCCGGCTGCCCGGAGCGCAGCAGCCCGAAGAGCACGTGCAGCCGGTTGGCGAACTCGTGCCGCTGCGCCCGCAGCGCACCGCTCATGGTCCGTACGGCGTCGAGCTGCCGGGTCAGCGACTCCACCGCCGTTCGGTCCTGGACGGTGAGCAGTGTGCCCAGCCGGCGTCCCTCGCGCCGCACGGTCCGCGCCGACACCACCAGGACCCGCTCGCGGACGACGGCCATCACCGCGCGCCCGGCGGCAGGCCTGCGCAGCACCGCGCGCACCCGCGGGGTCAGACCCAGCTCGGCGACGGGTGTGCCGGGCGCCGCGTCCACGCCGAGCAGTCTGCGCACCTCGTCGTTGGCGACCGTCACCCGGTCCCCGGCGTCCAGCGCGAGGACGCCTTCGCCGATGCCGTGCAGCACGGCCTCGTGCTCCTGCACCAGCGTGGCCAGCTCCTCCGGTTCGAGACCGAGAGTGAGCCGCTTCCAGCGCTGGGCCAGCAGCACGGACGCGGCGAGACCGACCAGCAGCGCCGCGACGAGCCAGCCCACGCCGCTGAGCAGGACCCGCGTCTGTGCGGCCTGCACGGCCGCGGCGGACACGCCCACGTTCGCCTCGCCGACCACCTCGCGGGAGCCCGGGGCGCGCACCGGGACCTTGGCGACCACCTCCTCGCCGAGGTGGGCGTGGTGGCGGGCCAGCTCCTCGTGCCCGGAGAGCGCGACCGACGGGTCGGTGCTCACCGGGCGGCCCAGCTGCGCGGGGTCGGGGTGGGTCAGCCGGGTGCCGCGGTCGTCGGTGACGACGACGAACAGCGCGCCGGCCGCGCGCCGCACCTCCTCGGCGCGCGCGTTGAGCGGGCTGCCCGCCAGAACGGTGCGGGACACGTGCGCGGCGCCGCCGCCGGGCCGCTGGGCGGCGGCCGACCACCGGTCCGCGTCCGCGCGCACGGCGGGCTCGCCGGCCACGGTCCGGGCGACGGCGAGGGCCCGCTGCTGGTACTCGCGGGTGAGGCGCTGCTCGCTGTCGTACGCGAAGGCGCCGAAGGCGGTGCTCACCACCAGGGTGACCACCGCGCACTGCAACAGCACCGTACGGGTGCGCAGCCGCGGCCGCCGCCAGACTCGGCGCCGCCGACGCGCCGGCGGTCCTTGAGGACGGCCGGCGGCGGACGGGGGCGGGGCGGGTCTCACCGGCCCTACGGTAGCTCCCCCGCCGAGCGCTGAGCACAATGCGCACAACTCGCGGAAAGGCGGTTTCGCGGGTAACGCGCGCATGCTTCAAAGCCGCCGGGTCCGGCGCATAGCTTCCCCGCTGGGACACACGCGACGCGACCGGGACGCCCCCACGGGGCGCGGCCGGGCCGAACCGGTCCGGCGCCCGCCGGGTCGCCGGCGGCGTCGCGGCACGAGCCGCAACCGCAGGAGAACACATGCTCATACCGCGCGCAGCGTGGCGCGTCGGCACCGCACGCACCGGCACCGCCCCCCATCGCCGCCCCCTCCCGACGGGCACAGCCTCCCTACGTCCGGTACGCCCCGCACACCTCGTGCACCGTACCGCCGTGGCCGCCGGGCGGCGGCCGTGACGGGGCACGCGTGGCTGCTGCTGGCCACCCTCGCGGCGGCGATCGGCGTCCTGGTGCTGCTGATCAACTCACGGCTGAGGTTCCACCCCTTCGTGGCGCTGATGGTGGTGTCGATCGGCGTGGCCCTGGTGGCGGGCCTGTCCACCGAACAGATCGCGGACTCGGTGGAGAAGGGCGCCGGGGACATCCTCGGCAACGTCGGCATCACCCTGGCGTTCGGCGCGATGCTGGGCCGTCTGCTGGCCGACTCCGGCGCCACCGAACGGATCGCGCGCGTGATCGTGGACCGCGCCGGAACGCGCTCGCTGCCCTGGTACATGGCCGGGGCCGCGTTCGTCATCGGCATCCCGATGTTTTTTGAGGTCGGTCTGATCGTGCTGCTGCCGCTGATCTTCAGCGTCGCGCGCAGGCTCCAGGCCGACGGCCGGATCAAGGGCTCGGCCCATGTCTACCTGGCCGCCCCCACCATCGCGGCGCTGTGCACGCTGCACGGCATGGTGCCGCCGCACCCCGGGCCGCTCATCGGCGTCCGGGGGTTGCACGCCGACCTCGGCACCACCATCCTGGTCGGCCTGATCTGCGCGGTGCCCACCATCGTGGTCTCCGGCCCGCTGTACGGCCGCTGGATCGCGCCGCGCCTGGCCGTGCACCCCGACCGGGAACTCGTCGCGCAGTTCACCGGCACGGCGCCGGCCGAGGACGCGGACACGTCGTCCGCGGCGGACGGCGACGCGCGACCGGGCGCGGCGGGCGCCGGGCGGACCGGCGGTGTCGCCCTGGGCTGGGCCCTGGCGTCGGTGCTGGTGCCGGTGGTGCTGATGCTGCTGCGCACCGTCGCCGAGCTGGCGCTCGCCGGATCGAGTCCGGTGCGGCACGTGCTCACCTTCACGGGCGAGCCGGTGATCGCGATGTTCGCCGGTTTCCTGTTCGCGCTGTTCGCCCTCGGCTACCGCAGCGGGCACGCGCCGGAGAAGGTGCGCGAGTCGCTGACCGGGGCCATCAAGTCCGTGGCCGGAATCCTGCTGATCATCGCGGGCGGCGGCGCGTTCAACCAGGTGCTGGAGGACACCGGGATCGGCAAGGCCGTCGAGTCGGCCGCCACCGGCGCGCACCTCAACCTCCTGCTGCTGGGCTGGCTGATCGCCCTGGTCCTGTCCTTCTCCACCGGTTCGGCGACGGTCGGCATCGTCGCCGCGACCGGCATCCTCGCCCCCATGGCGGGCGACTCAGGCGTGCAGAACTCCTTGCTGGTCGTCGCGATCGGCGCGGGCTCGATCGGTCTCAACTACGTGAACCACGCCGGTTTCTGGCTGGTCAAGGAGTCCTTCGGCATGACCCTCGGCCAGGCGACGAAGTCGCACACCGCGATCCAGACCCTCGTCAGCGTCTGCGGGTTGCTGATGGCCCTGCTGGTCTCGGTCTTCGTCTGACGCGGGCGGTCCGTGGTCGTGGTCGGGTGAGGATCCCGGACCGCCGGCCACCTGCACGGGAGTTCGGGCCGTCGGGCGGCTGGGCGGGGCCGGGGTCAGTCGACCCGGCGGGACATGAACAGCGCCACCTCGCCCGCCGACTCCGTGCCCTCGTAGAGCGTGGTGTCCAGCCCGCACAGGACGAAGCCCGCCCGCAGATAGGCGTGCACGGCGGGGGCGTTGACGTTGCTGACCTCCAGCCACACGTGGACGGCCCCGCACTCCTTCGCGAAGTCGACGGCGTGACGCAGCAGGGTCCGTCCGACGCCCCTGCCCCGCCACGCCGGTGCGACGGCGATGTCGCGGACGGTCAGGCGTCTGTTCCACGGGGCGAAGGAGACCGTCACGAAGCCGCACACCTCGTCCCCGTCGAGGGCGACCACGGTCCGGTCCGGCCCGGGGCCGCCCTGGTCGTCCTCGCCGCCGTCGTCGGCGGGGAACACCTTGTGGACGGGATGCTCCACCCGGGTCTCGACGACCCTGAACCCCCCGCCCGTGACGGTCACTTCGAACACCGAGTCCGTCGTGAACGACGTGTCGATCCCGGCGATGGCCTCGCCGTCCTCCGGACGCGCCACCCGGTGGACGACGGTTCCCGCCGTATCGGGCGCCGCCGCCCCGTCTGCCGTCCTCTTCATGACCCGACCTCCGCTCGGTTCCAGACGGCGCGCAGATCGCCGTGGTCGTAGGCACTCGCCTGCGGCACAGGTCACACATCCCCACGTTTGCAGCGCTCACAGCGTCGGGTTGATGTGAACGCTGTACACAGCGTATGCGATGACCCCGCCGCGGTCCGCGACCAGATGCGCCGCCTCGCCGAGGGCGGCGAGCCCAGGCCCGGCACCCACCCGGCGCGCGCCCTGCTCTCCGAGCGACGCCACCAGCGGCGGTCCCTGCGCCGCTACCGCGCCTGGCTGCCCACCGCGATGAACGCCGCCCGCTGAACCGACCCGTACGGCACAGGGCCGTTCAGCACAGGGCCCGTACGGCGTATCAGTGGGCGTTGCCCGGCGGGCGACCGGCCGAGGTGCGGGGACACCTCGGGCCGGCCGGTGCGGTGCTCGTCAGCCGTAGAGGGCTTGACGCAGGGCGGCGCTGGTCCGGGCGACGGCGTCCTTGGCCGACCACGTGTCGCGCAGCGCGTCGAGCATCATGAAGTCGTGCACGGTCTGCGCGTAGTGCAGGTGCTGGACGTCGACACCGGCCGCCCGCAGCTTGCCGATGTACGTCTTGGCCCCCTCGAGCAGGACGTCGGAGTCGGTGACGACGAGCGCCGGGGGCAGCCCGCGCAGTTGCTCCGTGGTGGCCTTGTTGGGCGAGGCCAGCGGCTGGTTGCGGACGGCGGCGTCGGGCGCGTACTTGTCCCAGAACCACTTCATGTTGGCGCGGGTCAGCCAGCAGTTCTCCGAGAACCGCCGGTAGGAGGGGGAGTCGAAGTTCGCGTCGGTGACGGGGTAGAGCAGGACCTGCTCGCGGAACGCCGGGCCGCCGCGCTGCTTGGCCATCATGGTGACCGCGGCCGTCATGTCGCCGCCGACGGAGTCGCCGGCGACGGCGAGGCGCTTGCCGTCGACGCCGATCTCGGCGCCGTGCTCGGCCACCCACTTGGCGGCGGTGTACGCCTGCTCGATGGCGACCGGGAAGTGCGCCTCGGGGGAGGGTGTGTAGTTGACGAAGACGACCGCCGCGCGGGCGCCGTTGGCGAGCTGGCGCACCAGCCGGTCGTGGGTCTTCTCGTTGCCCAGGACCCAGCCTCCGCCGTGGATGAAGACGAGGCCGGGGAGGGTGCCCTTGACCCCGGCGGGGCGCACGATGCGCAGGGAGACCTCGCCGGTGGGACCGCCCTTGACGGTCTTCTCGCTGATGTCCGCCGGCAGCTCGGGCACGGGTCCGGCCTGGAGCTTGTTCAGGACCTCGCGGGCCTGTGCGGGCGTCTGCTCGAACAGCGGTTTGCCGTCCTGCGCGGCGAGCTTGTTGAGGAAGGACTGGGTGGTGCGGTCGAGCGTGACGGGCGGCATCCCGCAGGGGACGTTGCCGTTGGAGGTGTCGTCGCCGGCGGTGCCGCCGCCCGTGACGGCGGCGGCCGGGGCGAACGCCGCGGCGCCGGGCGCGGCGCTGTAGCCGGTGAGGACGGTCCCGGCGACCACGGCCGCCGCCATGGCCAGCTTGGGCCTGCGGAGGCCTCGCCCGTCGAATGCACGCATGCGCTTCTCCTTTTGAGTGAATTCATCCCCCCGGCGCACACCCTCCCGGGTGACTTCTCGACTCGGCCAACGGGTGAACGCGCTCGGGTGACGCGGCACCGCCGAAGGAGTGATGTGCGGCGGGAGACGGTTTCGGCGCACGGTCGCAGACGCGGCCTCGTCCCGCGGTGTGCGGGTCAGCCGCTCTCCGGCCGGTCCGTGCCGGCGGCGTTGACGTTGGCGGTGAGCAGGCGCAGCAGTTGCTTGGCGGTGGCGTCCTGTTCGGGGGTCAGCCCCATCGCCTCGCCGATGGCCAGGGGTACGGAGCGGGCGCGCTCGCGGAGTTCCGCGCCGGACCGGGTCAGGGTGACGGCCACCGACCGTTCGTCGTCGGGGCGGCGCCGGCGGCTGATGAGACCCGCGGACTCCAGGCGCTTGAGCAGCGGGGAGAGCGTGCTGGAGTCCAGTTGCAGGGAGGCTCCCAGCTCGCGCACGGACACCGAGTCCTGCTCCCACAGCGCCAGCATGACCAGGTACTGGGGATAGGTGAGCCCCAGCTCCTCCAGCAGGGGCCGGTAGCGCGTGGTGACCGATCGGGAGGCCGCGTACAGGGCGAAGCACAACTGGTCCTGGAGCAGGAGCGAACCCTGCTCGTCGGGGTGATCCATGACTCGGCTTCCTCGCGTCGGCGGCGTCTCGGATCCTAACATTTCACGCTCCCGCGATGTGTTTGTGCTCGATTAAGTTGTGCACTACTTAATCGCGCTGTACTGTTCTTTCCGTGCTGACGGGTGGTCCTCCCGGCCACCGGCACGCTCGAGAAGGAGCGACCTCATGACCGAGAACAGCAACAGCCCGGTGCTCGAGCCGGCCGCCGCCGCGTTCGCCGAGGCGACGGCGAACCCGCCCTACCTCTTCCAGCTGCCGCCCGCGGAGGGCCGCAAGGCGGTGGACGAGGTGCAGTCCGGCGAGGTCGCCAAGCCGGCCGTGGACGAGGAGTGGGTAACCGTCGACGGTGGCCCCACCGGTTCGGTCCGGGCCCGCGTCGTGCGGCCCGCCGGCGCCGCCGGCGCCCTGCCGGTGATCCTCTACATCCACGGCGCGGGCTGGGTGTTCGGCAACGCGCACACCCATGACCGTCTGGTGCGGGAACTGGCCGTGGGTGCGCGGGCCGCGGTGGTCTTCCCCGAGTACGACCTGTCGCCCGAGGCCCGTTACCCGGTCGCCGTCGAGCAGAACTACGCCGTGGCGCGGTGGATCGTGCGCGAGGGCGCGGCCAAGGGCCTGGACGGTACGCGGCTGGCCGTGGCCGGGGACTCGGTGGGCGGCAACATGGCCATCGCGCTGACGCTGATGGCCAAGGAACGCGGCGATGTCCCGTTGGCGCAGCAGGTGTTGTTCTACCCGGTCACCGACGCCGCCTTCGACACCGGCTCCTACCACCAGTTCGCCGAGGGCTACTTCCTGCGCCGCGACGGCATGCGGTGGTTCTGGGACCAGTACACGACCGACGAGACCGAACGCGCCCGGATCACCGCCTCCCCCCTGCGCGCCACCACCGAGCAGCTCACCGGGCTGCCGCCCGCGTTGGTCATCACCGCCGAGGCCGACGTGCTGCGCGACGAGGGCGAGGCCTACGCGAACAAGCTCCGGCAGGCAGGGGTCCCCGTCACCGCCGTCCGCTACCAGGGCGTCATCCACGACTTCGTCATGCTCGACGCCCTGCGCGAGACCCAGGCGGCCGGAGCCGCCATCGACCAGGCCGTCGCCACCCTGAGGGCGGCGCTCGGTACCGTGTGATCCGGTCGGTCCCCCTCGGCACGGCCTGGACGACATCGTCGTCCGGGCCGTACGTCGGCCCACGGCACCGGCCCTCCGTGACGCCCCGATCGCCGACGACCACTGTGACCTCCGCTGCCGTTCGGCCTTCCGCCGCACGGAGCGACCAAGAGGACGGACAGGAACGCCCCCATGCCGCTCATCTGCCTCGTCCGCCACGGCCAGGCCTCGGCCGCCGCGGAGGACTACGACGTCCTGTCCGAACTCGGGCGCGCCCAAGCCGGCGTCGTCGGACGGGAACTCGCCCGCCGTGGGCTGCGCGACCCCCACCTCGTGTCGGGCACCCTCGTCCGCCAGCGCGAGACGGCACGACTCCTCGCGGGCGCGGGCGGGTTCGGGGGGCCGCTGCACCAGGACGCCCGTTGGAACGAGTACGACCATCTCGCCCTGCTGGCCCGGTACGCCGCCTCGTCGCAGGAGGACGGCTCCGTGCGGAGCCTGGCGGGCCGGTCCGTGCAGGACCTGCTCGATCGCGCCCTGCTGGCGTGGATGCGGGACCCGGACGCGCCCGGCGGCCAGACGTGGTCCGCCTTCGCCGCGGGGGCGCGGGCCGCGCTGGCCGACCTGACCGCCGCGCTCGGCCGGGGCCGGGACGCCGTCGTCGTCACCTCGGGCGGCCTCCTGGCCGCGCTGTGCGGCACGCTGCTGTCCCTGCCGTACGAGGGAGTCGTCGCCCTCAACCGCGTGACCGTCAACGCCTCCGTCACCACCCTCGTGGCGGGCGGGTCCGGGACGACCCTCCTGACCTTCAACGAGCACGCCCATTTCGCCGGCGACCGGCGCCACCAGCTCACCTACCGCTGAGCCGGACCCCAGGTCGCCGTCAGGCGGACGCGGCCGTCGTCCGCGACATCGCCGTGGAGGCGGTGAACAGGGCGTGGACGGCGGCGCGTACCTGCGCGTCGGGAGGTCCTGGAATGGGTCGAGGTCGAGGGGAACGTTCCCGGACTCCCGAGGAGGATCTGCCGGGCGCTCGGGTCCCCGATGTGCATGTCGGACGGGTCCTCGCGCCGGGCGGGCCACCGGCGCCGCCGTGCGTGTGCCGGTGGCCGCCCCCGCTCGGGGGCCGGCCGCTCGCGGCGATGACCGCACAGGGAGTGACCGCTCGGGGACTGACCGCTCCCTAAGTCATCCGCTCCCCGAGTGGCCGCTCGAAGGGTGACGGACCGCCAGGAGCGCCGCCCTGACGTCCGCCGTCGCCCGTGGACCGGAGAGGGACCGCCCCGTCAGCTCCTCGACTCGGCCCAGGCGGTAGCGGACCGTGCGGGGATGGAGGAAGAGGGTCCGGGCCGCGGCCCCGGCGGAGCCGGCGGCGGTGAATGCGGCTGGTGGACAGGCTCCCTACGTCCTCAAGCGGGAGGTCACCGTGCCGGCGCCGTGAGGCGGGCGCGCGGGGCGCCGGACGGGCCGGCCGCCGCCTCCCGGGCGGCAGCCGGCCCCGGTCCGTCCCCGCCCGCGGTCAGGAGGCGAACGCCCGCTCCAGCCGGGGGATCAGGTCCCGCAGGTCCTGTTCCCAGCAGTAGCTGTTGTGGCCGCCGTTGCACTGGGTGCCCCAGCCGGAGCCGTCGCCGTAGTCGACGTAGTGGTACGGCATGCCGAGCGCGTCCATGCTGTCCTTGACGTGCTGGGCCGCGCCTTCGAGCCAGAACTCCGGTTCGGTGGGGACGCCGCCGCCGTTGCCCACATAGACGGAGACGCCGATCCCGGCGAGCTTGTCCATGTGCGCTGCGGGATCGACCTCGTTCCACCGCCAGTCGGCGTTGAACACCGGATAGGGGGAGCCGAACAGGGCGTCGCTGTCCACGCCGGGCCTGTACGGGGAGCTGCCGGGGTCACAGGCTCCGGACGACGAGCCGCAGATCGCGCCGAGCGCGTCCGTGACCGAGGCGACGACGGCCAGCCGCAGGTCCATGGACCTGGCCGACAGGTCGATGTCCCCCGACAGGGATGCCGTCTGGCTGAACAGGTCGGGCCGGTCCTGGGCGTAGTGCAGGGCGCCGAACCCGCCCATGGAGACGCCGGCGACGGCCCTGGCCTTCTTGGCGGGGATGGTCCGCAGGTTCGCGTCGATGAACGGGATCACCTGCTTGAGGTGGAAGTTCTCCCAGTTCTGGGCGCCGATCTGGGTCTTCTGGTTCAGCCAGTTGGCGTACCAGCCGCGGGCGCCGCCGTCCGGGATGACGGTGATCATCGAGTCGGACATGGTCAGCGCGGGATAGTTCTGCTGGATCGGGTCGTCGGGCGAGCCGTGCAGGAAGTACAGCACGGGGTAGCGCCTGTCCGGGTCGGCGTAGTAGCCGCTCGGCAGAATGATCTTGATGTGGTGCTTGCCCGAGACCTCCGGCGTGGTCACCGTGATGGTGAAGTTCGTGGGGCCGCCCACGGCCGTGTCGACCTGGGTGAGTCCGAACCCGTTCGTCAACGGTGGCGGTGCGGTGCCGTCGGCGGCCTGTGCCGGACCGGCCGGCAGTGCGAGGGCCAGGGCCAGTGCGGCGGCGGTGACCATTCCGGTCACCGTCAGTCGCCGGCGGTTCGATGTCCTTGCCACAGCGTGCCTCCTCGTGAGCCTTCGTGCGGGGCAGGGCGAGATGTGCCGGGGCACGGTGACGCCCCGGGGGGAAGGAGCACACCGGGTGCCGTCAGCGGCGTTCCGGCGCGCTCGCACGGCGGTCTCAGTTCAGGACCTCGACCTCCAACTGCGGTGAGTCCGCGATCTGTTCCTCGGTGCAGCGCTCGGTCACCCACCGGCCCGCCGAGAACAGCCTCGTCTGGTCGGCGTAGTGCGGCGAGGCCGGTTCGGCCGACTGGGAGTAGGTCAGCAGGGAGGAGGTCTGCGGCGGGCCGTTTGCGGTGAAGCGTACCTCCTGGAGGAAACCGGACCCGAAGACGACGTCCGTCCTGCCGTCGACCTGACCGGGGGTGATGACGTTCAGCACGCCCAACTCGCCGATGGAGCCGCGGACCGGGATCTGCTCACCGCCCCGGGTGATGTTCTGGACGTCCGAGAGCCGCGCGTTCAGCGGAGTGCCGGACTTGCGCAGGGCGAACACCTCGCGGGCGAGCGCGTCGCGGACGGCCGAGCTGCCCGGGTCCAGCGAATTCGGCGTGTGCACAGGGTCCTTCGCGTCGAAGGGCACCCGCCAGGGCAGCTTCTCGACGGCCTGACCGCCGAGCAGGTACGACCAGTAGATGGCGAACAACCAGGAACCGCGGCTGTCCGACGTGTAGGCGTGACTCTTCCAGGCGGCCACGATCGGGCAGGCTTCGCTCACGTCGACCAGGTTGCCGTCCACCAGGACCGTCCCGAAAGGCGTGTTCCGGCACGCCGTCACCGTGCTGTTGAGCGCCAGGTCGGCCGCCCTGCTGTGGTCGGCGAACAGCGACTGCCGCATCGTTTCGGGGGTGCAGCCCTTGCCGGGCCGGCCGTCGGTGCCGTCGATCCGGTGTTGCGCCGTGAGGATCAGCTCCTGGGTGCGCAGCGACCGGGGTGCGGCCGTGTCGCCCATCACCCGTGGGAAGGACAGCGGCTGCTCCGGATTGGCCAGCCAGGCGCTGTCGTTGGCGTTGCCGACGAAGTCGGAGCGGATGAGGCGCGGCTGTCTGCGCGGGTCCATGAGGCCCGGCGCGACCGCGTTCGGGTCGTCCGGCCAGTCGCACGCGCTGCGCTTGCCGTCGAGCATGGAGACCGGCGGCACGTGGTGTAGCGGTTCGTCGCCTCGGCGCTTCCCTCCCCGTCGGCGGGCGAGGCGGCGACCGCCGTCGTGCTCATCAGGGCGACCGCGGCCATCACCGCCATCGGCAGCCTCGATCTGCGTCTCCCCGCGTGTCATCGAGCCGTCCCTCCCGTACCGGCGGCTGTGCGGACACGGTCACGCTAAGGAGGGCCGATGAAATTCCCGTGACGCCGCTGTGGGTGTGCGACGGTGCGGGCCGCCGGGTGACGGCTCCGCGATGGTCCCTCCCCGCAGACCCGTGTGGCGCGACATCCCCTCGCTGAACGGGGATTTCATCGTCTTTTCAACGCCCCTCGCCAGGATGATCCTGCCGCCGCGGGCCTTCCGGCCCGTCCGGTCCGTATCCGTGTCCGTACCCGCCGCCGTGGCGCGGCGATCACCTCGTGCCGCCTCGGCACCGGCCATGGCGCCCGAACCCGCAGGCCCGGTCGGCACAGCGCCCGCGGCCCGCGTCCCCGACCGACCCCGACCGACACCCAGTCCGCCGAGACGGACCGACCGAGTCCTCTGCGGCGAACCGACCCCGAAGGGACGACATGTCCGACTCCGCACACCCCGACCGCCGTCCGCCCACCCGCCGGACCCTGCTCAAGGCCGGAGCGGGCGCCGCCCTGACCGCCGGCGCGCTCGGCGGCTCCCTCGCCGCGGCGCCCTCCGCCGCCGCGGCGCAGAACGGCGCGCCGCTGTGCGAACAGCCCGGCGACTCGGCCCGCGCGCAGGGCCTGGGATCGGGCGACCTCGCCATCCCCTACCACCGGGAGCACGACAACACCTGGGGCTATGTCTTCGGCGACTCCTTCAGCGAACCCGCGCTCGGAGGCGAGTACCTGGGCTCCCCGGTCATGCTGAACCAGGCCTCCTTCGACGCCTCCGGCTCCACCCCGATCTCGTTCACCTGGGCCATGCCCACGGGAGGGGGCGCCCGGCAGCTCTTCGACTACCGGCACAACGCCGACAACGGCTACGGCTTCGAGGTCAGCCGCATCCCGAACGACTGCATCGAGTTCGGCGGCCGCACCTACATCCAGTACACCTCCGTTGAGGTCTGGCAGCCGCCCGCGGGCTACGACGGCTCGCGGATGTCGGGCGTCGCCTATTCCGACGACCACGGCGTCACCTGGCACGACTACCCCTACCACTGGGCCGGCGACACGCAGGGTGTCAACCAGTCCATGTACGGCATGTGGTCGTTCGCGGGCATCGACCCCGACGGCTGGCTGTACATCTTCTCCAAGCGCTGGAACGGCAGCCACCTCAACACCGGCGACGGCGGCGCGATCCAGCTCTTCCGCATCCGGCCGGAGGAGTTCCGGGCCGGCAACTTCGGAGCGCAGGAGAACTGGGCCTACCTGGACGGCGGATGGCAGTGGACCCGCGCGGTCCAGCCGTCCGTGATCCTCTCCGGGAACAACATCGGCGAGTTCTCCGTCAAGCGCATCGGCGGCACGTACTGCATGAGCTACTTCGACGTCACCGACTACTCGATCTGCACCCGTACCGCCCCCCGGCCCGACGCCGTGTGGAGCGCGCCGAAGCCGCAGATCGTCGGCAACGCCACCTGGCCGCCCAACCACTGGGGCAGGCCCCAACTCCCCTTCCTCTACGGCGGCTACATCCACCCGGGCAGCGCCGGACCCACCTCCCTGACGCTGATCGTCTCGCAGTGGAACGGCCAGCCCCACCAGTCGCCCTACCGCGTCCTGCAGTACGACGGCATCACCGCGTGAGCCGCACCCCGCAGTCGCCCTTCCGCACCCACCCCCACAGGAGGAGACGAGTGAGCGCAGTCCGCTTACGCCGCGCGAGAGCAGGCGGCACCGTCCTGCTCGCCGCCCTCACGGTCCTGACCGCCCTCGGCGCCGGCCCCGCGAGCGCCGACGGCACCAGCCCCCCGAAGACACCCGGCCCCCTCGGCCACCCCGCGCCCGCCGCGGCGTTCTGCGACATCCCCGCGCAGCGCGACATCGCGGTCACCCGCAAGGTCTACGAGGTCGGCCAGCGCATGAACGTGTCCCCGAAGGCCATGCTCGCCGGGTTCGAGACCGGCTGGGTCGAGTCCCGGATGAACAACCTGGCCTGCGGGGACCGGGACTCCCTCGGCGTCTTCCAGCAACGCCCCTCGCAGGGCTGGGGATCGCCCGAGCAGGTCCTGGACGTCGACTACGCGGCGTCCAAGTTCTTCGAGGTCGCCGAGCAGATGGAACCCGGCATGGAGGGCAGCAGCGCCGGGCAGCTCGCGCAGGCCGTCCAGCGCTCCGCCTACCCGGAACGCTACGACCAGGCCGAAGGCACCGCCGTGGCGCTGCGGGACGAGGCGTTCCAGCCCTACGGCACGATCGGGGCGAAGTACGGCGGCATGGGCGGTGCGGGCGGCGTCCTCGGCGCACCGGTCCGGGCGGAGGAGGCGGCCTCCCTGGGCGGGCGCTTCCAGCTCTTCCGGAACGGGATCATCCTGTGGCACCCGGATGTGGCGTACGCGGTGTACGGCGACATCCTGAGCAAGTTCTGGGCGACGGACGCCGAGCGGCGGTGGGGTTTCCCGACGATGGACGAGGCGGATGCGTCGCGGGCGCCGGACGGGACGAAGGGGCGGTACCAGTTCTTCGAGCGGGGGCTGTTCCTGTGGTCGCCGGCGACGGGGACGCACGTCGTGCACGACGCGATCTACGACGCGTTCCACGCGGGCGGTCATGAGTCCGTCCTCGGGTATCCGACGACGGACGAGACGGACGAGGCCGGCGGCGGCAGGATGCAGCGCTTCCAGAACGCCACCGTCCACTGGCGCGCCGACAAGGGCACCTGGATCACCGCCAACTGACCCGCACCACCGGCACACCGCTCGACGGACACGGCCCGGGACCGCCGGCTCAACCTCGCCGGCGGCCCTGCGCGAGACGGCTCTGCAACCGGGCGTGGCGGAACTGGTACACCGCACCCGCCTGGCGCAGGACGCCGCGCTGATAGGCGTCGTCCAGGAAGGCGGCGACGGACCAGGGAAGGCGTCCGGTCAACGGCAGCCAGACACGGGTGAGCAGACACCACTGGCCCCATGCGGTCAGCGTCAGCGTGTAGCCGAGCGCGCCGCCCAGACCGCTGATGGTGCCGAGCATGAGACTGGCCTTCGGGTCGGCGACCAGCCGGCCCAGATGCCCCTGGAGCAGATCCACCACCACCCCGACCCCGAGACCGACCGTCGAGCCGAACGCGGGAGCCCAGAAGCACAGTTGGGTGAGCACGGTGCGGCGGTCGGTGCGCAGAACGCTGCCCGGGCTGACGGCGGAGACGATGTCGAGGGGCGTTTCGAGGAGGCCGAGGAGACAGAAGGTGAGCCCGGCGGCGCCGCCGTAGACCAGCCCGAAGACGATCGCGTCGATCAGCCCGAGGCTCAGCGCGGACGACAGCCCGGCGTGCCAGCTGAGCGCGCGCAGCAGGCCGACCATGAACCCGTAGGCGCAGCCGAAGAGCGCACCGCCCGACGTGCCGATCACCAGCCGGGGGCCGGCCCGCCACGTGGTGGTCTCCGGCCGGCCGCGGATGCGCAGCCGTACGGCGGACGGCCGGACGTCCTTGCCCGTGACCGTGTACGTGAACCAGTGCACCAGCCCGAACAGGAGCCCGGCCAGCAGGCCGACGATCGTCCCGTCGAGGAGGCCGCCGGCCAACGAGCCGCTGAAACCGACGGACATGACGGCGTCGACGAGCCCGATGACGAGCGCGGTGACCAGGGCGGTGACGAGGGTGCGGGTGGAACGGCGCAGTCCGTGGCCGAGCCGCCACCAGGCCAGGTCCGGAGTCCTCAACTCCGTCAGATGGCGCGCGAGATGGCCGAGCCAGCGCTGGACGCGCTCAGGGTCCCAGCCGCGCGCGCCCGGGCGGGCCCGGCGGTAGACGGTGGGCAGGAAGTTGTCGAGCAGGTGCTCCTCCAACTCCTCCACGCCGGGGAACCGTTCGGTGTCGAGCAGCTCGGCCGGATCGTGCTCCGGGGTGTCGCTGTAGACGGTGCGGGCGAGCGCCACCATCAGCGGCGTCGTCAGGACCGTGGCGAGCGGGGCGGGCGAACCGTCCGGCGAGGGCTCGCGCAGCTTCTTCAGCACCGGCTGCCAGGCGCTCGCCGCCGGGTCCGAGCGGTCCGTCTTGCGGGTGGTGCGGGGCAGATAGTGAACCAGGTCGTCCAGGGCGAGATCGGTGAGTTCGATCGGCGCGGCCGAGGTCAGCACGTCCGTCTCCTCGACCGCGGCGGCGTACTCGGCGGGCCGGCTGGTGAGCACGAGCGGCAGCGTGGTGGCGTTCAGGGCCTCCAGCGCCGGGCGGCGCAGGCCGTCGGCCATCTCGTCGAAGCCGTCCAGTACCGGCAGCACACGGCCGGAATCGACCAGCGCGGAGGCCAGGCTGACCTTCCCCGGCCCCGGCGCCGCCGTACCCGGATGGTCCCGCGTCAACCGCTCGGTCAGCCAGTCGCGCAGGGTGACGGCCGTGGGGTCCCAGGCGCCGATGCTGAAGATCACCGGAACGGGCTCCGCGGGCGTCCGCGACCTCAGATGATCCAGGACAAAGCGCAGCGTCAGGACCGTCTTCCCGGACCCGGACCTGCCGAGGACCACCAGCCGCCCCGAGGGGATGCTCCGGTAGGTCTCGGCGACGCCTTCCAGCCGGCCGCTCAGATCCAGCGGGCCGCCCGGGACGCCCGGCGGGAGGCGGCGGATGTTGGCCCAGTGGTCGGTGAGCGCCTCGTCGGCGGCCTTCCAGCGGACCGGCAGCGGGTACGGGTCCTGGATCCGCCGCTGCTCCTCCTCGCGCTGCCAGCGGGCCGCCACCGCCTTGGCGAGCTGCTCGGCCGCCTCCGCCGACGCGGCCTGCGCCGGCGACACCGGCGGAGGTACCGGCACCGGCACGGCAGGCGGCGCCAGGGCGGGCTCTGATCCTCGCCCGTCGCCGGTCTCCGGCTCGCCCGCCCCCGCCCCGCCCCCTTCCGGAGCCCCCGCCTGCGCCTCGCTCGCTTCCGGGGCACCCGCCGTGCCCGCGCCGGCGCCCCGGCGCCCCGGGACGGCGGCCCCGAGTAACTCCTCGCGGTCCTCGCTGCGCAGGGCGAGCGCGTCGGCCAGCTGCCGCACCGTGGTCATCCGCGGGTTGCCGCGCTTGCCGGTCTCCAGGCCGCGGATGGTGCTCACACTGACACCGGAACGCCGCTCCAGCTCGTCCTGGGTCAGTCCCGCCTTCTCGCGCAGCCGGCGCAGCACCGCGCCGAACTCACCGGCCACAGGTCATGGCCCTTCCCCCTCGAGTTGTCCGTTTCCGCAGGTCGGGACTCTAGCGCGGGCACCGGTCACATATGACCGGTTGAATGCTCTGTCCACACTTCCTGCACGACGGCCAGCCTCGACCACATCGACGTGAACGACCGGGGCGAGGAGTTCGACCGGTCCGGACAACGGGGAGTGGCCATGCCGACGACGACCGCGGGCCGGTGCGACCGGGGCGTCACGGGCCTCACCGCCGAGGAACGCGAAGTGCTTTACGCGCTCGGCTGCGGCCTGGGGGACGCCGAGATCGCCGCCGCCCTGGTCCTGCCCGAGGAGGTGGTGGCCGAGCGGCTCGGCCGCGTGCTCGGGAAGCTGGGGCTGCGCGACCGGGCGGCCGCCATCGTGCACGCTTTCGACTGCGGTCTGGTCGTACCCGGCCAGGGGCCGCGCCGGCCGCTGCCGGGGCACACCACCCGCCGCACCGGCGCCGCGGCCGGTCCCTGGCTGCGGGTGTCGGTGCTCGGCCCGCTGTGGACGACGCTCGCGGGCCGGCCCGTGGACGTCGGTCCCGTGCGGCAGCAGGCCGTACTGGCGGCGCTGGCCCTGAGCCCGAGCCGTTCCGTGAGCCGGGGGCGGCTGCTGGAGGACGTCTGGGGCAGGGAGATGCCGGACGGCAACGTCGTACCGGTCTACGTGTACCGGCTGCGCAAGATCCTGCGGCTCGGGGACCGCCCGGACTCGGTGATCCGGCGCGACCGGTACGGATACGGACTGGTCCAGGGCGTCGCCGAGGTGGACGCCCTGTGCGTGGACGGCCTGGTCACCCGGGCCGAGGCGGCCGAACGCGCCGGCGACCTGCCGGGGGCCGTACGGCTGTGCGACCGGGCGCTGGAGCTGTTCCGCGGCGAGCCGCTGGCCGGACTGCCCGGGCCGCTCGCCGAGTCGGAGCGGCTGCGGCTCGCACAGCGCCGGGTCGCCCTGGCGCAGCGGAAGGCGGACTGGCAGCTGAGGCTGGGCCGGCGCATCGAGGCGATCACCGGGCTGTCCGCTCTGGCCTTGGAGGAGCCGCTGAACGAACCGGTCGCCGCGCTGCTGATGCACGCGCTGCGGCGGGACGGCCGGCGGGCCGAAGCCCTGGCCGTCTTCGACCGCATCGCCCGGCGCCTCGCCGACGACCTCGGCGTCGACCCGGGCGACCTGCTCCTGCGGGCCCGGCGGGCGGCACTGCTCGGGAAGGACACCGGCCACGGCCGGGGCAGGGCCGGTGCGGCGTGAAAGGGGCGGCGGACGACCGTGAGCGCGCCGAGGAACTGCTGCTGGCGCGGATCTCCGCGACCGCGGGCCGGGCACGGCTGGGCAGGCGGCGCGTCACCTACCGGGCGCCACCCGCCGAGCCCGGCCGGTGGACCGCCACCGCGCGGGTACGGCGCCTGCTGTGCGCCGACGGCGGACCGGCCACGAGCCCGGGCGCCCGGCTGGACCTGTACGAGCACGGTCTGACGGCCGCCGTCGGCCGGCGGATCCACGCCGTCCGCTTCGACGTGACGGTGGTGCGCCGGCACACGCTGCTCACCTCGCGGGGCCTCACCGGCGCCCTCGTGCTGGTCGACGTCAACGGCGCGCGGGTCGTCCTGCGCTGCGGCGACTTCGGCCGCCCGCAGGAGTGGTGGCCCGGGATCTGCCGGGCGGTCGTCGCCGCTCAGGCGCCGCGGGCGCTGGCCGCGCTGCGGCAGGGCGCACGGCTGGCCTTCGGCCCCCTGTGGGTCACCGCGGACGCGGTCGGCTCCGCCCGGACGTCCCTGCGCTGGCCCCAGGTCCAGCGGATCGAGGTCCGGGGCGGTCTCGTCGCCGTCCGCGCCGACGGCCGCTGGCAGGTGTGGGCCACCGCCGGGTCCGGCATCCCGAACCTCTGCGTCTTCCAGGTCCTCACCGAACACCTGGCGGGCGCCGGGCCGGACGACGACTGACGCACGGGCCCTCTACCGGCTGCCGCCCGACCCACCCGACAACGACGAACGCGGAACGCCTACAGAAGGAGACAGTCATGGCCGACAGCTACCGGTACCGGTGCGGCGAGTGCGGGCACCGCACTTCCTGGGGGAGCGAGTCCGAGGGGCAGAGGGCGATCGAGAAGCACTACCGCCACAACCACCCGGCCGTCGTTCCCGGCGGGATGGTCGAGTTCCGCAAGGGATCGTCCGGCGGCGGTGGCGGGGGATGCCTGCTCGCCCTGGGCATCCTGGTCGTCATCCTGATCATCGCCTCGCAGCACTGACCGGCAGGCGAAGCCGCACGTGGCGGCCGCTCCCGCCGGGCTGTTCCCGCCGGGGACGGCCGCTCCCGCCGGGTGCGGTACCGCGTGCGCGACCGTGTGGTCCGCCGGGCGGCGTCCGGTGGGGGTGTGATCGCCATCCTGGTCCGCACTGTGAGACAGCACCAGGTCTCGCCGGGGGCTGCCACGAGGTCGACATGTCGCCGTGGCAATCACCCCGGCACACGGCGCGAACCGGACCGTCGGCGTCCGCGCCCGGTTCCCGTCGGCCCCCACATTCACAGGGCTCCCGGGGTGCAGCGGCGGCCCGGTCCGGGTATCCCCATCGAACTCGATGTCCGATCAGGCCGATGCGACGGGGGCGGAGCACATGGGAAGACAGGTCTGGACCGGCAGTGCCGGAGTGGAGGCCGCCGACGCGGTCTTCGCGCTGATGAGACGGCTCATCGACGGCTTCCGGGCGAACCCTCCGGTGACCCCGCTGGTGGTGCTCCAGGCCACCGAGGAGGACGACACCGGCGCCCTGGACCGGCTGGTCGCCCAGGTGGTGGAGTTCGTCCGCCAGAGCCAGCAGCCGCGGGGGCTGATCGCCAAGCGGCTCGACGGCGGGGGCGGCCCGGACCCGTACTCCTCGGCCGTCGACATGGTGCGCCAACTGTGCGAGCACTCCTGGGACAACGCACGGCAGTCGCAGTACAAGCCCTTCAGCTTTCCGCGCTCACGTCTGCTGCGGGCCATCGAGCAGGCCGCGCCCGAGGTCGGCGCCGAGGTGACGACGGTGTGGACGGCGGCGGAGCGCCGCGAGCGCCTGATGCGCCGGCTGGCCGAGTTGCGCTGGCGTCCCGGCGGCGGCCCCGACGGCGAGGAGGGCCGGCGCCGCGTCCCGGCGCTCGCGGAGACCGTCGGCGCGGTCGTCAACCCCTCCGGATTCGTGGGCGCGATGTTCATCGCCTGCCTCAGCGTGCTGCTGGGCGAGGGCGGTTGGCGCACGGCGGTGTGGGGCGGCGCCCTGGCGCTGACGGTGTTCGGCCTGGTGCACCTGCTCGCGCGCAGCGCGCCGCCGCTGCTGTGGCTGCGTCGGGCCAGCCGCTGGTTCGCGACCACCACCTTCCTGGCGCCGCTCAGCGATCGGCCCGCCGCCGCCGACTGGTCGCGCTGGCGGCCCGCGAAGTCCTGGGAGACCATCCGCGGCCGCGCCTTCGCCGTCGCCCAGCAGGTGGTCGCCGCACAGGCGGGCGATGCGACGGCACGACAGTTCCACCTCGAACTGCGCGTGCTGGCGCTGCTGGAGGACCTGCGCGAGAACTTCCGCCCGCGCGCGCTGGACCTGCGCCGCCGCAAACGCACCGTGCCGCCCGTGGTGTACCTGCCCCGGGCCACCGAGGAGGACGGCGGGCTGCTCCTGCTGCGCACCCTCAGCGACGTCCGCAGCCGGCGCAGCGAGGTCGACCCGCTGCTCGTGCTGGCCGCGGTCCCGGCGGCCGAACGCCTGCGGCCGCAGGATGCCGCCGACCCGGAGCCGGACACCGCGCCGCACCGCCCCGACGCCGACGACGAGGAGGGGGCGTACGGGGCGGACGCCCGGTACCAGCGCTGGGTGACCAACCTCAACGCCGGCCAGTCCCCCGGCCGGGCCGCCACCCTGCCGTGGATCCTGTACATCCCGATGCCCGCCGACGAGCTGCGCCACCGGCACTCCGCACAGCACTCCACCGACCGCATCCGCCGGACGCCCGCCTGGGTCCTGTGGTCCCGGCCCTGTCTCGCCGTGGTCCTCGCCCTCGGCCTGGCCGCGGGCTTCCTCGGCAACCGGTACCTCGCCGGACGCTACTGCGAGGGCCGGCTGCTCGGCTCCAACACCGACTCCGGCCTCTACGACGGCGAGTGCGTGGGCGTCGCCACCGGCAACGTGCGGCTCGCGCAGGGCAACGCGCTGAGCCTGTCCGGCGCCGGCAAGGGCGTCACCTTCGACGCGGTGGAGCGGGCGATCCGGGCCGAGAACGCGGCCATCGGACCGCACGAGGCCCATGTGACGATCGTCTACGCCGGCCCGGTCACCGCCGCCCGGCAGGCCGACACCCGCAAGGGGCTGGAGGAGATCACGGGGGTGTACCTCTACCAGCACTACGCCAACGTCAGCACCGACCAGCCGACCAAGATCAAGGTCCTGCTCGCCAACGCCGGCGAGAACATGCTGCACGTGCTCCCCATGGCCCGCCGGATCGCCGACCTGGCGCGCCGCGACCGCTCCGTCGTCGGCGTCGTGGGCGTGGGACGCGACACCACCGAGACCGAGCAGGCCGTCCGCATCCTCAAGGGGGCCGGGCTGCCCGTGGTGAGCACCACCAACTCCGGCAGCCACCTGGCGCGCAGGCTGTCCAACTGGTTCGGGCTGGCCGCCACGGACGAGGAGGAGGCGAACGCCCTGAAGGTCGTCGCCCGTCAGCTGGCCGCCCGCGAGAAGGGCGCCCAGGGCGTCGTGCTGTCCCGGTCGGTCGGCAGCGAGAAGGACTTCTACACGACCGAACAGGCCCGGGTGGGCAAGCGGATGCTGGCCGAGGCGGGATTCGCGCCGGCGCCCTCGCGGACGTACCGGCTCAGCGCGGAGGGCGAACCCGAACTCACCGCCCCCATCGGCGACATCTGCGGCAGCCGGCCCGTGCCGAAGGCCCTGTACTTCGCCGGCCGGGTCGAGGACGTGCCCAACCTGATGGCCCAACTCGGTTCCACGCCCGGCTGTTCGGGCCGCGGCATCACCGTGTTCACCGGCGACGACCTCACCAAGAGCAACTACGAGGAGGGCGAGGCCCTGCGCATCCCCGACGAGGTCACCCTCTACCACTTCGCCCTCGCGCCCATGGACCTCGCGGCGACGACCGGCTTCTACATCGACGCCCACCGCGTCCTGATGACCCTGCTGCCGGCCGGAGCCCGGCGGACGGCGCTCGCCGACCCCGTCCGGCCCTGGACCGACGCGCTGTTCTCCAGCGGGCAGACGGTGCTGTCCTACAGCGCCACGGCCGTGCTGTACCGGGCCGCGCGCAACGGGGACGTCCCGCAGACCGCCGCGGAGACCTGGGCGGACCTGCGCTGGCACCCCAACCCGAACCTGCCGGTCGGCACGGTCGGCTTCGCCGGCAGCCGGCCCTACGCCGACCAGCGAGGCCACGGACTCGAGATCGTGCGGGTGAGCTACGACGGCGGCGAGGTGCGGTCGGTGAACGTGTGCGGGCGGCTCGCGGGCAGCGAGGCGCCGCTCACCGCACCGCCCGGCCCCGAGGGAGCCGACCCGCACACGATCTGCCGCCTGAGCTGACCCTGGCCCCCTTCAGCGGCTCCCGGACGGCCGGCGGCCGCGGGGCGGTGCGGTGGGCCGGGCGGGAACCCTCGCCCACCGTGACGGCCCGCGGCGTCACAGATCCCTGCGCATGCACACCCGCGGCCACCGGTCCAGTCCGTGGGCCGCCTCGCGCTGACGGATCTCCCGCAGACCGGGTGTGAGCGCGTCCTCGGACAGCACGCGGAAGCCGCAGCGCGTGTAGTAGGAGGCGTTCCACGGCACGTCGGCGAACGTGGTGAGGGTCAGGGCGGGCGCCTGCCGGCTCCTGGCGTGGCCGGCCAGATGCTCCAGCAGGGCCCTGCCCACCCCGCGCCGCGCGCTGCCGGGGTGCACCGAGACCTGCTCGACATGGAAGTTGCCGTCGACGCGGTCGGCGATCAGATAGGCGACCGGGACGTCGGCCGCGTCGACGGCCACCCAGGCCGCACCGTCCCGCCGGTACCGGGCGAGTTCGTCCAGCGGGAGCGGCTCGTCCTCGGCGATCTCCGGCATGCCGATGTCGTGGTAGCGCCGGCCGGCGGCCCTCTCGATGTCCTGGAGAAGAGGCAGCTCGCTCACACGCGGGGGTCGGATGTCCATGTGCTCATTGTCCGGGACGGGGCGCCGCGGGCGGCGCCCCGTCCCCGCGACCGCCCGCTCAGGCCGCCGAGTACGGCAGGAGCCCGCCGTCGATCCGCTCCCAGGCCGACTTCAGCCCGGCCAGCAGCGCGGGCCGGTCGGCGGCGAGGCCGGCCTGCTCGCGGGCGTCCGCCGCGAGGTCGTACAGGTGGTCCTTGCCGTCGGCGTCCTGGTAGTACTTCCAGTCGCCGCGCCGCAGCGCGCGGTCGCCGCGCACCCGCCAGAACAGATCGCGCTCCGGGACGACCTCCCCGCGCAGCAGATGACCGGCGAGACTGTGCCCGTCCAGCGGGTACGCCGGGTCCGGCCGGGCCCCGCCCAGCTCCAGCAGAGTGGCGGTCCAGTCGGGGGAGTAGACGGGGGTGTGGCTGACCTGGTGACCGTCGACGGCGGCCGGCCAGCGCAGCACCGTCGGCACCCGGATCCCGCCCTCCAGCAGCTCCGACTTGCCGCCGCTCAGCGGCCACTGGTAGGAGAAGCGTTCGCCGCCGTTGTCGCTGGCGAAGACGACGACGGTGTTCTCCTCCTGCCCGGAGACGGCGGTGAGCGCACCGCCGCCCACCAGGCCACCGAAGGCGCGACGGGAAACACCTGATATGTCGGGCATGGGACATCCTTGCTCGGGCGGCCCTCGTGACGGGACGCGGATCAGCGGACGGGACACCGCCGCGCACACCTCACGGCGCGGGGGCCAAGGGGCTGCCTGCGTGCGGGAGATGCGGGGAGGGTGTGCGGAACGGCCCCCGTGAGCGGGGAGTCGGGTCACCAAGAGCACACCGGGCCACTCGGAGGGCCGGCCGGCGGAGGTTCCCCAGGGGGCGAAAAGGCTCTGCGGGCTCAGCGACAGAGGGCGCTGGACTGCCGGCACAGATCGACGTGCCGCCGCTCCACGAGCGCGGTGCACGCACGTCGGTGTTCGGTGGGCAGCCTCATGACCAGGGAGGCTGCCAGCGGGGGACACGCCGCGTCAAGCCACGTCCGCACCGCGGGACATCAGAGCGGAACGCGCCGCCCGGCGCCCGAGCGCAATCCGCTCGTGACCCGCTGACCCCTGGTCACGCTACGCGCGTTGACCATAGGCTCCTCACAGCTTCAACCGCCTCGCAGCCACAGAGGGAGACTCATGACCCACCCGACCAAGCCAAGACGGCGCGCCTACCGGGTCCTCGGGGCCGTCGCTGCTTTGGCCACGGCCGGTGCGCTGACCGCCGCCGCCACCCCCGCGAGCGGATCGTCGGCGGCCCATCGAGGGCACGGCGGGCACAGCGGTCGCACGGTCGACGTCCAACTGCTGTCGTTCAACGACTTCCACGGGAACCTGGAGCCGCCGGCCGGCTCCTCCGGGCAGGTCACCGAGACCGCACCGGACGGCACGACGAAGAAGATCGACGCGGGCGGCGTCGAGTACCTCGCGACTTCGCTGCGCACGGCGCGCAAGGGCCACACGTACAGCGTCACGGCCGCCGCCGGCGACCTGATCGGTGCGAGCCCCCTGCTCTCGGGTCTGTTCCACGACGAGCCGACCGTCGAGGCGATGAACAAGCTCGACCTGGACGTGACGAGCGTCGGCAACCACGAGTTCGACGAGGGCGCGACCGAACTGGCCCGGATGCAGAACGGCGGCTGCCACCCCAAGGACGGCTGTTACGAGCCCGGCCGCACCTTCAAGGGCGCCGACTACCCCTATCTCGCGGCCAACGTGACGGACGAGAAGACCGGCAAGCCGATCCTCAAGCCGTACTGGGTGTGGAAGCACGACGGCGTGAAGATCGGCTTCATCGGCGTGACGCTGGAGGGCACGCCGGACATCGTCACCGCCGAGGGCGTCAAGGGACTGAAGTTCCGGGACGAGGTCGAGACCGTCAACACGTACGCGGACATCCTCGACAAGCAGGGCGTGAAGTCGATCGTCGCGCTCATCCACGAGGGCGGCGTGCCCGCCTCCGCCTCGTACGACTACGACTGCGACTCCCCGGGCGCCGGCGACGGCATCTCCGGGCCGATCGTCGACATCGCGAAGCACATCACGCCCAAGGTGGACGCCCTGGTCACCGGCCACACGCACCAGGCGTACGTGTGCACCGTCCCCGATCCGTCGGGCCGGCCGCGCATGGTCACCTCCGCGTCCTCCTACGGCAAGCTGTACACCGACACCACGCTGACCTACGACCGCCGGACCGGCGACATCGTCCGCACCAGCGTGAAGTCCGCGAACCACGTGGTCAGCCGCACCCAGCCGAAGGCCGCCGACATGACGGCGCTGATCTCCCGCTGGAACGCGCTGGCCGCCCCGGTGGCCAACCGGCCCGTCGGCTACATCTCCGGCGACATCAACGGGCGCGGCGCTACCACTCCCGAGTCCCCGCTCGGCGACCTCATCGCGGACGCCCAGCTCGCGCACGCCAAGTCCCTGGACTCCAAGGCCGTGCTGGCGCTGATGAACCCCGGCGGCATCCGCTCCGACCTGGTCCACAAGGCGAGCGGCGGTGAGGGGGACGGCGTCGTGACGTACGGCGAGGCGTTCACGGTCCAGCCCTTCAGCAACACGGTGAACCTGGTGGACCTCACCGGAGCGCAGTTGATCACCGCGCTCCAGCAGCAGGTCAGCGGCCCGAACGAGGCTTCGCCGAAGATCCTCCAGATATCCGCGGGTCTGACGTACAGGCTGGACCTCACCAAGTCGGGCGCGGCCCGCGTGGTCACCGACTCCGTCCGGCTGGACGGGGCGGCGATCGACCCGGCCGCCACCTACCGCGTCGCGATGAACTCCTTCCTCGCGGGCGGCGGCGACGGCTTCACCGAGCTGGGCAAGGGGAAGAACCCGCTGGTCGGCGCGGACGACCTGAAGGCGTTCAACGACTACCTGACGGCCAACTCGTCGGCGACCAGTCCGATCGCGCCCCCGGCGGCCGACCGGATCACAGTCGTGAAGTAGGCGCGTGTGCGCGGAAGCGAGCGCGTGAGCGAGTGAGTGAGGCACGGGCGCCCCGCGGCGTCCGTGCCTCCTCCCCGTCTACGGGAAGAACCGGCCCGCGCTCGGATGGTCCTGCCCGCCGTCCACGGAGCGGGTGAGCGCGTCCGGGTCGGTGACGTCCCCCCGGACGCCGGGCAGTCCCGACTCCCTCAGCCGCCCCGGGTCCCGTCCGCAGACGGTGACCACCGCCCCCTCGTCCCGGAGCGTCCGGCCGATGGCCAGCCCGATGCCGCTGCTGCCCCCGGTGATGAGAGCCGTCTTCCCGGCGAGTCCCAGATCCACCCCGGCAGCGTGCCAGCGGACGCCGCCGTGATCAACCGCTCGACGACGACCGGGGCGACGGGCGCTCCCGCGTGTCGGGTTCCGGCGCGGGACCGCGGTCCCAGGCGGCGCGGGACCGACAGGCCTCGCCGCCCCGCCCCCGCGCCGTGCGGGTCACGCGGTGGGCCGGGGGCCTGCCGCGCGGCGGAGTCGGTTGGCGATGGCCAGTCCCAGCCCCTTCTCCTCCGGCAGCGAGGCGACGATCAGGTCGCAGTCCCGCTGGTCGAGTTCGCGCAGGTACCCGTACAGACCTCGCGCGTAGGCGGCCAGGGAGTCCGGGACCCGCACCACGGCGTGCGCCGGCACCGCGTCCTCGGTCAGGCCGGGCGGAAGGAGGACGCCCACCCGATGCCCCGGCTCCCGGGCCCGCTCCGCCTCGTGGACGACCTTCTCCGGTTCGACGAGGACGACCCGCGCGCGCGGCGCGTAGTGGGAGGGGTGCTGGCCCGGCACCCGGACGGTGCTGGTCGAGGGGACCGCGAGCGGGTGTCCCAGCGCCGCTTCGAGGTCCTCGCGCGTCACCCCGCCGGGCCGCAGGATGCTCGGCGTGTCGCCTGTGACGTCGACGATGGTCGACTCGACGCCGACCTCGCAGGAGCCGCCGTCCAGCACGAAGTCGACGGCGTCGCCCAGCTCCGCGCGGACGTCGTCCGCGGTGGTGGGGCTGACCGCGCCGAAGCGGTTGGCGGAGGGTGCGGTGACGCCGCCTCCGAAGGCCGCCAGGAGCGCGAGGGCCACAGGGTGGTCCGGTACGCGCACGGCCACCGTCTCCAGACCGCCGGTCGCCTCCAGAGGCACCCGGCGGCCGCGCCGCAGGACCAGCGTGAGCGGGCCCGGCCAGAAGCGCTCGGCCAGCAGCCGCGCCGTGGCCGGCACCTCCTCGACCCAGTCGTCCAGCTGCTCGGCGCCGCCGAGGTGGACGATCAGCGGGTGGGAGGGCGGACGCCCCTTGACCTGGAAGATGCGCGAGACGGCCGCGGGGTCCTCGGCGTTGGCCCCCAGGCCGTAGACGGTCTCGGTGGGGAGGGCCACGAGCCCGCCGGCGCGCAGCACACCGGCCGCCTTGACGATGTCGGTCTCGATGTCAGTGGTTCTTGCCGTCACTCTCGCCATCCTAGGCGCAGGCCGGGACCCGGCGGCGGCCCCGGTCGGTCCCGCCCCCCGGGTGCTGCCCGCGCCGGCCGCCGGAACCGGGGCCGTACCCGGGGGCGCCGCGGCGAAGACGACCTCAGGCGTCGCCCATCACCAGTCCCTCGATGGTGTGTTTCTGTGTGATGGGCCGCAGCTCGTCCACCACCGGGCAGTCCAGGTGCCGGCGCACGCGCTGCGGCAGCGACTCCCAGAAGGCCCGGGTGACCGCGGTGTCGTGCCGGTCGCCGTTGTTCGCCTCCGGTCCGTCGACGCCGAGGACCAGGACGGGCCGGGACCTCGCGGACTCGTTGCGCGTGCCGCGGTGGACGGTCAGGGCGGTGCGGCAGGAGATGTCGCCGCGCCGCGGGTACTTGCGCACGGCCAGCTCCTCGTACCGGCCGTAGTGCGACTTCGGCGGGAACATGCCGTGCCCGAACTCCGGACTGTCGTCCCACTGGGTGCCCGGCGCGATCTCGAAGGGTCCCATGTCCTCCTCGGTGTCCACGCCGGTGACGTTGAAGGCGAGCGAGGTCAGCCGGCGCTCGCGCCGGGTCTCCTCGGGCATCGGGAAGTCGCGGTGCCAGGGCTGGTCGACGGCGCCGGCCAGCGGGACGTCGAAGCCCAGTTCCACGATGCGGTAGTCCGGGCCGAGGACCGCGGCGCACAGCGACCGTACCCAGGGGTGGTCGACCAGCTCGACGAAGCCCCGGAGCTGCTCGGGGTGGATCTCCACGTAGTAGCGGTTCGGCCCGCGCCCCACGGCGCCGTCCGGGCGGGCCAGCGCCTCGGCGAACGCCTTTTCGATGTCCTCGCGGACCAGGTCGGCCCATTCGGGGGTGAACGCGCCCTTACGGGCGGTGATGCCGTCGCTGTACAGGGCCGCCACGTCGGCCGACACGTCGACGGTCGTCGGGTCGGTGGCGGTGCCGGGATGGGCGTGCGGGGTCATGTGCGCCTCCTTGCGCTGTGGGGCGGGATGGCTCCGGCTCATGGTCGCAGCGATGCATGCAACGTTGCAACACCTGTCACCGCCCCTTTCCCGCGGTCTTTGTCCCGCTGCCGCCGACCGTGCCAGGATGGCGGCCGTGAGCAGTCGTCTGAAGGACGTCGCGGCCCTGGCCGGGGTGTCGATCCGCACCGTCTCCAACGTCGTCAGCGGCACCGGGCCGGTCGCCGCGGAGACCCGGGCCCGCGTCCAGGCCGCGCTGGACGAGCTGGGCTACCGGCCCAACCTGGCCGCCCGCAACCTGCGCGCCGGCCGCACCGGCCTGATCGGCCTCGTCATTCCCGAGCTGCACTCGCCCTACTTCGGGGAACTGGCCGGACTGATCGTCGAGGCGGCTCGGCAGCGTTCCTGGACGGTGGCCATCGACCAGACGTACGGCGACGGCGAGGCGGAGCGCCGGCTGCTGGAAGGCACCGGAGGCCGGGTGGTCGACGGGCTCGTCATCAGTCCGTGGTCGCTGCGCCCGGAGGAGCTGACCGCCCGCGCCCGCGACCTGCCGCTGGTCCTCCTCGGCGAGCAGCCCGCGCCGGGGCTCGCGGACCGGGTGGCGGTCGACAGCGTCCTCGCGGCCGACGAGGCGACGACCCATCTGCTGCGGACCGGACGCCGGCGCATCGCGGCGATCGGCCTGCAACCCCATCTGCACAACGGGACGGCCCACCAGCGGCTGGAAGGCTACCTGCGGGCAGTGCGGCGCGCCGGACTGGAGCCGGAGGAGGCGCTGCGGCGGCCGGTGCGGTCCCTGCACCGCCGGGACGGGGCCGAGGCCATGACCGCGCTGCTCGACTCCGGCGCGCGGCCCGACGCCGTCTTCGCCTTCAGCGACGAACTCGCGCTCGGCGCGCTCCACGTGGCGCGCGAACGAGGGCTGCGCGTCCCCGAGGACCTGGCCCTCGTCGGGTTCGACGGCATCGAGGACGGCCGCTACGCCCACCCGCCGCTGACCACGGTGGTGCCCGACAAGAAGCAGATCGCCGAACGCGCCCTGCAGTGCCTGGCGGACCGCATCCACAGCCCCGCGTCCCAGGTGCCGCCCCAGGACGTGGTGGTGCCCCACCGGCTGGAGATCCGGGGGAGCACCTGCCCGGCCCGGGACGTGTGACGACACGGGGCGGTCGTCCCGCCCGGAACCTGGGCCACGGCCTGACGGACGGCCGCCGACCCGCGCCCCGACGTCCCGTCGCGCTGCTCCGCAACGGGTTTGCCGTGCTTCAAGCGCCTTTGTGTCGAACCGCGTTGCACGGGGTGCGTGCGACGGTCACAGAGTGGTTGAGACCTCTTGTCGGCGTGTTCGCCGAGTACCTAGCCTCCGTGGTGTTGTGCAGGGCAAAACCTTCATTGCATATGCTGCAACACCTTGACCGGAGGATCGCTCATGAAGCTCTCCGCAAGACACCCGGGCCGACGACTGGCCCTGATGCTGGCCGCGGCCGTCGTCACCGCCACCGCCTGCGCTCCGCAGACGTCCGACAACTCCTCCGCCGGCAAGGACGAGAGGACCGGCACGCTGCGTGTGTGGCTGTTTCAGGAGGTCGACAACAAACCCAAGGAACAGGTGGTCGACCAGGTCCTCGCCGGCTTCCGCGCAGCTCACGAAGGCGTGCGGGTCACCGTCGAGTACATCCCCGTGGAGACCCGCGCCCAGCGGATCAAGGCCGCCTTCAACGACCCGAAGAGCGCCCCCGACGTCGTCGAGTACGGCAACACCGACACCGCCGGCTATGTCGAGGACGGCGGACTCGCCGACGTGACCGCCGAGTTCACCGCCTGGGACGAGGCCAAGGACACCGACCCCACCGCCCGCACCTCGGTCACCGTGGCCGGCAAGATCTACGGCGCCCCCTACTTCGTCGGCGTCCGCGCCCTGTACTACCGCACCGACCTCTTCCGGAAACTGCACCTCGCACCGCCGAGGACCATGACCGAACTCGCCGCCGCCGCACGGAAGATCCGCGCCGCCGAACCCGGCCTCTACGGCCTCGCCGTCGGCGGCGCCTACACCTACGGCGCCATGCCGTTCATCTGGGCCGGCGGCGGCGCACTCGCCACCGCCGAGGGCGGCTCCTACACCGCCGCGATCGACACCCCCGCCGCCCGCAAGGGCATCGAGGCGTACACGTCCCTGTTCGGCGACGACAACTGCCCCGCCGCGAAGTGCGCCGGGATGACCGGAAACGACACCGTCACCGCCTTCGCCGCCGGCAAGGCCGCCATGGCCATCGGAGGCGACTTCAGCCACCAGGCGGTGGAGGCCGGCCAGGTCAGGGGCAAGTACGCGGTCGTGCCGCTGCCCGGCGTCACACCCGGCTCGGTCGCACCGGCCTTCGCCGGCGGCAACAACATCGGCGTCCTCAGGAGCACCGCGCACCGCACCCTCGCCGTCGACCTGATGAAACGGCTCACCTCGAAGAAGAGCCAGGGCGAGATGTTCGACGCGATGGGCTTCCTGCCGACCTTCACCGACGTGCGCGCCGAGACCGCCGCGAAGGAGCCGTTCGAGAAGCCCTTCGTCGACACCCTCGCGGCCGGCACCCGGTTCGTGCCGGCCACCCCCGCGTGGGCCCAGATCGACTCCGCGCAGGTGCTGCCGACCATGTTCCAGGAGATCGTCAGCGGCAAGAAGGACGTCACGGCGGCCGCCCGCGACGCGGCGAAGAAGATGAACGACGCGTTCGGCGCCGTCGGATGACCGCGACGCCCACGACCCCGCGCGGCGCGGTGCGCGAGCGGCCGCGAGCCGTCCGCGGCCGGCCGCGCTCGTCCCCCCTCGCCTCCGGGCGCACCGCCGCCCCCTGGCTGTATCTCGCCCCCGCTCTCGTCGTCCTCGGCGCCCTGCTCGTCTACCCCGTCTGCCAACTCGGCCTGATCTCCCTCCTGAAGTACACCCAGGCCCAGGTCAGCGGTGGCCGGCCGACCACCTTCCAGGGCCTCGGCAACTACGCCGAACTGTTCGGGGACGACCAGTTCTGGCACGTCCTGCTGGCCACCGTCGTGTTCGCCACCGCCTGCGTGCTCGGTACGCTCGCCGTCGGCTGCGCCCTCGCCGTCCTGCTCACCCGGGTGCGCGCCGTGCCCCGCCTCGCGCTGATGCTCGCCGCCCTCGGCGCCTGGGCCACCCCCGCGGTCACCGGCTCCACGGTCTGGCTGCTGCTGTTCGACGCCGACTTCGGGCCCGTCAACCGGGTCCTCGGACTCGGCGACCACTCCTGGACGTACGGACGCTACAGCGCCTTCCTCCTCGTCCTGCTCGAAGTGGTCTGGTGCTCCTTCCCGTTCGTCATGGTCACCGTCTACGCCGGCATCCGCGCCGTACCCGGTCAGGTGCTGGAGGCCGCCGCGCTGGACGGCGCCTCCCAGTGGCGGACCTGGCGCTCGGTGCTCGCCCCGATGCTGCGGCCCATCCTGGTCGTCGTCACCGTCCAGTCGGTCATCTGGGACTTCAAGGTCTTCACCCAGATCTACGTCATGACCAACGGCGGCGGTATCGCGGGGCAGAACCTCGTCCTCAACGTCTACGCCTACCAGAAGGCGTTCGCGTCCTCGCAGTACGGCCTCGGCTCCGCGATCGGCGTCGTGATGCTGCTGATCCTGCTCGCCGTGACACTCGTCTACCTGCGGCTGCTGCGCCGCCGAGGGGAGGAGCTGTGAGCCCCGCACGCCTCCGGGTGCGCCGGCCGGGGCGGCTCGCGGCCGAGGCGTCGGCGCTGCTGGTCGCGGCCGTGGTCGCCTTCCCGCTGTACTGGATGGTGCTGAGCGCCTTCAGACCCGCCGGGGAGATCGAGTCGGCCGAGCCGCGGCCCTGGACGACCTCCCCCTCGCTGGACTCGTTCCGACGGGTCTTCGGGCAGCAGGAGTTCGGGCGCTACTTCCTCAACAGCCTCGTCGTCGCGGGCGCCGTGGTGATCGTCTCCGGGCTGATCGCGTTCCTGGCGGCGACCGCCGTCACCCGGTTCCGCTTCCGGTTCCGCACCACCTTGCTGATCATGTTCCTGGTGGCCCAGATGGTGCCCGTGGAGGCGCTCACCATCCCGCTGTTCTTCCTGATGCGGGACTTCGGCCAGCTGAACACCCTCGGTTCGCTGATCCTGCCGCACATCGCCTTCTCACTGCCGTTCGCGATCTGGATGCTGCGGGGCTTCGTCAAGGCCGTACCGGAGGCCCTGGAGGAGGCCGCCGCCCTCGACGGGGCGAGCCGGTCCCGTTTCCTGTGGCGGATCCTGTTCCCCCTGGTCTTCCCGGGACTCGTGGCGACCAGCGTGTTCTCCTTCATCTCGGCCTGGAACGACTTCCTGTTCGCGAAGTCGTTCATCATCAGCGACACCTCCCAGTCCACGCTGCCGATGGCGCTGCTGGTCTTCTACAAGCCGGACGATCCCGACTGGGGCGGGGTGATGGCCGCGTCCACCGTGATGACGGTCCCGGTGCTGGTCTTCTTCGTGCTCGTACAACGGCGACTCGTCTCCGGCCTCGGGGGAGCGGTGAAGGACTGACGCGAACTCAGGGCGTTCGTTCCCGGTCTGTGTTCCGGCACGGCTTCCGGCGCGGCGCGTCGGCCGCGACCGCCGTGCCGGGGCCGGCGCCCCGACGGGAGGCTGCGCGGCGTGCGCCGGCAAAGTGGCGCGGAACCCGGCGAGTTCGTCCCCGTCCGGCCACAGACCCGCGATGTGCGGGCGGGCGGGCCGGTAGGACTTCTTCTCGTCCGGAAGGCCGGGGGAAGGGCGCACCTGACGGTGGTACTCCCAGCCCGCGTCGAGACCCTTCTCGAGTGCGTGCCGCGCCTGATCCGCTCCGGCAGCGTGAAGCAGGCCTCGGCGGCGGCACGGCGTCACTTTCGGCACAGGCCGTCCCGTGGCCGAGTCCGGCCTCGGCGTTCGGGACGTGCGGGCCGGGGTGCGGCGCAGCCCAGCTCCCGAGGGCCTTCCGCCGGGCCCGGGTGTGCCGCGCCATGACGGGGATTCTCCTCGCCCGGTGTTACGGGCCGCAACGCCTGGTGTCACCCGCATGAACGGCGCCGAGGGCGCGCCCGGCAGCGCTGCGGGTACGCGCGCTGACGGCCCGGGGCGCGCCGCGACGGTGCCCCGTGCGCGCCCTGTTGGGACGGTCGCCCCCCCAACGCCGCTGGCCTACCGCGTTATTACGGCGTAATGGCGCACGGCTTCCGTCCGCGGGCGTCAGGGGCTTGCCCAGCCGCCGGCCCGGTTCGGGACCGGGGGCCGCGCGCCCGGGGCCCCACCGAGCGAGGGGCCGGGCGCCGCGGCGGCACTGCCCGTGGCGGCGTACAGCCCCAGCGCCCGTGCCCGGTCCCGACCGTGGAAGACGTCCTGGAGAGCGCCGATGACCCGGGCGTTGACCAGCCCCGCCCCGGCCCCGGACCAGCCGTGCGGCGATCACCAGATCCGGGCGTGCGGCGGTGGCGGCGACGGCGCCGAAGAGCACGAAGGCCGACAGCCGGCGACGAAGGGACCTCGACGCCCGTGGGCGTCACCGAGGCTGCCGCCCGGCACCAGCACGAGACCGAGGGCCGGCGAGTGACCGGCGACCGTCCACTGCACCTGGGCGGGATCCGCCCTCAGCGACTGACGCAGCGCGGGCACGGCGGACGAGCGCACCGAGATCCTCCTGCGCGGGCCCTCCCCGCGGCTACCGTGGAACGGACAGCGAGGAGCGGACGATGTCCCGAACTGCGGGGTGGGCAAGGGTGAAGGGCGCGAAGCTGTTGACACTGGCCGGTCTGGCGAGCGCGGCCGTGGCCGCGGGAGTGGCGCTGCTGACGAGAAGCGGCGCGCTGAGGAGCCCGTCGGCCGCGGCGGCGGCCGGGAGCAGACAGGACGCGGCCAGGCGGCAGCAGGACGAGGAGGCACGACGCCGGCGTGCGGCACAGCGGAAGGCCGACTACTTCAGGAAGCAGCGTGCGGAAGCGGCCCGCCAGGCCCGCGACGGCAACCACGACTGACGAGTGCGCGCGCGCCGGCCGGCCGGGCCACGCCGCCGGCGAGGCGCCGAGCCCTGTCCGCCGTGCCGAGCCCTATCCGCCGTAGGGGACCCAGGCGCGTTCGCCCGAGTCGTCGGTGCCGTACCAGTAGCGCGGCGTCCCCTCGATGCCGGTGGTGCGGAAGGGGCGGCCGTGGTCGTCGATACGGATCGTCCCGGTACGGCCCTGGCAGGACCAGTCGAGTTCCAGGTACCAGCGGGCGTCGTAGGCCTGTGTCGACGCGTCGACCAGCAGCACCTCCGGATCCTGGGCGGAGACGCGGTACGGGAAGTGCACGGCCGGGAGGGTGCGTCGGCTGTCGGCGCCGTCTTCGGGGCGGGCGATGGGGCGGTCGACATCGAGGTCCACGGTGAAGCGACGGGGCGTCAGCTCGCCGCCGCACCCCTGGTCCATGGCGTACGCGTTCCCGGCCACCGGCTCGCCGCGGCTGACGACGCGGACGCGGAGCGCCTCCAGGACCACGGCCGTCGACGACCGCCCCTGCACCGAGATCCGGACCATCGTCTGCCGCCCGTGCACCGCGCCCTGCGCCGCCGACCAGACCCCGGCGTCCTGCTGCAACGGTGGCGGAGGCACCTGCGCGGGCGGCTTGTCGATGACGTAGTCGTGACCGCAGCCCATGGCCCACACCTGGGAGTCGGCGCTCCATGTGAGGGGCGGGCCGGCGACCGGGCTCTTCCCGGACGGGGCGGGGGCGCCGCGGGTGGAGGGAAGAGTGGAGGGAAGGGCGGGCGTCTTCCGCCGGGAGCCGGCTGGGGCGGAGCCCGGCGGAGGGGAGGCGGAGTCGGCGGCGGACGGCTTCGCCGCACGGTGAGGTGCGTACGGGTCGGTCGTCCCCGGGCCCGTGGAGCGGGCGGCGCCCGCCTGCGACGAACGGCCGTCCGAGAGGGCGGAGGCGATGCCCAGCGTGGCGAGCAGCGCGCAGGCGACGCCCGCCGACGCCAGGACCCGCCGGCGGCGGTACCAGGGGCGGGGAGCGGCGGTCGGGGCGGGCGCCCTCCGGGCGTGACCGTCGCCCTCGGGCCGGTCGGCGGAGCTGCCTCGCCGGGCGGGTGTTCCGTCCGCTGAGCCGTTCTCCTCGGTGCGTGCCCCGTCCCTGTCCGCGTCCGGCGCCGGAATCGCCGCCTCCGCCGCCGACTTCGCCTCCGCCGCCGACTTCGCCTCCGTCCGTGCCGCCGCCTCCGCCGAACCCGCCGTACGCCCCCGCTGCCGGACCGCCACTGCGGACAGCCAGAGCCGGTGCAGTTCGAGCCGTTCCTGCGGTGTCGCCCGGCAGAAGGCCGCGAGCCGTTCCACCGGCGCGAAGTCCTGCGGCACCGCCTCGCCCGCGCAGTACCGGTGCAGCGTGGAGGTGTTCATGTTGAGGCGGCGGGCCAGGGAGCCGTAGCTCCGGTCCGTGCGGTCCTTCAACTGACGCAGCAGCGCCGCGAACTCCTCGACATCGTCTCGAGTCGACACCGTTCCCCCGTCGTCCGCTCGCGTCCCCGTGTCCCAGGCACTCGTATACCTGCACGTCAGATGAGCTGGGATGGTTCCACCCCCGGCAAGAGGCCGCCGGCCGTTGCGCCGGCCGCCGGTGACCGCCGATGCTCGTGGTGTCGCACCGGCCGGGCCCCACCCGGCCGGGCGCAACGGCCGCTTCGTACCGGCCGGCCGGCGCGGGCCGGCCGGCGTCGGGCGGCACCCGACACGCAAGCACCGCGGACCGCATCCGCGACCACAACCGGTTCCATGCGTTCACCGCATTCACCCACGGGGGGACACCCATGCCCAAGTGCACACCAGCAGGCGCGGTCCTCGCGGTCGCCGTCACGGCTCTCACCGTGGCGCTCTCCACACCGGCCACCGCCGCTCCGCGGGCGCCCGGCTTCCTCGACGCCGCGGACCTGCCGGCGCACCCCACCTCGTCCTGGACCGCCGGCAAGGTCACCGCAGGCGTACCGGAGGGGACGGCCCAGGACACCTGTCTGCGGGCGCTGCCCGGCCAAGAGCCCGCCTGGCACCGCGACTTCCGGACCGACCTGGACACGAACGCCCGGCAGATCACCGTGGTCCTGCCCGACGTCCGTTCGGCGCAGCAGCTGACCTCGCGGCTGAACAGGGACTTCGCGTCCTGCCCGGCCCGCATCGAGCGGCAGGACCCGGACACGGAGGCCACCGGCGAGGACTACGGCGAGCTGCCCGTCGAGGAGGGCGCCCATGTCTACGGCGTCCACACCGAGACCTCGTGGGGCGCGAACGACGTCCGCCTGCTGGCGGTCGGCCGGGACGGCCGGACCGTCACGGTCGTGAACTGGGCGCAGCTCGGCGGCTTCGACGGCGCTCCGGTGACGGCCTTCGAGAGGACGACCGTCAGGGCCGTGAACAGGCTCCACTGACGGTGGGCCGAGGGCGGCCCTCCCGCCGACGGGGGTCGGGAGGGCCGCCACCCGGTACCGACGGTCACACCGCAGCGCGTCCTCAGCCCAACCCGGCCCCAGCCCAACCCGGCCACACGACCACCCGCCCGCATGGCGATGCAGCCATATGACCATCCGACCACGGATCACTCGAAACGGGGAACAGACATGAGCAGCAAGACCCGCACCCGCACCGCCCTCGCCGCCGGCGTCCTCGCCGTCGCTCTCGGACTCGGCGCCACCGCCCAGGCCTCCGCCGGTACCCCGCGCAGCGTCAGCGGCAAGCCGTCCGACGACATCACCCGCATCGCCGACTTCTACGGCGCCTACATCGACGCGGTGACCGACGAGGACAGCGGTGGCCTCGGAGAGGCCCTCCGCAGCCACTACCTCACCGCCGGCTTCCAGAAGGAACTGACCGCCTGGGAGGAGAAGAACCACGCCGACGGCGTCCTGCGCGCCCAGAACGTCCCGCTCGCCTGGAAGGTCACCGGCAACGGCAGCACCACCGGCCACACCGAGGCCGTGATCACCCTCACCTGGAGCAGGTCCAGCACGACCGAACTGGTGGTCGACATGGCCCGTGACACCCGGAGGATCTACCGCATCGCCGAGAAGGGCATCGGCGCCAAGTGACGGCCCGGCCGGTTCCTCCCCCGGCTCCGGGCCGGAGGTTCGGTGACGGTCGCGGACCGGTCGGGAGGGCGGGGCCGGGCGCGGCCTGGCCGACGGGACCGTCGTGCCGAGCCGAAGCCCGTGCCACCGCCTGGCGCCGAGTGAGGAACCGGCCCACATGGGCGACGACCGACCGGCCGGCCCGGGCGGCGGCCGGCCGTGTCACCGGCGTCTTCCGGCGTGTGGTGCGCCCGGTCGCCGTCCGCCGGCGCGTGGTCGCTGTCCCCCCGCGGCCGGCGGACCGGGACTGGCCCCGGTCCGCCGGCCGCGCCCGGCTGCGGCACCTGGACCGGCCGATCTCCCTGCCCGACCTGGCCCGACGCGCCGGAGTCAGTGTGCGGACCCTGACCCGCCGCTTCACGGCGGAGACCGGTGTGACCCCGTTCCGGTGGCTGCTCCAGCAACGGCTGCTGCGGGCCCGCGAGCTGCTGGAGACCACCGATCTCACCGTCGACCACGTCGCCCGCCGCAGCGGCCTCGGCTCCGGCGAGTCGCTCCGCCAGCACATGAGCCGTCACCTCGGCATGACCCCGGCCGCCTACCGGGACGCCTTCACCCATCGCCCGAGCGCACAGACCGGCCGGTGAGCGGTCGCGACTCGGGCCGGGCGTGACGCGGGGCGTGCATGACCCGGCCCGGACGTGGGACGTCGTCGCCGGCCGCACCGCCCGCTCGGTCCGGCAGGCGCCACCGGTGCGTCCTTCGCCGTGTTCCTCGGTACGGGCCGGCGCGGGGTGCTCAGGACGTTCTCCTGGGAGCCGATCATCTGGCGTTCACCGGCCAGAGGGTGCGGCGGCGGGCAGTGCCGTCGCCACCGTGCTCGCTCGCCGGTCTCGGCGCCCTCTTCCCGGGGATGACGGCCGCACGAAGGCCCCGAAGGTGAGGGCCGCCCCGTCCGGGCGGCGAGCGGACGGAGCCGGCCGACTCCGCCTCCGGCGGAGCGTCAACCGGGGGTCTTCGAGCTCGCCGGTGTTCCGTCCGGGGCGAACGAGTGGTGGAAGGTGAAGGCGTACGGCGCCGGGCCGGACGCGTGGAGGTGCTCCAGCCGGGAGACCCCCTCCCGCCAGGTGGGTGTCACGCCGTCGGCGACCCACCAGCACACGTGGCTCGGGTGTTCCGTCCGCTCGAACCAGTCGTGACGCCTGTTGAGCGCCACGCGGTGCGGACCGGTGTGGACGGCGCCGAAGGCGGGGCGCAGGTCGCTCCAGACCGAGAGGGTCGCGGCCAGGGCGATGGTCTCCGGGGTGCGGCCCTTGTCGTACCAGGCCGGTACGGCGAACTCACCCCATTCCCCCCAGCCCAGGTCGAAGTGCGTGCCGCCCTCCCCCTCCGCCGGTTCGGCGTGAGCGATGTGTCCCGGATGCCGGCCGATGTGCCCGTAGACGTCCCCGGAGCTGTCGTGGAACTCGCGCACCAGAGGCGCGGGATCGGCGAGGGGCGCCTTGAGGGAACCGAAGGTGTACAGAGCGAGGTGGGGCATACGTCTCTTCTTGGCCGAAAGGAGCCTGACGGGGAATCCCCCGACGGTCTTGAAACCCTCCGCGACTGTGGGTGTCGCCGAATGCGGGCATGACGATAACCGCCTCCGCGGACCCTGTCGAAGTTGCGTTTTCCCTGTACACGTGGCCCCTTGGGTGAGCGGTCGCGGGAATTCGGGGACGACGGTGACGCTCGCACCGGACGCGGTCCGGTGGCGGATGTTCCCGGCGTCCGACACCATCCCGCCGGGCTCGATCCGGTGCGGCGTTCCCCTTTCCAAAAGGGAGTCGGAGATGCCTAATGGTCTCTGTACGGTCATGGGCCGCACGGCGTACGGGGGATTTGTGGAGACGAAGGGGACCTGGGGGCCGCCGTCGATGCCGCCGGTGCCGCCGGAGGGCAAGACGGTCGATCTGCGGGTGAGCAAGCGGCTGCTGTGGTTGGGCGATGCCGCGTACCCGGTGCAGAACATCGTGCGGGTCTACACCGCCGAGTTCAGACCCAAACGCCTGCAGGCGTTCTGCTACTTCGCGATCGGGAGCGTCCTCGCGCTCTGGGTGGCGAACGCACAGCCGGGGGTGCGGGGCGTGAGCCTCGTGGCGGTGGTCGCCCTGTTCGCTTGGTTCCTCAAGGTGCTGACGTCGGCGAGCAAGTACGCGCTGGCCGTCGACACGTCCGGCGCCGCGAGCGCGCTGGTCACCCTGCCGGACCGGGAGGAGCTGCGAGGGCTCGTCGGCGCCATCGTGGAGGCCGTCGAGAATCCGGAGAAGGAACTTCATCTGCGGGTGCAGAGCGTCCAGTTCAACCGCAGCGAGTACCACTACGGTGACAAGGTCAACATGTACGGCGGCCTGGGCAACACGGGAATGCTGAAGAAGTGAGCGGCGTCACCGCCGACTTCGGCCGGCCCAAGGGCCTCCCCGGCATAACGGCCGGTACGGAGTCGGACGCTGAGGTCGTCATGCAACCGGTGGGGCGGTTGGTGCGTTGGCTGGGGGCATTGTTGCCGCGCCGTCTCGGCTCGACACAGAAGCACCGGGCGCTGTCTGGGGCGTAGTGCCGGAGCTACAGCGGCACGACGTTGACAGCCTGTGCGCCCTTGGGGCCGGTCCTGATCTCGAACTGGACTTTCTGGTTCTCCGCGAGTGACCTGAAGCCGTCGTCCACTCGGATCTCACTGTAATGAACGGGGAGTTCCTCGCCGGTCTCATCCGGGATGATGAGACCGAAGCCCTTCGCGTCGTCGAACCACTTCACCGTGCCGGTAGCCATGTCCCCTCCAAGGAAAGCCAGGTGGCTGCTGTGGCCGGGAGGCCAAACAGCGTGACGTCAGTGCCCGTCACCGTGTGCCGCTGAAACATCTTCCTCCGCGCGCGGCGGCGGTTCCAGCCAAGCTCCGCTGTACTGACCGCGAGATCGGCATCACCAACTAGTACCAATACCGGGGGGCGTGGAGATTGGCCAGGCCTTGGGCGACGGTCTGAATGTTGCGGATCTGGTGGTCAGCGTAATGCCGAAGACCTTGGCGCAGCTCGGCCGGACGCGGGTTGATCAGGCCGTTGGTGACGAACACCGCCCGGCCCTGGTGCAGCAGCCAGACTTCGTAAAATTCCACGTCGAGCCGCACATCTGGGCCGAAGCCGAGGTTCGCGATGCCTTCGACCGCGAGCGCGTCCGGGCCCTCGACGAAGCATGACAAGCTCCTGAGCTGCGGAGGGCCGACCTGCCGCCAGCGCTGCCGGAGGCTGTCCGTGATCACCTGGCCGCCGCGCATGGTGCCGGCCACGGAGGCGTGCACGGCGTCGGGGGCGTAGAGACTCGTGAGCGTCGCGGCGTCCTGCATGCTGATGGCGTCCCAGAGCCGGCGGAAAAACGCCTGACCCGGGGCGGCGGGATCCTGGGCCGGTAACGCGGCGGGCGAGCGTGGGAAGATCGAGCCACCGGCGTGGAAGCGGGCGCGGCCGCCGTCAAGGGCGAAGACGTCGTAGGACGTGGCCTGCGCAAAGCCGGTCGACCGCGTGGACTCCGCGACGAACGAAGTGCCGAGATCGATGAAATTCTCGACTCCTGTCGTGGTGACAGCGCCTGCGATGCCGAAGAACTCCGCGAAGCCGGCCGCGATCGCTTCCGCACCGAGCAGCGTGCGGCCGGTGCCCACCGACAACTGCACCGCGTCGGGATGGTAGAGCTCACCCAACGCGGCCGTGTCCTGGGCGGCCAGCGCCGCGCACCACCGGTGATGGAATGCCTGTGCAGACGTCAGCTGCATCGTCCACCCTCGCCGCTACGCAGGAAAACCGTCACCCCACTCTACAAGTCGCTCACGGGGTGCCGACCGTGAACCAGCCATGCCGGCCCGGTCGGTCTCGTCCTGGTCTGCGTCGGCGTGAAGAACTTCGAGGCGGACGCTTGGTCTGGCTGGCGCACAACTGAGGCCGGCCTCAGCGGGAAAACCGTGGTGCTCGCCGGCCAGGACAAGCCCGTGTCCTTCGAGACCGACGAAATCCTCCCCCGGTTGGATGCATGTGGAGTCAAGTACGGCGATCTCACCCTACGGTCGAAGAGGAACCGGTACGTCGAGGACTCTTCACCTCGGAGGTGAGATGCAGCGGATGCCCGGCAGGGGTCGCCCGGGAGGAAGAACAACAGGTCAGCGATGGTCGCTCGTACCCTGATCGCCCATCAGTACCTCCCCCGTGGAAGCGCGACGCCCGGGTGTCGGCTCGCCCGGCGGGGTGGCCGTGCCGCGGCTGTTCCAGCGGATCAGCAGGGTGGCGGATGTGAGGGACAGCGCGGTGAGCGTCGCGAGCACCAGGACCTCGGTGGCGTCTCCGTGCCACAGCCGGGCGTTGGTGAGCCAGGCCACCGGCAGGTCGACGAGGAGCAGGCCCAGGCCGGTCGGCCAGTAGCGGCGGCGGAATCTCTCCCGGACGCCCGAGACGATCAGGAGCGCGGGGACGACGAGCATCAGCAGCGTCACCAGGGCCCGGTTCGGACGGGGGTCGAAGCCGGCGTCGCCGGGAATGAACACCGCGACGGCGGTCAGGGCGAGACCCAGCGCGATCCGGCCCTTGCCGGGCCGGCTCTTCCGCACGGACGCGACGAGGATCGCGGGGGCGGCGACCTGCCCCGGTGTCGCGGGAGACGATGGAGCCGGAGCCGGAGCCGGAGCCGCGGCGATGCGACGGGCGAGGGCGTTCACCGCGCTCATGGAACCGTCCAGGCCGTAGACGAACAGCGCGATGCCGTTCTCGGCGGCGTACTCGACCGCGGTGGCGGCGTAGCTGCTGCCGGTGAAGAAGAGCAGGTCCTTGTCCATCGCCCGGCCGCGGGCGCCGAACAGGCGCTGCAACTCGGGCCGCCCCACCGCGGCTCCCTGGTACTTGACCTGCCCGAGCGCCCGGCGCGAACGCACGTCGACTCCGCCGTCGCTGCCGCCCGGCCGGGCCCGGGCGTCCTCGTACCCCCAGTGCCGCATCCAGGCGGCGGCGTTGTGCTCGGCCTCCTGCCAGGACTGGATCTGGCGGCCGGCCGGAGGCTGTGGCGTTCTGACCGCCGAGGTGTTTTCGCTCGTCACAGCCATGGAGTATCGCTGACGTGAGCCCGCCGCGGTCGCGCGGGGCCGGTGCGGGAGTCCGGGGCAGGCCGTCGGTGCCGGCGTGGTGCGTGGGTTCCGCCCGCCGGCCGGTGCCCGCTCCGCCATGCCCGCGCGGCGTACTCTCCAACGTGTTGCGAAGTTACCCGTGCGCCAGCAGGTCGCCGGTTTCCCCCAGCATCTCGATGCCGCCCAGTGCACCGCCCCGGACGCCGCCGCCGAGCCCCCTGCCCCCGCCGTCCCCACAGTCCACGCCGAACTGCCGTCGGGCAGAAGCGAAGACCAACGAGCCGCACCCCCGCCCCGCCGTGTCGGTGGTGGGGGCCGGCGACGGCGAGACGATCGTGCTGGGCACCACGCGCATGCGCGTCCTGGAGGACGGCAGCCACACCGGACACCGCCTCGCGATCGCCGAATCCGTCCTCGCCCCGCATACCCAGGGACCGCCGCAACACCGCCACGCCCGGCACGACGAGGGCTTCTACATCCTCTCCGGCACGGTGCGGTTCACCGTCGGGGACGAGGAACACGACGCCACCACCGGAACACTCGTCATGGTCCCGCCCGGCACCCCGCACACCTTCGCCAACCTGACCGACCGACCCGCCGTCATGCTCAGCACCTTCACCCCCGACCTGTACGTGCAGTACTTCCGGGACCTCCAGGAGGTGCTCGCCGCCGGCCGGACGCTCACGCCGCAGGCCGGCATCGACGCGATGAGCCGCTACGCGACCGAGCCCGCCACCGACCTCCCCTGAACGGAAACCATGAACATCGCCTACTGGATCGTCGCGGGACCGCTCACGCTCTTCTACTTCTACGCGGGCACGCTGAAGACGATCCGCAGTCGCGATCGGCTCCGGCCGATGATGGCCTGGGTCGACCACATGCCCCTGCCCGCCCTCAGGGCGCTGGGGGCGGTGGGGACACTCGGCGCGACCGGTCTGGTCCTGCCGCCGCTGACCGGCATCGCTCCCTCGTCGGCACCGGCCGCGGCCATCGGCTTCGTCCTCCAGCAGGCCGCCGCGATCGCCGTCCATCTGAGGGGCGGGGACCGCCGCATCACGCTCAACGCCGTGCTCGTCGTCGCCGCGGCCGTGACCATCCGGCCGGCCGTCCGGCTGTGACCGGGCACAGCCCTGGACCGGTGGACGCGACGTACCGGACCGGCCGAGTCCTCCCCGGCACCGCAACGGGGCGCGATGCGTTCGAGGGTGAAGCGCTGTGCTCCGGTTCCCACCACCTCACCGGCGAGGGAACCTCGGGGACGCGACCGGTTCGCCGCCGGTGTCCGGTCGGCTGACGGCCGTTCTCACCGGGGTCCACGGGATCGACTCCGAGAACGCCCACCCGGCCCTCGACAGTCCCGGCGCCTGACCCTGCGCCGGACATGCGTCCTGCCCGCGCCGTTCGAGCGCAGTGCGACGGCGACGAGGACACCCCCTCCGGCCTGAGCCGAAGGGGGTGTCGACAGGACGAGGCGGGCTGCACGCCGGGTCCTGGCCGTGCGTCATGGCCCGACCGTCACGGCGGAGGTGCCCGACCACCCGGCCGTCAGGGCCGGCGTGACCGGTCACCGCGGCGTCCGCGCGCCGTCACCCTGCGCCGGTCCGACGGTGCGCCGGCCGGTCCGCGCGCCGGGTCACGCGTACTGGATGCCCCACAGGTTGTTGTTCCGCTTGACCGGGGCGATGTTGCCGGACTTCTTCCAGAGCTTCACCTTCTTGCAGCCGCCGCCGAACTTCGGCTCCATGCGGTACTTGGTGACGCTGAAGCCCTTGGCCTCGTGGTACATCATCAGGCGGCCCCGGCTCTTGCCCTGCTGCTTCTTGACCGTGGCGGCGTACGTCCAGGTGTCCGACTTCGACCAGGTCTTGCCGACGGAGACGCTGAACGAGGCCGACGCCTTGGCGAAGATGGCGCCCGCCTCGGTGCCGACCGTGGCGGTGCCGGTGGCCGTCCACGAGCCGGTCTTGTTCTTCGCGTAGCTGATCGTCACACCCGGCTTCGCCCAGTCGCTGTGCACGTTGGTCGCGCGCCAGACGGTCTTCTTGTCGCCGATCGAGTAGATCGGCGACGAGTCGCACGCGGCACCGGCTGCGGCGGGTGTGGCGGAGACCGCCACCGCCCCGGCGCTCAGCAGAGCGGTGGAGAGCGCAACGCTCATGACACGCTTCACGTATATCCCCCGAATCCAATGGGTTGTCAGGAACATCTTCATTCTGTTGGCCGGATCCTGTGCCTGGTAAGGGATTTGAGTGACTGTTGAGGTTCAGTCGGTGAAGTGGGACAACGCCTTCCCCTTGTGTGCGCCGCTGTTCTCCTCGCCGCCGTCGGGGGGCTCGCCAGGAGCCGCGGCGCCCCGGACGGCCGGGGGGACCGCCCCGCTGTGTAGGCTGGCCACCAGGCAGGACGCCGACCCCAGGAGCAGGTATGGATGTGATCGTGGTCGGTCTGGGGGCGATGGGCAGTGCCACGGCGCACCAACTCGCCCGGCGCGGGGTCGACGTGCTCGGCATCGACCGCCACAGCCCACCGCACACCTTCGGTTCCAGCCACGGCGAGACGCGGATCACCCGTCGGCTGACCCTGGAGGGCGCCGAGTACGCGCCGCTGGCGGTCCGCTCCCACGAATGGTGGCGGCGTGTCGAGGCGGACAGCGGTGCGTCGGTGCTCACCGCATGCGGTGTGCTGACCCTGGCCGACCAGGCCGCCGGCCCGGAGGTGTTCGCCGTCCACGAGCGTGCGGCAGCCGCCCACGGCATCGACTACGAGCTGCTGGACGCCGCCGCGCTGCGGGAGCGGTATCCGCAGTTCCGCGTGGCGGACACCCGGGTGGGTCTGCTGGAACCCGGCGGCGGCTTCGTCCGTCCCGAGGCGGCGATCAGCGCCCAACTGGACCTGGCGGAGCGGTACGGTGCGCGGCTGCACCGCGGGGAGCGGGTCCTGGGGGTCGAGGCCTCGGCGTCGGCCGTCACCGTCCGGACCGACGCGGCCACGTACACGGCCGACCAGGTCGTGCTGTGCGCGGGAGGCTGGCTGGCGGGCCTGCTGGACGATCCCCGCCTGGCCCGGCTCTTCGGTGTCTACCGCCAGGTCCTGCACTGGTTCGGGATCGAGGGTGCCGGGCAGGACTTCTCCCCCGGGTCCTTCCCCGCGTTCATCTGGAACGGGGTGGGCCGGGCGGACGACTACTTCTACGGCTTCCCCTCCGTCGACGGCGCGACGGTGAAGGTGGCCACCGGACAGCTCGACCACCGCGCCGCCGACCCGGACGCGCTGGACCGGGCCGTCACCGCGGAGGAGGCGGCCGGCTTCCACCGGGCCGTGATCAGCGGCCGGTTGCCGGGTCTGTCCACCCGCGCCGCGCGCTCCGAGGTGTGCATGTACACCGTGACGCCGGACAAGGCGTTCGTCATCGACCGCTTGCCTGGCCGTGAGCGCGTGCTCATCGCCTCCCCTTGCTCCGGCCACGGCTTCAAGCACTCCGCGGCGATCGGTGAGGCGCTCGCCGAACTGGTCACGGACGGCGCCACCACCCTCGACCTCGCACCCTTCGCACTCGGCCGCTTCACTCGGTAGGCCGGCGGGGCCGCTCACAGCGGGCCCGGTCCCGCGGGTTCGCGGCCGAGTCGGTCGATCCCCGTTCGGCGCGAGCGGAGAAAAGGCGGTGAGCGAAGATCGCGCGAGCGGCAGACTGGCCCCATGACCGCACCGGACCCCAAAGCCGACCTCCGCTACTACCTCCAGTCCGCCCGCGACGCCCTGCTGTGGAAGCTCGAAGGGCTCCCGGAGTACGACGTCCGGCGCCCGCTGACCCCGACCGGTACCAACCTCCTCGGCTTGGTGAAGCATGTGACCGGCGTGGAACTCGGCTACCTCGGTGACACCTTCGGACGGCCGTCCGGCGAGCGGCTGCCCTGGCTCGAAGACGGCGCCGAACCGAACGGTGACATGTGGGCCACCGCCGACGAGTCACGCGCGTACATCGTGGAGTTCTACCGACGGGCGTGGGCGCACGCGGACGCGACGATCGACGCACTGGCGCTGGACACCGTCGGCAGGGTGCCCTGGTGGCCCGACGACAGGGACGAGGTGACGTTGCACCACGCCGTGACACGCGTGATCGCGGACACGCACCGGCATGCCGGGCACGCCGACATCCTCCGGGAACTCGTGGACGGGGCCGTCGGGGTGAACAAGGGCAACGACGGCATGGCGCCGGGCGACGCGGCGTGGTGGGAGAAGCATCGCAGCCGACTGGAGGGCGTGGCTCGGGAAGCCGGCCGGGACGTGTGACTCCGGGCCGCCACAGCGCCGCCGCCGACTCCGCGGCGGGGCAGGAGCGCGGGCCGCGGTCGACGGAGTGCCCGATCAAGGTTCCTGCCTGAGTCGGCCACCGCTCCCACGACCGCGCCTGGTCCCACGGCCGTGCCCGGCAGGGCGGGATGGCTGGGCACGGCTCAAGTGGCGCAGGTGGGCACGCTGTTCGCCCGCTTCTGCCCCGAATCCCACGCACAGCCGGGCCGGGAGGGCGTCCACCGCGGGCCGGGGCCTTCGCCCACGAGGGAGCCGGAGGCGACGACACCGCCGGTGCAGGCCCCCCGGCGGCGGCCGCCGACGCATGGTCGGCGCAGGGGTGCGGACACCTCCGTACGAGGCCCCGTTCGGCACCGGGGTACCCGGGCCCTGCCCGCCACCGCCCCGCACCGCCCGGCGGAGGCGGCGGTGGACGCGTGCTTGCCGGCGTACGCCGCCTGATCCCTCACGGCCTGCGCCCGGCAGGCTTTCCCGGCGAGTTCCCAGCGGCACCCAAGGACGGACGTCACCGGTCGCGGAACCGGGCCCCCGCTTCGCTTCCGCGACCGACGCGACCGGACCCGGCTGTCAGTGGCGGCTGTCAGGCTGGACGGATGGACCGTGATGACGAGCAACTGCTACGCCGCCGGGTCTACGGCGCCGACCACGACCGGCCAGGCCCGCGACCCGACCGGCGCTACGCCGAACTGGTCGGCGGGCCGCTGGACGGCCTGCTCCTCGACATCACCGGCTGGACGCGGGACGAGACCGACACCAGCGTCGCTCTCCGGACCGAGCTGGGACGGTACGGCGCCGGCGGCCGGGCCCTGTACGCCCCGCGCCCCGGCACCCCTGACCGCTGGGACTGGACTGGTGACGCCCCCTGACGGCCCCGACCGCCTCGCCTCCGCGGAGTGCCGATGGGCCGCGGCGGGGCGGGGCACCCGCGACGGGCTCGGCCTGGTCCTCGCCGGGCGGGCGCGACAGGCCCGGAAAGGGGGCACGCCTTCGCCGCGCTCGACGACCGACCGGACGACCGTGCCGGCCCCGCCCCGCTGCTGAGCCGGCAGCCGCACGGCGGAGGCCGGGCTTCCCCCTGGCGCGTTGTCGTCCCCGCCGCGGTGGCGCCGTTGACCGGTTGACCGGGGGAGGGTTTGCTCTGCTGCGCGCGCCCGCCGCCGACACCGGACGGTCGGCCGCGACCGTGTGTGCGTCAGGGGAGACGAGGAGGGGACGGCCATGGCCGGAGGAGCGGTGCGTGGGACGGGCGGGGACACGGGCAGGCGCCGGCCGGCCTTCCGGCGGGCGGTGCGCGGCGCCGGGGGACTGGCCGCCGCGGCCCTCCTGGGCGCGGCCGCGGTCGCGCCCGCGGCCGCCGAACCGGGCGCGTCAGCGGTTTTGACGGTGCCCGGGCTCACCCAGCGGGTGACCTACGGGCCGGGCGGCACCCAGCTCGACGCGCCGTCGTGGGGCGGCGGTGTGAGCGAGGACGGTCGGTTCGTGCTGTTCGCCTCGGCGGCCGGCGACCTCGTACCGGGGGACACCAACGGCATCGAGGACGCGTTCGTCCGGGACACCTGGACCGGACGCGTCCAGCGGGTCTCCGTGGGGGACCACGGCAAGCAGCTCACCGCCGGGTTCCTCGGCATGTCGCTCAGCGCCGACGGCCGTTACGTGGCCTTCGGTTCGGACGAACCCGGGCTGGTGGCGGACGACACCGACGACCGGAGCGACGTGTTCGTGTTCGACCGGGTCACGAGGCGCACCGTGCGGGCGACCGCGGGCCCGGAGGGCGGCGGGTTCGACCCGGCCATCAGCCGGGACGGGCGGTACATAGCCTTCTCCTCCACGCGCAAGGTGGACCTCCCCGGCGGCGAGAGGGGCCGCCAGAACGTCTACGTCCTCGACCGCGGCACCGGCGTCACCCGGCTGGCCAGCGTCACCCGCGACGGCGCCGTCCCCGACCAGCCCTCCCGGTCGGCCACCATCAGCGCCGACGGGCAGCGCGTCGCCTTCGTCTCCCGCGATCTCGGCCTGGCGGAGGCCCCCGACGACCCCGGCGACATGCCGCAGGAGCCCGAGAAGAGCGTGGGGACCGGCGAGAACGCGAAGTGGCGCGCCGACGACGACCCCACCGGGAGCCCCCACGGGGCCGGGGACGCCGACGCCTCGATCCTCAAACCGACCCTGTACCCGATGTACGTGTACGACCTGCGCACCGGCCGCGTCCGGCCCGGCAGCCAGGGCCCGGACCGCCTGCTGGGCACCCCCGACGGCCGGATCACCCCGGACGGACGGCGCGTCGCCTTCATCGGCTGGGAGATCGACACGCGTCCCGGGGCGCCCTCCGGCGGCTTGCTCCGGCATCGCTACATCGCCTACGTCCACGACCTGGAGACCGGGACGACCGACCAGGTGAGCCGGACCGCCGCCGGTGAGGACGGCAACGGCGAGGACACGGAGATCGTCACGAGCGGTGACGGCCGCTGGGCCTACTTCGTCTCCTCGTCGGACCATCTGGTCCCCGGCGACACCGACGGGCGGCAGGACGTCTTCCGCCGCGACCTGCGGACCGGACGCACCCAGACGCTGTTCGACCTCGGGCAGGCGGCCACGGACGAGGCCGGTACCGTCACCGGCGCCGACGCGCACGGCGCTTCGGTGGTGGTCTCGGGGCCGGACGGCGCGTTCGGGTACCCGGGCGACACCAACGGCGACTACGACGTCTTCGTGCGCCGCGTGCTCCCCTGGTGACCCCGGGCCCGCCGCCCCGCACGGGCGGCGGGGCGCCGGCCGCCGGCTCGCGGACCGACGGACCGCGCGCGGCGGCCGGTCACATGAGGACGCGGGTCACGCCAGGACGCGGGTCACGCCAGGACCTCGACATACCCGTCGGTCCCGCGCACGCGGACGCGCTGCCCGTCCCGGATCAGCCGGGTGGCCCGCTCCACGCCCACGACGGCCGGCAGGCCGTACTCCCGTGCGATGACCGCGCCATGGGTCATCAGGCCGCCCACCTCCGTCACCAGGCCCGCGATCCCGACGAACAGCGGCGACCAACTGGGGTCCGTGAACGTCGTGACCAGGATGTCGCCCGCTTCGAGGTCGGCCTCGGCCGGGTCGAGCACCACGCGCGCCCGTCCCTCGACGGTCCCGGCGGACACCGGCAGACCGACCAGGGCGCCGTCCGGCACGTCGTCGCGCCGGTACGCACCGGTGACGGCCTCGCCGTCCGAGGTGAGGACCCGGGGAGGCGTCAGCGCCTGGAACGACCGGAACTCGTCCATACGTCGCCGGATGAGCCGGTGATCCACCCGGTGGGTGCGCACGACGTCGTGGAATTCCTGGAACGTGAGGTAGAAGACGTCCTCCGCCTCCCGGAGCACACCGGCCCGCGCGAGGCGCTCGGCCTCCTCCAGCAGGGCCCGCTTGTAGACGAAGTAACGGCTGACGATGCCGTACTTCGGGTATTCGCGGTACCCGATGAAGGTCCGGACCCGCTCGATCATCCGCTTGGTCTCGTCGGCCTTGCGCTCCCCGTCCGGCAGGGCCCGCAGCCGCGACAGCACGTCCCGCTCCTTCTCCCGGGCCCGCTGCCGCCCCTGCTCGAAACGCCGCGCGGCGGCGCCCGGTGCGAAGTTCCTGACGTTGTCGAGGATCGCGGGCACGAGCGTGAGGGGGCGCTCGCGCCACCGCGGCCGGGTGATGTCGATCTCTCCGGCGCAGCGCATGCCGTAGCGGTCGAGATAGGCCTCGATGGCGTCACGCGCCTCCCGTCCGCCCGTGAGGCCGGCCAGCGCGTCGAGGAAGTCCTCGTCCCGGGTCTCCCGCAGGAACGCCACCACTTCCGGGTACGGACGGATGACGTCCGCGACGTCGAGCAGCGCCAGGCCCATCTCCGAGGTGACGTTGCCGGGGGCGGACAGGGTGAGCGTGTCGGCCGCGTTCTTCTCGCCCAGCCACTCCTCCAGCCGGTCGCCCAGCCACCACGTGGCCTCCATGCCCGCCATGATCACTTGGATGCTCAGCGGATCGCTGAGGACCCGCTTGTGCTCCTCGAAGGCCTCCAGCAGGAAATCGAACAGCGCCGGTCCGGTCTTCGTCCGGATGTCGCGCTCCAGGGCGGCGACGGACGCCCGGCTGCGCTCGGTCAGCTCGGCCACGACGGCGGGGTCGGTCGCGACCGGGGCGGGCGCGCCGCCGGCGCCCCCGGCCGGGGCCCCGCCGGGGCCCGTGTCCGGGAGGGACGGGACGAAACCGTCGCGGTCGAGGACGGTCTCCAGGGCGTCCCTGACCAGCGGATCGCCCCTCCCGATGACGTCCAGGAGGCCGGCGCGGCTCGCGGGCGAGGCCAGCCGCCGGGTGACGTCGACGAACAGCCGGCCGCCGGCCTCGTGCATCGGCGTCATGGCCGTCAGCCGCCACATGGACAGCCCCAGCGGCTTCATGGGGTCGGTCATCATCTGCTGGTGGCCGACGGACACGTAGACGTGATGCTCCTCGTCGGGCGCCTCCGGTACGGGGAACAACGTCGTGATCGGCCGGCTCTGCACGATGTGGAAGCCGTCGCCGGCCAGGCACCACTCGATGTCCTGAGGAGAGCCGAGGTGCGCCTCGATCCGCCGCCCGAGCTCCACGAGCCGCACGGCCTGCGCATCCGTCAGCGCCGGCCGCTCCCGCCGTCGCGCGTCGATCACCATCGCGCGCGTACCGCCGGACGGCAGGGCGTGAACGGCCCGCTGCTTCGCGGCGATCGTCCTGGAGACGACTTCGCCGTGCCGCACCTTGAAGACGTCGGGGTTCACCAGGCCGGAGACCAGTGCCTCACCGAGGCCGAGGCCGGCGTCCACGGTGGCGACCTTCCGGTCGCCCGTGACGGGGTCCGCGGTGAACAGGACGCCGGCCGCCTGTGGGAAGACCATCCGCTGCACCACCACGGCCATGCGGACCGTACGGTGATCGACGCCGTTGCGCTGACGGTAGGTCACGGCCCGCTCGGTGAACAGGGAGGCCCAGCACCTGCTGATGTGCTGGAGGACCGCCGTCGGTCCCACGACGTTCAGGTACGAGTCGTGCTGTCCGGCGAAGGAGGCGGTGGGCAGGTCCTCCGCCGTGGCGCTGGACCGGACGGCACACCCGACGTGCTCGCCGAGCCGGGCGAGCGCTCGGGTGACCGCCGCCGCCAGATCGGCCGGGACGGCGGTCTCCTCGATGGTCCGGCGGATCCGGTCACTCAGGGTGCGGATCGCCTCCCGGTCGTCCGGGTCCGAGCGCGCCAGCTCGTCGAGCCGCTCGTCGAGCGACGGCGTTTGCGCCGTGATCCACCGGAAGGCATCCGTCGTCACACAGAAACCGCCCGGCACGCGGACCCCGCCGATCCTCGACAGCGCCCCCAGCTGCGCGGCCTTGCCGCCGACGACCGGAACGTCGGTCGCGTCGACCTCCCGCAGATCCACCACGTACTGCTCGGTCACCGCGGTACCTCCACGACAGCCGCGCCCCGTCGCACCGCGGCGGCCGATCGCATGACCGGCCCCTCCTCGGCCGCGCCTCCTGCCGCGTCGTAGGTCCTCGTCCAGGGCTGCTTTCCCTCCCGTACCGCGAGTCCCCTCGCCGGTGCGACGTCCTCGCGTCGCCCGTACGTCCACCATGCATCACGCACGTCGTCCCTCGTCTTCGCAGGTCGTGGCCATGACCGCCGATTCTGCGTCACACCCGGGGCCTTGCCGCAAGCCCCCAGGTGCGCTATAAGTTGAGAGTGGCGAGGAGAGTGCACTCCTTGCCTCTTTCCTTGTGCGCACATCCCGTCAGCCCGCGGACGAGGCGGAATCCGCCGGATGACCGCGGGCGTTCAAGTGCCTGGCAGAAGTCCTCAGCGGCGTCAGCACGGTGCGCAGGTCTCTTCCCGACGGACGGAGAAGGCGCCCGCGGCAGCCGCCAGGACCGCCACCCGCGCGGCGCGTTCCGGGAGCCGAGGGTCCCCATCGGCACGCAGCAGCACCAGTTGGCGGTAGAGCGGCGCCGTGGCGGCGACCAGCAGGCCGCCGACATCACGCCAGCGCCCGGTGGACCGTGGCGCGCTGCACTCCGGCCCGCGCCGCGACACCCTCCGTCGTGAGTCCTCGGTGACCTCTTTCAGCGAGTTCCGCGCGCACCACGGAGAACCTGGGCGCGGACGCGGGCGGTGCGACCGCCCGGACAGCGGTCCGGTGTCGTGTTCCGGTGCCGTGGTTCCGGTCCTGTCATCGGCAATCAGTATCCGGTTGATCGACGCGACAGGGCTGTGCCAGCATCTTAACGCGACAGTTGTCGCTCTAGGATCGCCAGAGAGGAACCGCCTCCAGATGCCGCCCGTTCCCGCCGACCCCACCGTGCTCCACCCGATGCCCCAACACCCACGCGTGGTGCTGCTCAAGCCGCTGGTGAAGTCACCTCTGATCGAGGTCGGTGACTTCTCCTACTACGACGACCCGGACGACCCGACGGCGTTCGAGACGCGCAACGTCCTGTACCACTACGGTCCCGAGCGGCTCGTCATCGGCAGGTACTGCGCGCTGGGGACGGGCACCCGTTTCATCATGAACGGCGCCAACCACCGCATGGACGGCCCTTCCACCTTCCCGTTCCCCACCATGGGCGGCTCCTGGGCGGAGCACTTCGACCTGATCAGCGACCTGCCCGGCCGGGGCGACACGGTCGTCGGCAACGACGTGTGGTTCGGTCACGGCGCCACTGTCATGCCCGGTGTGCGCATCGGTCACGGCGCGATCGTCGCCGCCGGCGCCGTGGTCACCCACGACGTCCCCGACTACGGCATCGTCGGCGGCAACCCCGCCCGGCTCATCCGCACCCGCTACGACGCCGCGGACATCGCCCGGCTCCTCGCCGTGGCGTGGTGGGACTGGCCCGTGGAGCACATCACCGGGCACGTACGGACGATCATGTCGGGAACCGTCGCCGACCTGGAGGAGGCCGCCGCACGGATCAACCGCTCCTGACGCCACCCCTTCGCCCCACCGCCCGCACCGCCCTGCGGAGCAACGGCGGCCTCGCCGACTGACGGGCCGGCCCGTCCGGGCGACCCGGGGCGCGTGCCGGCGACCACGCGCCATCAGGTCGGGTTCAGGTGGCCGCCGGGGTCTCGGCGGCGAGGCCGGTGAGGTAGGCGGTGAGGACGCGGGTGAGGCGGGGTTCCACCTCGACCGCGGCATGCGCGAGCCGGGGATCGCTCGCGTACAGCTCCCGCAGGCGCGGCCCCGGGGTGGCCATCTGCCACAGCGCCCCCGCCATGCCGGTCGCCGTGGCGATCATGTCGACGGCCTGCAGCTCGGTCAGGCCGAGCAGGCGGTGCAGTTCCCCGCCGATCCGCTCGACCTCCCCGAGCGTCACCAGCTTGAAGGACCGTACCGACTCGATCGACACGTTCCTCTCCAGGTTCAGGGGCGCCTGGGCCAGCAGGTCGCAGAACATCGGGCGTGCCGCGAGCGTGCCGCTGACGACCCCGGCGACCTCGGCGGCGGTGGCCCGCGCCCGGCCCGTCAGGTCGCCGCACAGGTCGGCGGACCACTGCCGCCAGCCCTCCGCGGTCAGTTCGAGGAAGATCTGCTCCCTCGTCTCGAAGTAGCGCAGCAGCGCCGACTTGTGCATGCCCACGGCGGCCGCGATGTCGGTGAGGGTGACGTCCCGCACCCCATGACGGCGGCCGAGTGCGCGGGCCGCGTCCAGGATCGCCTGTTCACGGGCCTGTTTGGCCGCCGCACTGCGCGCCCGCTGAAAGCCTGCCTCACTCATGGAGGACATCATAGGAATCGGTAGCACAACGACGTTGCGCTATTAAGAGAACGGTGTTGTACTAAGTGCATGAGTGCAGAACACCCGCAGGTCTGGTTCATCACCGGTTCGTCGCGCGGCCTCGGCCGCGCCCTGGCCGCCGCCGCCCTGGAGGCCGGCGCCCGCGTCGTCGCCACGGCCCGCCGTCCCGAGGCGGTGGCGAAGGAGTTCGGCGAGTACGGCGACCGTGTCCTCCCCCTCGCCCTGGACGTCACCAGCCCCGAGGCGGCCCGCGCGGCCGTCGGCGCGGCGGTCGCACGCTTCGGACGCGTCGACGTCCTCGTGAACAACGCGGGCTACGCGAACGTGTCGCCCATCGAGACGGCGGAGGACGACGACGTCCGCGCCCAGTTCGAGACGAACTTCTGGGGCGTCTACAACGTCACGAAGGCCGCGCTCCCCACCCTGCGCCGCCAGGGATCGGGCACCGTCGTGCAGATCTCCTCCGTCGGAGGCCGGGTCGGCGGATCGCCGGGCATCGCCTCCTACCAGGCGGCCAAGTTCGCGGTCGACGGCTTCAGCCGGGTGCTGGCCGCGGAGACCGCACCGTTCGGCGTGCGGGTCATGGTGGTCGAGCCGAGCGGCTTCGCCACCGACTGGGCCGGCTCGTCCATGACGGTCCACACCGTCCCGGACGCCTACGACCAGACCGTGGGCGAGATGAACCGGCGCGTGCGGCAGAGCACGGACGGCGCGGCCGGGGACCCCCGCCGCGCCGCCGAGATCATCGTGCGGACCGTGGGCCGCGAACAGGTCCCCGGCCACCTCCTGCTCGGCGTGAACGCCGCGACCATGGCCCTGGACCACTCCCGCCGCCAGCTCGCGGAGGCGACCGCCTGGGAGAAGGTGAGCCGTTCGGCGGACTTCGCCGAGCCCTACCCCGCGGAACTGCCGCCCGAACAGCGTCCGTGACGACGCGCGCGAGAACCGGCATGCGGTTCGCCGGCGGAAGGCGGGGAGGCCGGCGCCGGGGTCCGTCCGGATCAGCCCCGGAGGGTGGCGAGCCAGTCGATCAGCAGACGGTTGACCTCGTCGGGGCGCTCCTGCTGGATCCAGTGGCCGCAGCCGTCCAAGAGGTGGGAGGCCGACAGGCCGGGGAGGGTGGTGGGGTAGGCGTCGATGGCGTCGGACATCCAGGTGGTGGAGGCGTCCAGGGCGCCGCCGATGAACAGGGACGGCTGCTGGACCGGGGCGCCGTGGTACGGGGCGAGGTCTTCCCAGTCCCGGTCCATGTTGCGGTAACGGTTGAGCGCGCCGGTGACGCCCGTGCGCTCGAACTCCCCGGCGTAGACGTCGAGGGCGTCCTCGCTCAGCCAGGCCGGGAGGACTTCCGTGGGGAAGCGGTCGCGCAGCCGGCCGCCGCGGGCGACGAAATGCGGGTCGGGCTCGCCCTGGGCAGGCATGGTGTCGGCGGACAGGGCCGCGTAGAAGCCCGCGAGCCAGCCCCGGACGTCGGGCTCGATCTCCGCCTCGGCGCGGCCGGGCTCCTGGAAGTAGGAGACGTAGAACTCCTGCTCGGGGCCGCCGATCCGGCCGAAGACGTCGGTGGGACGGGGGCCGCCGGGCGGCGCGTAGGGGACGCTCAGCAGGCCGACCGCGCGGAAGACCCCGGGGTGGAGCAGGGCGGAGGCGGCGGCGATGTTGGAGCCCCAGTCGTGGCCGACGACCACCGCGCTCTCCTCGCCGAGGGCGCGCACCACGGCCACGTTGTCCTCCACCAGGTCGAGCATCCGGTAGGCGTCGGTCGCCGCCGGCTTGGAGGAACGGCCGTAACCGCGCACATCGATCGCCGCCGCCCGGTAGCCGGCCGCGGCGAGGGCCGGGAGCTGGCGGCGCCAGGAGTACCAGGACTCGGGGAAGCCGTGCACGAGCAGGACCAGCGGGCCGGTGCCCTGTTCGACGAGGTGCAGGCGACCGGCAGGTGCTTGGACGGTGCGGTGGCGGAGCTCAGCGGTCGGCGCGGGCTGCATGGCTTCTCCTCGGTTCGCGGCGGACGCGGCTACCGCCGATCATGATGCGCGCCACCCGCCCGACGCGATCGGCTTTGCCGTTCCGGCAACTCCGCAGGGCAGAGCGGCGGGGCGGCACGGTGGGAAGGCGCGGGAAAGCCGATGACGGACGGCCGCGGGCCGACCGTGCCCGTCGGGACGCCGGTGACCGCTGACGTCCGAGCGCCGGGGCCGACCACGGGCGAGTCGGTGACGGCTGCGCGTCTGGCGCGGAGCGCCGGCTGCCATGGCCCAGGAGCCGATCGTCACCCGGCACGACGAGTGAGGCGGCGGCGGCCGTATCGACCCTGTCACGACCCGCTCCTGCGCCGCCCCCGCGCACCGCCCCCATGGGCGATGCCGAGCGGACGCCGGCGCGGGATCCGGCACGGACGGTCCACGGACGACACGGACCATGGCGCCTTCGCCCGGGTCATGGTGCCGTCGACGCCGCGAGCGATGACGCGTGGTGCCGTGCACCGGTGACGATGAGTGAGACGTTCTGTCCGCCGAACCCGAAGGAATTGCTGAGCACGGCCTCCTGGGGCACGTCCCGTCGCTCTGCGACGACATCGAGAGCGATGTCGGCTCCGACGCCGGCCGCGGTGAGGTTGCGGGTCGGCGGGATGACGCCGTGCTCCACGCTGAGGACGGCGATGAGCGCCTCGACCGCGCCGGCCGCGCCGAAGAGATGGCCGAGCGCCGCTTTGGGCGCCGTCACGGTGGCGTGGCCGAAGACCTCCCGGATCGCGTGTGCCTCGGCGACGTCGCCGACGGGGGTGCCGGTGGCGTGGGCGTTGATGTGGCCGATCTGGGCGGGCGTCAAGTCGGCCTGCACGAGCGCCTTTCGCATGGCGGAGATCTGACCGGCTCCGTCGGGCGCGGGCGCCGTGATGTGATGGGCGTCGGCCGCCACACCGGCGCCCGCGAGTACCGCGTGGACGTGCGCGCCTCGGGCGGCGGCATGCGCGGCGCTTTCGAGCACCACGACGGCGGCGCCTTCACTGAGGACGAATCCGCTGCGGTCGGCGGCGAACGGACGGGACGCCGAGGCGGGTTCGGCGGTGTGCCGCGACAGCGCCTGTGCCTGGGCGAAGCCCGCGACGGTGATCGGCGTGATCGCGGCCTCGGTCCCGCCGGCGATGACCACGTCCGCCTCGCCCGCACGGATGAGCCTGGCCCCCAGGGCGATCGCCTCGGCGCCGGAGGAGCATGCCGAGACGGGCGTGTAGACCCCGGCCCGCGCACCGTATTCGATGCTGACCAGCGCCGCCGCCGCATTGGGCATGAGCATGGGAACCGTGCGCGGCGAGACGCGGCGCATCCCCGCCGCCTCCAGCACGTCGTCCTCCTTCAGCAGCGTCCGTACGCCGCCGATGCCCGTGCCGATCGCCGATGCGAGCCGTTCCGGGTCCACCCGCGGGGCGCCCGCGTCGGCCCAGGCTTCGGCCGCCGCGACGAGGGCCGCCTGTTGCGAGCGGTCGAGCCGCCTGGCCCGCACCGGGGGCAGCGACTCGGCGGGGTCGACCGCCATCGTCCCCGCGACGGTGTCGGGAAGGCCGCTGTCCTGATGGTCGCGCAGGACGCCGCCGCGGATGCCGGACTCGCCGGCGAGCAAGGCGTCCCAGGTGGACGCCACGTCCGCCCCGAGCGGTGTGATCGCGCCGAGTCCGGTCACGACGACCTCAGTACGGTGCATGCCCTTCAACCTTTCTTGTATGCGATACAAGACAACAGGCCCTGTTGTATCACATACAATTACGGCGTGGAGAAGAAGCGAACCGAAGCCCGGGCGACGTCGTCCCGCTCCCGTGACCGAGGCCGCGCCACGAGGCGCCGGCTGATCGAGGCGACCGCACGGCTCTGCAAGGAGCGGCCCGGCGCCGAGCTGAGCGTCGCGGAGATCGCGGACGCGGCAGGCGTCTTCCCCAATCAGGTCACCTACTACTTCGGCTCCAAGGACTCGCTGCTCGTGCACGCCGCCTTCCTCGGCCTGCTGCACGACGCCCGGCGGATCGAGCGCATCGGCCGCCAGGCCCTCGACGCGGCGACGTTCCGGCGCAACGTCGCCCGCGCCGTCCTGGCCATGCCCTCCCTCCCGTCGGTCGCGCGAGCGCTCGCCGCCGGGATCTCCAGGCCCGAACTCGCCCCCGTGGTCGACCGGCATCTCCAGCTGCTGTTCCGGCAGTCCGAACACTTCGTCGGGCAACTCGTCGACGGTCGCGGCTGGAGGGCGCGTCGACCGCTCGACGTGGAGGCCAGGACGTTCTGGAGCACCGCGCTCGGAGCGGTGCTGCTCGTCCGTGCCGGGGCGCACGGCACCGTCGCCGACCTCGACCTCGCCGGAGCGCTGACCATCCACGACGACTCCGCGCACGCCTGAGGAGCCCGGGGAGGGCAGGCGGTGCGGCATCGGGCCGCCGACCACCGGTCATGAGTGCCCCCTGCCGTGGGAGTCCGTCGCGCGGGAGTCGAGTCGGAGGCCGGCGCCGTCGCCCGGGGGCATGGCGCCGCTGGGGTGTCCGCCTCGGGATTCCTGCCCGTCCGCCTCGGGGTTCCTGCCCGTCAGAGCGAGCACCGGTGCCCCCCCGCCACGGGACGGCGGGCGCGGGGGTCGCGGTGCGCGAGCAGCGTTGTACGTTCCCCCTCACGGCGCGTCTCTCGTTTGTGAGGGGTGAAGCGGGGAATCAGCCGGTCTTGCCGCACAGTACGAACACGTGATCCCCGGAGGGCCTGGGTCATGATCTCCCAGAGAAGGCAGAAGTGAGGACCGAGCAGGCCGGGTGCGCCGCGGGCAGAGCCTTCGAACACCGGCGGACCTCTCCTTCCCCCGGCTCTCGGAAAAGGACTCGCACCGCCACGGGAGAGTTCCTCCCCTGACGGCACCCGGCAGCACCGGACATGAGAAGAGGCCGGCGCACTGCCCTTCGGCATATCTTTTCACCGGGTGTCCGTACACACGAAGAAGCGGTCGAGGACGGGAAGCCGGATCTCCAGGAAGGCGAGGACACGGTGGCACCGGAGAACACGCAGGGCGCGTGGGAACAGTCCGTGGCAGCGCCCTGCCCCCACCTCGTCCCGGCGCTGGAGGCCATCGGGGCCGGAGCCTACGTCGTGGACGCGCAGGGCCGCATCGTCGCCGCCAACCGACGCGCCGAGGACCTGCTGGGCCGTCCCGTCGAGGACCTCCTGGGACAGGACGCCCACGACCTGCTGCACCGCGGGCCGCAAGGACAGCAGATGCCCACGACGCAGTGCGGGATGCGGCAGGCGTTCCACGCCGGGAGCCCCGCGCAGGGCGGCGACGAGCACTTCGAGCGCGCCGACGGTTCCCTGCTCTCCGTCTCCTGGATGATCGCCCCGTACGTCGTCGGCGACCGGCGCACCGGCACGCTCGTCGTCTTCCACTCGCGCGGACAGGCACCCGGCGCCGGACCACGTCCTCAGCAGGGCGCCAGAACGCTGACCGCTTTCGACCGGCTCGCCCTGCTCGCCGAGACCACCACCCGCTTGACGTCCACGTTCGACGTCGAGGAGGCACTGCACCGGCTGGTGGGCCTGGTCCTGCCGCGCCTGGCGGACTGGGCCGTCGTCGACCTGATCACCGAACGCGACGAGGTCTGGCGCACCGCCGTGGTCCAGGCGGTGGGCGACACCCTGGTCCACCACGCTGATCTGGAAGGGCCCATGCCGCCCGTCCCGGAGCAGTCCATGATGCCCCTGTCGAAGGCGCTGCGGGGCGTCGCGTCCGCTCTGGCCGGCCCCGACATCTACCAGGGCACTCCGGACTCCGGCATCACAGCCGAGCAACACCGCCTGTTCGAGACCACCGGCATCCACTCCGCGGCCATCGCCCCCATCCGCAGCACCCGCGACGTCCTGGGCGCCCTCACCCTCGGCCGGGCCAGGGGTCAGGACGCCTTCACCGTCGCCGACCTGCCCCTGCTGGAGGACATCGCCCGCCGTGCCGGCCTGGCCCTGGACAACGCCCGCCTCTACCAGCGCCAGCGCAAGGTCGCCGAGACCATGCAGAACCATCTGCTGCCCCAGATGCCCCATGTGCCCGGACTGCAGATGACCGCCCGCTACCTGCCCGCCCCCGACGCCTCGCAGGTCGGCGGCGACTGGTACGACGCCTTCGCCCTGCCCGACGGCGCGACCGCGCTCGCCGTCGGCGACGTCGTCGGGCACGACCTGGAGGCCGCCGCCGGCATGGCCCAGTTGCGCAACATGCTCCGTGCCTACGCCTGGTCCCAGGAGCAGCCCCCGAGCCGGATCGTCGAATGCCTGGACGAGGCGATCATGCCGATCACCGACGTCACCATGGCCACGCTCGTCCTCGCCCGGGTCGCCCGGACCCGTGACGGCCACTGGCAGCTGTCCTGGACCAACGCCGGCCACCCTCCGCCCCTGCTCATCACCCGCGACGGGCTGGCCCACTACCTCACCGACGGCCACGGCCTGCTGCTCGGCACGGGCGCCCGTGCGCCCCGTCCCGATGCCACCCTGCTCCTGCCCCCGGGCAGCACGCTGGTGCTGTACACCGACGGCCTCGTCGAGAAACCCGGCGACACCATCGACGACGGGCTGGACCGACTGCGCCAGCACGCCGCCGCCCTCGCCCACCGCCCGCTGCCGTCCTTCACCGACCAGCTCCTGCACCGTGTCCGCCCACCCGGCCTCGACGACGTCGCTCTCCTGACCCTGCGCACACCCGAGCGCGAGCGCACCGACGCGATCCCGCCGAGGGGCGCGTAGCCGTACGAACAGCTCGCCGACCGGCGTCAGTACGGGGCGCCCGGCCCGATCGCCTTGTTACCGAACACGGACATATCCGGGGGAACAGTGCCCGCGTGAGCGTCATCTCACGGGGTGCAGCGAAACCGCCGACGTGACCGGTCACCCTGCGGGGCAGGGAAAGGCGCCGCGTCCGGACCGACCATGGGGGAGATCTCATCATGACCACGCAACGTGCCCGCCGTACTGCCCGTTCTGCCGCCCTGGCCGCCGTCACCGCCGCGCTGGCCCTGGGCCTGGCCGCCTGCGGGGGCGCCGGCGAGGGCTCGAAGACGGCGGGTGACGGCGACCACGCCGCCGGCGCCGCGCAGAGCCGGTCCGCGGCTCACGAAGAGGGCAAGGGCGGTGCGGCGCGGACCATCAGCAGCACTGACACCAAGAAGGAAGCGCGCACGGCGACCGTGTCGAGCGGGAGGGGCGAGGCCGCGGGCACGGGCGCGACGGCCGGCGCACAGCCCTGCCGCGGGGACGAACTGCTGGTCACCGCGGTGCACCGGTTCGCCGGTCAGCAGGGCGACCACCTGCTGGTCACCGCGTCGAACGAGAGCGCCAAGCCCTGCTGGGTCACCTCGTACCCGGCCGTGAAGCTCGGCGACGACGTCGACGGCCGCGTACTGCCGCACTCGAAGAAGGACAACCCGGGCGGCGACAAGCGCCTCACCCTCCGTCCCGGAGACAAGGTGTACAGCGCGGTGAACCTCTTCGACTACGGCTCCGGCCACCACACGGCGCGCTCGTTCGCCCTCGCACTGCGCGGCACGGACGGCCACGCCGGCCCGTACTACTCCGTCGACTCCAAGGGCCGGAAGCCGCAGTTCAGTTGGAACGAGGCCGACGTGCTGAACTGGAACACCGAGAAGCCGTACGACTTCTGACGCCACCACCTTCCGGCACCACGGCAGCCGTAGGTGCGACGGTTGCCGACCCCGCCGCGGCGGGCCGGCCCGCCGGGCGGGGAAGCGGTTCCAGCGCATCCCGCCCGGCACCCGGTGTCCTCGGCGAGTCGGGCCGGGGACGGGCCGTCACCGGCCCGGGTTGAGTTCCGTGTACACCGTCTGGACCAGCTCGTCGGCCTCGTGCGTGCCGGGATCGTCGGGGACCTCGTAGTAGCCGCCCAGCGTGTTGATCACACTCTTCTCGGAGGGGTCGAACTCGTGGGAGCGGTCCTCCCGCTCCCTGGCGGTCCGGGGATCAGGCACCTGCCACCACCACACCTTGTTCCGGATCTCCTCCTTCGAGACGGGGCCTGTCAGGACGATGGCCCTGCCCTGGACCTTCCCCGTGATCCTGCCGGAGTTCGCATCGGCCGCCATGCGTCGTCTCTCCTTCCACCGAGCGGAGTCGTCGGCGACATCCGTCTGTCCGACAGGGCAGCGGATACCCGGCCGGGGTACCTCTACGCCCCGCTTCGAGACAGTCACCGGGCCGAGCCCTCGGCCACGCGGGCCGGCACCGGACCGGCCCGGACATCAGCCGGGCCGGCGCGGGGTAGGCGGTGCCGGGACGGAACGTCTCCAGGCGCCGGACGGCGACCAGCCCGCGAGGAGGGCGCTCGAACATGCGTGGAACCGACGACCGCCGGCACCACTGGTGGGCGGCGCTGCGCCGGACGCCGGTCTCCGTCTGGAACGACGACGTCACGGACTGGGCGGCCGCCCTGACCTACTACGCCGTCCTGGCCCTCTTCCCCGTCCTGCTGGTGATCCTCTCGGTCCTGGGGCTGACCATGCCCACCACGACTCCCGAGGTGATCGACCGGATGACGCAGGTGGTCCCGGCCGCCTCCCGGGAACTCCTGCGCGGCGCCCTCCAGGAGATGGCCCGGCAGTCGTCCGCGGCATGGGTGCTGGTGGTCGTCGGCGTCGTGGGGGCACTGTGGTCGGGATGCAGCTACCTGAGCGTCTTCCGCCGGGCCCTGCACGCCATCCACCACGTCAGCTCGCACCGGCCGGTGTGGCGGACCGCGCCACGCATCATCCTCACCGCGGTCGTGCTGATCGGCCTGCTGCTCACCACCACCCTCGCGCTGTTGCTGAGCGGCAGCGCGGCCGGACGCCTGGGACGGGCGATGAACCTGGGCGCCGTGCCGCAGACCGCGTGGGACGCACTGCGGTGGCTCGTCCTGGCCGTGGTGGGGGTGGTTCTCGTGCTGGTGCTCTACCGTTCGGGACCCGCCGCGTCCAGGCCGGTGCGCAGGATGGCGCCGGGCGGCGGCCTCGCGATCGTCCTCCTGCTGACCGCCTCCCTGGGATTCACCGTCTACGCCTCACATGTGAGCACCTACCACCGGCTGTACGGCTCGCTGGCGGGTGTGGTGGTCTTCCTCGTCTGGCTCTGGCTGTCCAACCTGGCACTGCTGGTCGGCGCTCAGTTCAACGTCGAGCTGGCGAAACCGGCCGAGGCGGGACCGGCGGCCTGACCGCACGTGCGCCGAGGCCCCCGGCCCGCCCACGGGCGGCCGCGGTCAGCGGACGGTGACGTCGAAGACCGGTGAGGCCGTCGTGCCGTTGACGATGCGCAGGTCGTTCTTGCCCTTGAGGCCGAGCTTGACGCCCAGCGAGTAGGAGCCGCCGCGTGACACGGGGGCGGACGCGGGCAGGGACACCCACGTGCCGTGCTGCTTCTGCTGGAGGGTCACCTTGCCGCCGGCCTTGATGCCGGTGGTCTTGCCGGTGACCCGGAACAGCTGCCAGGCCCGGACCGACGTCGTCGACGGCGTGGCGGTGATGCCGGCCCTGGCGGCCTGGTCCTTCTGCGCCGAGGCCACGGGCGACGCGGTGTGCGTGGCCGCGGTGGCGGCCGTCGCCGTGCCCGCGAGGGCGAGGGCGAGGGAGGCGGCCCCCAGCGTGCCGATGAGGGCCGTGCGCAGAGAGCGACGCTTTGAAATCATCACGGGTATGTCCCTTTCCGTGGCGAGAGTTCCCGCTCTTGCCGAAAGTGAGCTACATGCCGTTCGGCGTGGTCGGCTATAGGGACGGCACGGAAGGGACGGGCGTTCATCGGCGTCATGTCCTCGTCCTGTAACAGCCGTCGAGGCGGCCGGGACAGCCCGACCAGGTGGTCATTGAAACGGCCGTCGGCCCGGAGGCGCCGCCCGTCAGAGCGGTGGAGGCACTGGGACGTCTGCCTCGCCGAATGATCTCCGTCATCGGCCACTCGCCCTGCTTCGAACGGCGCCGGCAGCGTCGCGCCGCCTCCCGGACGGGCCCGGCCGTGCGCGGCCCGCCCGGGCCGCGCACGGTCTCCGGCCGGAGCCCGTCCGCCGTGCGGCGGTCAGGTCAGGACAGCCAGCGCTTCCACACCTCCGGGTGGCCCTCCACCCACTTGCGGGCCGCGTCCTGCGGGCTCAGCTTCTGATCCGCGATCATCAGCGAGACCTCGTTCTGGTCCTCGGTGGTCCACTGGAACTTCTTCAGGAAGGCGGCCGCCTTGCCGCCGGACTGCGCGAAGTGCGCGTTGAGGAACTTCTTCAGCGGGGTGTGCGGGTAGGCGCAGGCCACCTTCGCCGGGTCGGCGTCACAGCCCTCGTGGTACGGCGGCAGCCTCACCTCCGTCATGGGGACCTTCTCCGAGAGCCACTGGGGTGTGTACCAGTACGTCAGGAAGGGTTTCTTCTCCTTGGCGAACTGCTTCATCTGGGTGATCTGCGCCGCCTCGGAGCCGGCGAACACCACCTGGTAGTCCAGCTTCAGACTGGCCACCAGGGCCTTGTCGTTGGTGACGTAGGACGGGGAGCCGTCCATCAGCTGGCCCTTGCCGCCGCTCTCCGCGGTGCGGAACAGGGAGGCGTACTTGTCGAGGTTGCGCCAGTCGGTGATGTCGGGGTGCTGCTCGGCCAGGTAGGTCGGCACGAACCAGCCGATGTGGCCGGTCACCCCGAGTCCGCCGGCGTCGGCGATGGTCTTCTTGTCCTCGACGTACCGTTTTTCCTGGTCGGGGTGGCCCCAGTCCTCCAGGAGGGCGTCGACCCGGCCCTGGCTGAGCGCGTCCCAGGCCGGCACCTCGTCTACCTGTACGGTGTCGACGCGGTAGCCGAGCTCGTGTTCCAGGATGTACCGCGCGACGGCCACGTTGGACTGCGCGCCCACCCAGGACTGCACGGACAGGGTGACGGTCTTCGAGCCCTGCGCGTCGGCGAACGGGCTGGCCTGCCTGGTCATGTCGGCGGCGCCGCAGCCGGTGGTCAGTCCCAGCGCGGCGACGGCCGCGACCAAGGCGGTGGTGCGGATACGCATGTCAGGCTCCCTTCCCCGCGCGGCGCTCCGTCGGCTGGGTCACCCGGTCGAGCATCAGCCCCAGGCAGACGATGGCCGCACCCGCCACCAGACCGGTCGCCAGGTCGCCCTGAGCGAGGCCGAACACCACGTTGTAGCCGAGCGCCCCACCACCGACGAGACCGCCTACGACGACCACGGCGAGCACGAGCACCACGCACTGGTTCACGGCGAGCAGCAGGGCACGCCGGGCGAGCGGCAACTGGACCTGCCACAGCTGCTGGGCGCCGGTGGCGCCCAGCGAGCGCGCCGCCTCCAGCGCACCCGGGTCGACCTGGCCCAGTCCCTGGCCGACGATGCGGATGACGGCGGGCAGGGCGTAGATCACGGCGGCGGCCGCCGCGGGGGCCCGGCCGACGCCGAACAGCGCCACGACCGGGATCAGGTACACGAACTGCGGCATGGTCTGGCAGACGTCGAGCACCGGGCGCAGGATCCGTTCGCACCGGGCGCTGCGGGCGGCGGCGACGGCGGCGGCGAGGCCGATCACCAGGGTGACGGCCACCGCGGCCAGCACCTGGGAGAGAGTGTCGAGGGAGGGCTTCCACACCCCGAGGACGCCGATCGCCGCCATGGCCAGCGTCGCGGTGAGCGCGGTGCGCCAGGTGCCGATCAGCCAGGCCACCGCGGCGACGACGAGGAGCAGCCCCCACCAGGGCAGCCACTGGAGGCCGTCGCGGATCGGGTCCAGCACCCAGGTGGTGAAGTGGGCGGCCCAGTCGGCGGTGCCGCCGACGACGGGGACCCCGCTGTAGAGGTGGTCGACCATCCAGTCCTTGGCGGTGTCCACCGGCGCGGCGATGTCGGCGACCCAGCCGCCCGGCCAGGTCAGGGTGTCCGTGAGCCGGCCGGTCAGGACCGCGGCGGCCGTCACGACGGCCAGGACGGGCCAACGGGCCGCGGTCCGCCGCGACGTGGCCCCGGCGCCCTCGCCCAGGCGCTCGCCGACGGCGGCGGTGACGCGGTCGAGCACGACGGCGAGCAGCACGATGGGGATGCCGGCCGCCAGTGCGGCGCCCACGTCCACGGAGGCCAGCGCCTGGTAGACGCGGTCGCCCAGACCACCGGCGCCGATCATGGACGCGATCACGGCCATGGAGAGCGCCATCATGATCGTCTGGTTGACGCCCAGCATGATCTCCTTGCGGGCGAGCGGCAGCCGGGCGGTCAGCAGCCGCTGCCGGAAGGTGGCGCCGAGCGACTCCACCGCCTCCATCACCCCGGGGTCGGCGGCACGCAGGCCGAGCGAGGTCAGCCGCGCCATGGGCGGCGCCGCGTACACGACGGTGGCGAGGACGGCCGCGGGGACGCCGATGCCGAAGACCAGGACGACGGGCAGCAGGTAGGCGAAGGCCGGGAGCACCTGCATGGTGTCCAGGACGGGGCGCAGAGCCCGCTCCAGGCGGTCGGACAGCCCGGCGGCGAGCCCGAGGAGCGTGCCGAGGACGACGGAGGCGAGGACGGCCACGACCATGAGCGCGAGGGTCTGCATGGTCGGCACCCACATGCCGAGGACGCCGCAGGCGAGCAGGGCGGCGGCGGTGCCGGCGGCGAGGCGTACCCCGGCCACGCGCCAGGCGACGAGGGCGCCGAAGACCGTGACGCCGGTCCAGCCGGCGGCCAGCAGGGTCAGATAGACCGCGCGGACGGAGAGGACGACCGCGTTGCTGATGTAGCCGAAGAAGTACAGGAACAGCGGGTGGCTGTCCCGGTTGTCGATGACCCAGTCGCCGGCGGAGGCGAGCGGCTTCGTCAGGTCGACGGTGAGGGCGTGCGGCCAGGCGGCGCCGGGCCAGCGGGCGGCGGCCCAGGGGGCGAGGACGGCGGCGACCAGGGCCAGCAGGAGCAGCTTGCCGAGGGCCCGGCTGCGCAGCAGGCGGGGAGCGCCGGTGCGGGCGGCGGTGACGGACAGCGTGGCCATCAGATCACCTCCGGACTCGTGCGCCGCGGGGGCGGTGACGCCTGGCCGCGTCGCTGCCCGGCTCCGGCGGCACGCGCGTCGGACCCGGCGCCGGGTGCCGCGGCCGCGGAGGCCGCGCCGGGGACGCCGGCGCCGGAGGCCGGTTCGGCATCAGGCGCGCCGGGCTCCGCGGTGGAGGTCACCGAAGGTGTGCCGGTGGGGGAGGCCGCCGAAGGGGCTTCCGCGGAGGCGGGCGCATGGGCTTGGCCGGCGGCCGAGATGGCGTCCGACTGCTCGGGGGCGGACGGGGCGGCGGGGCCTGGCGGGGCCGACGGCCCGGCCGTTCCGGCGACCACTCCCAAAAGCGTGTCGGAGTCCACGACGCCGAGGCACCGGCCCGCGTCCATGACCCGGGCCGCGGTGCCCGCGCGGGCCACCGCCTCGATCGCCTCCGCGACCGTGGCCTCGGGGCGGACCGCGGGACCGGCGGCCGCGTCCGCCGCCGACGCGGGGCGCATGGCCGTACGGACCGTCAGCACCTGGTCGCGCGGGACGTCCCGGACGAACTCGCGGACGTAGTCGTCGGCGGGGGAGCCGACGATCTCCTCGGGGGTGCCCAACTGGACGACCCGGCCGTCGCGCATCAGGGCGATCCGGTCGCCGAGCTTGAGGGCCTCGGAGAGGTCGTGGGTGATGAAGACCATCGTGCGGCCCTCCTCACGGTGCAGCCGGACCACCTCGTCCTGCATGTCGCGCCGGATGAGCGGGTCGAGGGCGCTGAACGGCTCGTCGAACAGCAGCACTTCGGGATCCACGGCCAGGGCGCGGGCGAGGCCGACCCGCTGGCGCTGGCCGCCGGAGAGCTGGCCGGGCCGGCGTTTCTCCATGCCTCCGAGGCCGACCTTGGCGACGACTTCCGCGGCCCGCTCGCGCCGCTCCGACCGGCCGACCCCCTGGATCTCCAGGCCGTAGGCGACGTTGTCGAGGACCGTGCGGTGGGGGAGCAGGCCGAAGTGCTGGAAGACCATGGCGGCGCGGTGCCGGCGCAGTTCGCGCAGGCGGCCCTTGTCCATCGCGCGCACGTCCTCGCCGTCGATGGCGATCGTGCCGGCCGTCGGCTCGATCAGCCGGGTCAGACAGCGCACGAGGGTGGACTTGCCGGAGCCGGACAGGCCCATCACGACGAAGACCTCGCCCTTGCGGACGTCGAAGGAGACATCGCGGACGGCGGCGGTGCAGCCGGTGCGCGCGCGCAGCGCGGCGGCGTCCAGGGAGCTGAGCCCGGGGTCGGCGGGGACGCGGTCGGCCTTGGGGCCGAACACCTTCCACAGGCCGTCCACGGAGAAGACGGGGGCGTCGGTGGGGGGCTTGCGGGTGGGGACGGGGAGAGTCATCGGCGCTCGCCTCCGATCAGCTCGGCGGCCTTCTCCCCGACCATGAGCACCCCGATCATCGGGTTCACGGCGGGCATGGTCGGGAAGACGGACGCGTCGGCGACGCGGATGCCGGACAGGCCGCGGACGCGCAGTTGGGGGTCGACCACGGCCAGCGCGTCGTCGGCGGCGCCCATCCGGCAGGTGCCGGCCGGGTGGTAGACGGTGTGCGCCACCTTGCGGGCGTACTCGCTCAGTTCGGCGTCGCCGACGACCTCGGGGCCCGGGCAGACCTCCCGCTTGAGCCAGCCGGCCAGTGGCTCCGCCTCGGCTATCTCGCGGGCGATGCGCAGGCCGTCGACGAGGGTACGGGCGTCGTAGTCCTCCTCGTCGGTGAAGTAGCGGAAGTCCAGGGCGGGTTTCACCGACGGGTCGGCGCTGGTCAGGAACAGCCGGCCGCGGCTTCTCGGCTTGGGGATGTTGGGGGTCATCGACACGCCGTAGGCGGGGCGTTCGTAGCCGAGGCGCTCGGGGTTGTCCGTGAACGGGATCTGGTAGAAGTGGAACATCAGGTCCGGGCCAGGCTGTTCGGGGTCGCGGCGCACGAACAGGCCGGCGTCGGAGTCCATCGCGGAGTTCTCCGGGATCGGGCCGTGCGTCTCCCAGACGATCACCGACTCGGGATGGTCGAGCAGGTTCTCGCCGACGCCCGGCAGATCGTGCGCGACCGGGATGCCCAGGGCCTCCAGTTCGGCGCTGGGCCCGATGCCCGAATGCAGCAGCAGCCGCGGGGAGTCGACGGCGCCCGCGCACACGACGACCTCGTGGCGAGCCCGCACCAGCAGTTCCTCGCCCTCCTTGGTGCGCACGTGGACGCCCTCGGCGCGGGTCCCGTCCAGCTCCAGCCGGTACGCCCAGGTCTCCAGGAAGACACGGAGGTTGGGGCGCTCGTCCATCACCGGGTGCAGATAGGCGACGGAGGCGGAGGAGCGCTTGTTGTCCTCCGGGTGGTAGGCGAGGTCGAAGAAGCCGACGCCCTCGGCGAACGGCTTCTCGTTGAAGCCCTCGACGCGGGGCACCCCGAGCGCCGCTCGGGCGGCGTCGACGAAGTCGCGCGCGATGGCGTTGCGGTCCTTCTCGTCGACCGGGACGATGTTGTTCTTGAGGCGGGCGAAGTAGGCCTCCATGGGGACGGCGCCCCAGCCCTCGGCGCCGGCCCGCTCCCACTCGTCCCAGTCGGAGGGGAGCGGCTTGAAGGAGATCAGGGTGTTGTGCGAGGAGCAGCCGCCGAGGACGCGCGCCCGGCTGTGCCGGATGTGGGAGTTGCCGCGCGGCTGTTCGGTGGTCGGGTAGTCGTAGTCCAGGTCGCCGCCGAGCAGGCCCATCCAGCGGCGCAGGGTGAGGACGTCGTCGCGGCCGACGTCGCTCGGGCCGCCCTCGATGACGGCGACGGTGACGTCCGGGTCCTCCGTGAGGCGGGAGGCGATGACGGAACCTGCGGTGCCGCCGCCGACGACGACGTAGTCGAATTCGTGGGTGTGATCCGGCATGGGGTGGTTACTCCTGTGGGGTGGGAGAACGAGCGGGTGTCGCGGCTGGTCGGCCGGCTGGGCGAGTGGGGGCTCAGCCGGCGAACCAGCGCACCGGCTTCGGCGCGAGGTTCTGGTAGACGTGTTTGGACTCGCGGTACTCGGCGAGCCCGGCGGGACCCAGTTCGCGGCCGGTGCCGCTCTTGCCGAAGCCGCCCCACTCCGCCTGCGGCAGGTAGGGGTGGAAGTCGTTGATCCAGACGGTGCCGTGCCGCAGCCTGCCGGCGACACGGCGGGCCCGGCCGGCGTCGGTGGTCCACACGGCGCCCGCGAGACCGTACTCGGTGTCGTTGGCGAGGCGGACGGCCTCGTCCTCGGTGCGGAAGGTCTCGACGGTGAGGACCGGGCCGAAGACCTCCTCGCGGACGACCTTCATCTCGCGGTGGCAGGCGTCGAGGACGGTCGGCTCGTAGAAATAGCCCGACTCGGGGCGCCGCTCCGACGGTTCGGGCCGCTTGCCGCCGCAGCGCAGCACCGCGCCCTCGGCCAGCGCGGACGCGACGTACGCCTCGACCTTGGCGCGCTGCTGTGCGGAGACGAGCGGACCGCACTCGACGCCGTCCTCCGTGCCGCGGCCGAGTCTGATCTTCCGGGCGCGGCGGGTGAGTTCGGCGACGAACCGGTCGCGGACGGACTCCTCGACGATCAGGCGCGCGCCGGCCGAGCACACCTGGCCGCTGTGGATGAAAGCGGCGTTGAGGGCCTGGTCGACGGCGGTGTCGAAGTCCTCGTCGGTGGCGCAGACGTCGGCGAAGACCACGTTGGGGTTCTTGCCGCCGAGTTCGAGTGCGACCTTCTTCACGCCGGGGGCGGCCGCCTGGGCGACCTTGGTGCCGCTGGCCAGGCCGCCGGTGAAGGAGACCAGGTCGACGCCGGGGTGCTCGGCGAGCCGGGCGCCGACGGTGTGACCGGGGCCGGTGACGATGTTGGCGACCCCGGCGGGCAGCCCGGCCTCGGTGAGCAGCTCGATCAGCGCGACGGTGGTCAGCGGGGTGATCTCGCTCGGCTTGACCACGAAGGTGTTGCCGGCCGCGAGCGCCGGGGCGATCTTCCAACTGGCCTGGAGGAGCGGGTAGTTCCAGGGGGTGATCAGCGCGCAGACACCGACCGGCTCATGGACGACGACGCTGTGGACGTCGGGGGAGCCGGCGTCGACCACCCGGCCCGGGGCCTCGGCGGCGACCAGGTCGGCGAAGTAGCGGAAGGCGTCGGCGACGCAGTCGACGTCGACGCGCCCCTCCTCCAGGGTCTTGCCGGCGTCGCGGCTCTCCAGCAGGCCGAGTTCCTCGCGGTCGCGGACCAGGAGGTCCGCGGCGCGGCGCAGCAGCGCGGCACGTTCGGCGACCGCGGTGCGGGGCCAGGGGCCGTGGTCGAACGCCTGCCGGGCGGCGGCCACCGCCTTGTCCGCGTCCTTCTCGTCCCCCTCGGCGACCACGGCGAACGGCCTGGCGTCCGCCGGGTCGAGGATCTCGCGCGTCGCGCCGGAGCTCGCCTCGAGCCACTCGCCTCCCGCGTGGATGGTCGCCCGGACCTGTCGTTCCGTTCTGTCCACCATGATCAGTACAGCCTTCCGTTCCTGTTCCGTTCCCCTGCGTCACACGCGTGTCACGCTCGGGGACCGGGCCACCTGCCCGACCCTGTGGATCGCATGCGCAATCGGTGACCGAAAGTGCGCGGTGTCACTGAGAAGACGGCCGAAAGAGGGGCGAAAGGGGCTGCGAAGGGGCGTGCCTGCCGGGAAGGTCGGTGCGGTCGACCGGGACGCATCGCACCGAGCCCGATCGAGGGGCGGACCGCGTCCTCGTGCCGGGTGCCTCCGAGGGCGGATCACAGGGTGCCGGGCGGCTGCTGTCACACTGGGTGTCATGCCGAAGAAGCGGGCGTCCGACAGGAGTTTCGCCGATGTGGTGGCCGACATGGTGGCCACGGACGGGACCGGTCCGGCGGAGGGCTGGTCCTCCCCGGCGACTTCGGGCGAGCTCGTCGACGAGCGGGGCTGTCTGTGGACGAAGAGCCGGGGGCCGCTGGATGTGCGGCTCGCCAAACGGCTCGTGCGCGGCGCGGACGAGATGATCGTCGGTGAGGGCGCCGGGGAGGTGCTCCGGCCCGTTCCGGAAGAGGAGCGCGAGGCGGCGTGGGCACTGGTCGAGGACGGACTCGGCACAGCAGGGTCGGGCACGTGGACGTACCAGGCGCACGCCTTCCGCTCCGGGGACGGCCGCGTCCTGCTGTACGTCGAGGAGTTCTGCTGACGCGTGACGGCCGACGTGCGCGGCGGCGCGGGAAGGCGGTCAGGAGTTCCCGGCCGGCCTCGTTCACGCCGCCCGCGTAGAACTCTGCGCCCTTAAGTCAAGGTGAAAGTAAAGGCGTTGAAGTTCTTGACCGGCACATGACGGACGGGCATGGTTCCGGAGGACGCTCTCCCGTCCCCGCCGCCGTGCGACCCGTGGCCGCCGGTCCGCCCACGGCCGCCGCGCGAGCGAGCCGGGGGCGGACGCCGACCAAGCGGGGCACCGGGCCAGCGGCGCGGGGCCGTGCGCCCCGGTGAGGTATCCGCGCAGCCGCGGCGCGAGGCCGTCGCGGTGGCGGACGGAGAGCGCGGTCCCGCACTGCCCGGCGACATCAAGGAGACCCCGTGATCGGCGAACCCCCAGCCCTGTCCCCTCCCAGATCCTTCCGTATGACGGTCCTGGCCTGTGTGACGGTGCTCGTCGCCGCCCTCACCCTGGCCGTCACGCAGTCACCGGCCCGTGCCGCCGGAACCCTGCTCTCGCAGGGGAAGCCGGTCACGGCCTCCTCCACCGAGAACGGCGGCACCCCGGCCACCGCCGCGGTCGACGGCGACCTCGGTACGCGCTGGTCCAGCGCGGCCGCCGACCCCCAGTGGCTCCAGGTCGACCTCGGCACCGGAGCGACGATCAGCTCCGTCACCCTGAACTGGGAGACGGCGTACGCCACGGCGTACCGGATCCAGACCTCCACCGACGGCACCACGTGGAAGGACCTCTACACCACCACGACGGGCCGGGGCGGCACCGAGAACCTCTCCGTCGACGGCTCCGGGCGGTACGTCCGCCTCACCGCCACCCAGCGGGCGACCCAGTACGGAGTGTCCCTCTGGGAGTTCCAGGTCTACGGAACGGCCGGCACCGCCAGCGCCTGTTCGACGGCCGATGCCGCACTCGGCAGGCCCGCCACCGCCTCCTCCACCGAGAACGCCGGCACCCCGGCCACCGCCGCGGTCGACGGCGACCCCGGTACGCGCTGGTCCAGCGCCGCCGCCGACCCCCAGTGGCTCCAGGTCGACCTCGGCTCCCGGCAGAGCGTCTGCGGCGTCCAGTTGAGCTGGGAGACGGCGTACGCGAAGGCCTACCAGATCCAGGTCTCCGACGACGGCGCCTCCTGGACCAGCGTCTACAGCACGACCACGGGCGCCGGCGCCACCGAACTGATCTCGACGGCCGGCACCGGCCGCTACGTTCGGGTCTACGGCACCACCCGCGCCACCCAGTACGGCTACTCCCTCTGGGAGTTCCAGGTCTTCACCGGAGGGACGACGTCCCCGCCGGGCGACGGCGCGACGCTGCTGTCGTACAAGAAGCCGGCCACCGCCTCGACGTACCAGAACGCCAACAGCTGCGTCGACTGCACCCCCGCGAAGGCGTTCGACGAGGACCCGGCCACGCGCTGGGCGACCAGCGACGCCAACGGCTGGGTGGACCCGGGCTGGATCGCCGTCGACCTCGGCGCGACCGCGCACGTCACCAAGGTCGTCCTCCAGTGGGACCCGGCCTACGCCACCGCCTACCAGATCCAGACCTCGCCCGACGGAGTCAACTGGACCAGCATCTACTCGACGTCGAACGGCAAGGGCTTCAAGGAGACCCTGAACGTCGACGGCACCGGACGCTGGGTGCGGATGTACGGCACGGCGCGCAGCAACGGCTACGGCTACTCGCTGTGGACCTTCGACGTGTACGGCACCGGCGGCAACCCCACCGCCCCGCCCCCGCCCCCGGCCGACCCGGGCAATCCCACGCATCTGGTGTGGAGCGACGAGTTCAACGGCCCGGCGGGCAGCAAGCCGGACGCCACGAAGTGGACCCAGGATCCGGGCAACGGCCAGAACGGCGAGCTGGAGTACTACACCAACGGCGACAACACCTCGATGGACGGCAACGGCAACCTCGTCATCGAGGCGCGCAAGGAGGCCAACGGACAGTACACCTCGGGCCGGATCAACACCTCGGACCACTTCGACTTCACCTACGGCCACGTCGAGGCACGCATCAAGGTGTCGGGCACGCAGGGGCTGTGGCCGGCCTTCTGGCTGCTGGGATCGAACTTCAGGACCGGCACCCCGTGGCCCAACTGCGGTGAGATCGACATCATGGAACACGTCGGCAAGGTCGCGGACTCCGTCTACTCCACCCTGCACGCACCCGCGTACAACGGGGGGAACGGCTACGGCTCCCCCTACACGGTCGCGGGCAGCGACTTCGCCGCCGCCTTCCACACCTACGCCCTGGACTGGAACTCCAGCCGTATGACGTTCTCCGTGGACGGCAAGAGCTTCTTCACCGCGGACCGTTCGACGGTGGAACAGACCCGGGGCCCCTGGGTCTACGACCACCCCTTCTACATCATCCTGAACAACGCGGTGGGCGGCGACTGGCCCGGATCGCCGGACGCCACGACCGTGCTGCCGCAGAGGATGCTCGTCGACTACGTCCGCGTGTCGCAGTAGCCGGCCGCCGCACCGGCCCCGGGCCGGGCCGCCGGCCCGGGGCCCTCGTGACGGCAGCGTCGTCGTCAGCCGGTCGGCCGGTCCGGCGAGTTCGATCACTGGTCGTTCCTGGGTGATTCCGGTCGCCTTTGTTCCGTGCTACGTTCCGCCTACCGCGGCTCGGACCGCATGCCCGGGGCCGACGCACGAGACCCGCCCCCATCTTTGTCATGCATAGGACGTGATCGACCTCGCCACCCCGGGGCGTCGACGCCGTGGACCTGATCCCCGCACCGAAGCACAGGCGCGGCGCGGAGTGGGCGAGCCCCCCCCGCCGCTCGGCATCGCAACGGATTCCGACCATGGGAAGGGAACCATGAGACTTTCTCGCCGTCTTTCCGGAGCCGCGGCCGTGGTGCTGTCCGCTCTCCTCACCGCAGTCCTGTCCCTGACGTCCGCCGGACCCGCCCAGGCGGGGCAGACGGGTCTGCGGGCCGCGGACCCGAGTGTCCTGCGGGTCGGTGGCACCTACGTCTCGGTGCAGTCGACCGGCGGCGGCATCGCCGTGCGCCAGGCCTCTTCGACCGACGCCCTGGCCTCGGCGCCCGCCCGGCAGGTCTGGTCGGACACCCGCGGCCTCGGCGAGGTCTGGGCACCGGAGATCGTGCGGGACGGCGGCCGCTACTACGTCTACTTCTCGGCGGGCCGCGGCAGCGCGCACCGGATGTACGTGATCAGTTCCGCGACCGCGGACAGCGGATACACCGCCGAGACGCGGCTGGCCCTGCCGGACGACAAGTGGGCCATCGACGGCACCCTGTTCACCTTCAACGGGCAGCGCTGGTTCGTCTGGTCGGGGTGGGCCGGTGACACCAACGTCGAGCAGAACCTCTACATCGCCCGCATGAACACCCCGACCGCGCCGACCGGCGCGCGCCACATCATCTCGCAACCGCGCGAGAGCTGGGAGCGGGTGGTCGGCGACCCGTTCATCAACGAGGCGCCGGAGGCCATCAAGGACCCGAACGGCCAGCTGCACATCGTGTACTCGGCCAACGGCAGCTGGAGCGACCAGTACTGCCTGGCCGACCTCAGGCTCCGGGCCGGCGGCGACCCGACGTACGTCTGGGACTGGTACAAGTCCAACGGCTGCCTGTTCGGCTCCAACCGCGCGACGATGATGCCCGGATGGGACCCGACGCTGTACGTCGACGGGCCCGGTCACCACAGTTTCGTCCTGCTGGACGGGGACATCGCCACCAGTCCGCCCGCCGGGCCGAAGTTCCCCCTGATGTTCCACGCCGTCCCCAAGGGCACCCCGTACTCGTGGGAGAACCGGTACTGGTACACCGGCAGCTTCTGCTGGTGGGGCAACACCGCCTACAGCCGCGCCAACGTCCCCGGCCCGAACACCGACACCGGCTGGAGCCTGAAGTTCTTCGAGTAGAGGGCCGGCCGAGTACCGCCGGCCCCACCCGCCCCGGGCCGGCCCGACTCCGGTCGTCCAAGCAGTCGCCGGCCACGGTGGCGGACACAGGACGGGCGGCGCGTCACGAGTTCTTCGAGCGTTCCAGTCGGCCGGCCCGGTGCTCGAGGCCGGCCCCCGTCGGGCGGTTCCGCAGCCAGGGGGCGAGCTGGGCGACCCCCCACGCGATCTCCAGGGCGAGGAACAGCCACAGTATCCGTGAGACACCGTGCAGCAGCGCGTATGCCATCCACGCCGAGAACAGGGTGCGCGCGATGCCGTCGAAGAGTCCGTGTGCCGGTAGCGGCCGGACGATCCGCAGCGCGGCCCAGACGACCACCACCGAGCCCATCAGATTGGCGTACAGGATCTGCCAGGAATCGAGTTCGGGCAGAGCGCCCCAGTCGAGCGCCTCACCCAGCGCGGACAACGCGTCGTGCACCCACGCGTACGTCCACGGCGTCACGAACCCCGCGGTGACGGCGAAGTCGTACCAGGCGCTCGCGCGTACGGTGCGAAGGCAGGCGGGGCGTACGGGGGCATCGGGACGCGTCATTTCGGGGCTCCGACTGTTGGGCTGCCAGCGACGCCTCACGCTAAACAGTGGAGTACGGTCCAAGGTCAAGCCCATGACGTGGAGGGGGCGTTGGGGATGCGCATCGGAGAGCTGGCGGCGCAGACGGGGATGACCAGGGACACGATCCGGTTCTACGAGAGAGTCGGCCTCATCGCAGGCCGGCGTCTGGCCAACGGGTATCGTGACTTCCCGCCCGAGGCGGTGGCCTGGCTGCAGTATGTCCGCGCGGCACAGACACTCGGATTCTCGTTGGCGGAGATCGCGCGGACCGGCGAGGAACTGCGCGGGGCGCCGGACGCGGCGGAGGCGCTGTCCGCGCTGTTCGAAGAGAAGATCAAGCTGGTCGACGCACGCATGTCCGAACTCGCTGCCCTGCGTGCCGAACTCGCCGAGCGCGTCGGTACCGGATGCCCCTTGCGGGCAGTCGGCCTGGATGAGGGCCACGGCGGGAGCAAGACCGGCCGAAGGCCGACCAAGGCACTCAAAGCGGTCAACCAGGGGCTTTCGTTCGGATCAGGCCCCGCGAGCCCGGCATGATCCGGACGACAGGCCCTGGAGCACTCCTCGTGCCGTCCGGTCACCCGGACGCCGCCGGGCGCCGGAACCCCGCGGGGGAGCGGGGCCGCGTTCGCACACCGGCCCACGCCGCGCGGCTCACCCTCCGCCGTTCGGGGAGTCGGGACGGGCCGTGCGGCGTGTGATCGTCATGACGGTGCCGAGACCCAGCCGCAGGAGCAGGTCGCAGAGGTGGTCCTGGACCTGGGTGAGCACCACCGCACCGCCCATCCGGTCCAGGCGCCGGTACCACGTGATGATCAAGGTGATGCCGGTCGAGTCCACGTGCAGGGTGTCCGAGGCGTCGAGGACGAGGTGTCGGCAGCCCTCGTCGATGATGCGGTCGCCCACGGCGCGCAGGCCGGGCGTGGTGTAGAGGTCGACGTCCTGCGGCAGTCGCGCGACCACCTCGTCGTCCGTGCGTTCGGTGACCTGCAGCACAGCGGACTCCTCCACCTCACCGGTCGGCGAACGCCTCGGCGACGGTTCGCTGGACTGGGTGACCACCCTACTGCCCGCCGGCTCGCGAAAACGCCTCTGTTCCCCTTGTCCGGCCCCCGGTACGACCTGTGTGGCGAATGTGATGGCGGTATGTGGGTTCGGAGGGCGCCTTGCATTGCCGAAGTGGCTGCGGGACGGTTGCTGGACGACATCTATTGCTCCAGAACAGAAAGGTGGTGAGGTGCGCACGATGCGTGCCTCCGTCTGTGTCTGCTTCCAGCGGTTCACCCGCCCACCCGCTCGGCGCCGCCCCCGCGAGGGGTGCCACATGGGATGACGCCCCCTGTCCCGTGTTGGTGATCGACCGCCACGGCTCTCTCGTACGCCTCAACAAGGCCGCCCGAGCCCTCCTGCCGGACGCGCCCGCCCGCGACTGGCTGCGCCAGGCGGCGCCACTCTGGTTGTCCGACGCGCACCGGCGCGCCGTCACCTCTCCGCGCCGCGGCGGCGCCGACCCTCCGGCCGGCCGCATCGGCGACCGGTTCTTCGAAGCCCATCCCACCGCCTCCGGCGACGGAGGCGTGGTGTGGTGGCTGCTCGACGACACCGACCGCCGCTACGCCGAGTCGGTCCTGAAGACCACGCAGGAGCGGGCCGACATACTCGCCGAGGCCTCCTCGACGCTGCTGTCGACGTTGAACGTGCCACGGTGCATGGAGGTGACCGCTTCGATGGCTGCGGAACACCTGGCGGAGGCCGCCCTCCTCGTCGCTCCACCGCAGGGACGGCGTCACCCGCTGACCTACGCCCGGCGCGGCGCACCGGTCACGCAGGTCATGCGACAGATCGATACGGGCAGCGTCCCCGGACTGACCGAGGCCCTGCAGGGATTCCCACCGGTTCCCGCCCGCTGGCTGAACCCCGCGGACCTTCCCGACTGGGCCGTCCCCGACGGTTTCTCCGGCCCGGTCGGGTCGGTGATCGTCACCCCGCTGCCGGGCCACGGAGTGCCCGCGGGAACCCTCGTCCTGCTTCGCTCGAGCACGGAGCAGGTGTTCAGCGAAGGTGAGGAGATCTTCGCGCGGCTCTTCGCCGCCAGGGCCGGAGCCGCGCTCTCGGCCGCCCGCCTCTACACCGAGCAGGCCGCGATCACCGCCACCCTGATGCGGGAACTGCTGCCGCCCTCCCTGACCCGTGTGCACGGCGTGGACTACGCGGGCCGCTATCGCGCGGCCAGGGACCACGAGCGCGTCGGAGGGGACTTCTACGACGTCCATCCCGGCGCCGGCCCCTCCGAGGAGACTCTCGTCGTCCTGGGTGACGTCGCGGGAAAGGGCCTGAACGCCGCGGTGCTCACCGGCAAGATCCGTAACACCCTGCACGCCCTGCTGCCCCTGGCCGACGACCACCAGCGGGTACTCGACCTGCTCAACGGCGCTCTTCTCTCGTCCCACCACGCCCGCTTCGCCACCATGGTCCTGGCCTCCGTGCGCCGCCGCGCGGGTAGGGCCGAGCTGCGGCTCACCAGCGCCGGCCACCTGCCGCCGCTCATCGTCCGCGCCGACGGCACCGTGGAGGAGGTCCCCACCCGCGGTACTTTGATCGGTGCGTTGCCGCTGGTGTCCGCCCGCACCGTGAAGACGGTGCTGAACGCCGGTGAGACATGCGTGCTCTACACCGACGGGATCACCGAGGCACGCGGTGGGCCGCTGGGCGACGAGTTGTTCCAGGAGCACCGTTTGAAGAGGGCACTGGCCGAATGCGCGGGGATGCCCGCGGAAGCGGTTGCGGAACGGGTGCAGATGCTGGCCGCCCAGTGGCTGGGGTCCGGTCGGCACGACGACATGGCCGTCGTCGCGATCAGCGCGCCTGCGACCGGGCCGCTGACCATCGTCAAGGAGCACGTGGACGGCGGGAGCGACGGGAGCAGCGGGTGACGCGGGCGAAACTGCGGGAGCTGTTGTGGCAGGCCGCGGTCGGCGGCGAGGAGTATGCCGCCGTGGGCGTCCTGGAGGACGCTCTGTCGGACGGCCTGGACGAGGAGGCGCTGCTGCTGGACGTCATCGCCCCCGTGCAGGCGAAGGTCGGCGTCGAATGGGCCGCCGACCGCCTCACCGTGGCCCAGGAGCACGCCGCCACCGCCATCAACGAACGCGCCATGGCCGCCGTCGCCCATCATCGACGGGACCGCCGGCCCCGTGCCGTGCGGCAGGGCAGGGTCACCGTGAGCTGCGTGGACGGCGAATGGCACGCCTTCCCCGCCCGTCTCGTCGCCGAGACGCTGTGGTTGCGCGGCTGGCAGGTCGACTACCTGGGCGCTCAGACGCCCACCGAGCACCTGATCGCCCACCTGCACGCCACCGATCCCGACGTGGTGCTGCTGTCCGGGTCGATCCCCACCCACCTGCCTTCCGCCCACGCGGCCATCACCGCCTGCCAGGCCGTTGGCGTGCCCGTCATGGCGGGCGGCCGAGCCTTCGGAGCCGACGGGCGCCACGCCCGCTGCCTGCGAGCCGACGCATGGGCACCCGACGCCCGAGGCGCGGCCGACGTGCTGGAAGCGGGTGTCTCCCGGCCTGGTCCGGCCACTGTCCGGCAGGTCGTCGACGACCTGCCGCACCTCGCCGACCAGGAATACACCCTGGTCACGCGAACGCGGGGCCAGCTGGTCAAACAGACCCTGGTCGACCTGGAGAAGCGTTTCCCCGCCATGCGCTCGTACACCGAGGTCCAGCGCGAGCGCACGGCCGAGGACCTCGCGCACATCGTCGACTTCCTCGCCACAGCCCTCTACGTCGACGATCCCGAGCTCTTCCAGTCGTTCCTCGGCTGGACCGCCGACATCCTCACCGCCCGGCACGTGCCCACCCGCTCCCTCGTCGCCGCCCTGCACCTCCTGACGGAGCAGTTGCACGACTTCTCCCGGGCCCTCGCCATGCTCCAGCGGGGTGCTGCGGCTCTGGCCCGGCACGCCTGCGATCCCGTCCCCGACCCCGACGCATGAAGATGACCCAACTGCCTCCCACCGAATTCGCCGTCACCGCGCATACCGAGCCCCCCTCGCTGACCGTACGGGTGGCGGGGGAACTCGACTACGAGACCTGCGACGACCTCGTGAGCACCGTGGTCGACCGCCTCAGTCGCCACGGCGCCGGACTGAACCGGGTGCGCCTCGACTTCCGCGAGCTGACCTGGATCGACTCGTCAGGTCTGTCGGCCCTGCTGATGATCCACCGGCACACCAGTGCCGCCGGTGCCGACCTCCTCCTCGACCACCCGCCGGACTTCCTGGAGCGCATGCTGCGCGTCACGGGCGTCCTGGACCATCTGACCGTCCCGGCCCTCGCCCCACCCGTGCGACGGGACGGGAGCGGAGTGCCTCCGCGGAGGTCTCCGACGTCACCGGATGCCGGGCCCGAGCAGCAGGTGTCGGGCGGTCGGCAGCCACGGCGGACCGGTGCGCGCTCGCAGCGTGCCGACACGCTGCGGGACGCGGAAAGCGCCGGATCCGGGTGACCTGCGGTCCCTCCAGCACGGTGGAACAGCGCCCGCCGCACGTCGGACGTGGCCGCGCGCGAGTGCGGGGCTCGGCGACGTTCCGCGGCCGTGGGGGACGACGGCCTTCAGGCCGCGGGGATCGGGCCGCGGGGTGAGGGTCGTCGTGCGGTGGCCGGCCGTCCTCGGACGTCGAGAAGCAGCTCGTCCGCGAGGGCGGCCGGTGCGGTTCCCTCCCGGCGGGCCGGGTGGGTGGATCGGCGCCGCCGGGATGCCGTCCGGGAACTGCTCCGGGGGCGTCGCCGGTGTGGCGGCGTCGCGCCGGCCGCGGGCCTGGTGCGGGTGGGAGGAGGAGCCCGCTGCCCTGCGCCGTGCCGGGGGTGGGGCGCTGCTACGGGGCGATCGGCTTCTTGTTGCGCTCGCTCTCGTCCTGCACGAGCAGGGAGAGCAGGGCGCCCACGGAGAGGCCGGCCTCCGCCGGGTGGCGCAGCACCTTGCCGGGATCGATGCGGTAGGTGTTCGTGCGTCCGTCGCGGGTGTGGGAGAGGTAACCGTCGCTCTCGAGGTCGGAGATGATCCGCTGGACGGCCCGTTCCGTGAGGCGGCAGTGGGCGGCGATGTCACGGATGCGGACGTTCGGGTTGTCGGCGATCGCGGCGAGTAC